>NZ_JBXAEW010000001.1:0-305659 GCF_056782315.1 Arthrobacter paludis
TGTAGTTCCCACTGACGTTGTGAACGCGGCTGATGGGGGCCTTGCCGCCGATGCCGAAATGGGGTCGGTGGTGATTGTAGTCGTGTAGCCACTGCGTGTAGGCCGCGGCGCGCTCGGCCTCGGAGCGGTACGGGCGGGCGTAGGCCCACTCGGCATTGAGGGTGCGGTTGAAGCGCTCGACCTTGCCGTTGGTCTGGGGCCGGTACGGGCGCGTGTACCGGTGCTTCACGTTCGGGCCCAGGGCCTGGTTGAAGGCCTTGGAGCGGTAGCAGGAGCCGTTGTCGGTCAGCACCGCCTTGACCACGATCCCGTGGGCCGCGAAGAACGCCACGGCCCGCAGCCAGAAGCCGGCGGCGGTCTCCTTGCGCTCGTCGTTGAGTATCTCGGAGTAGGCCAGCCGGGAATGGTCATCCACGGCGTGGTGCAGGTAGGCGTAGCCGGCGCGTTGGCGCTTGGAGGCCCGGTGCTGGGCCGAGCCGCGCCCGTGGACGCGGTGCCCGCCACCGTCGGGGATCCGGGGCTGTTTCTTGATGTCGACGTGGATGAGGCTGCCGGGCTCGTCGTGTTCGTAGCGGCGCGGTGCCGGGCGGCGCACCGGCAGGCCCGTGGCCTGGTCCAGGGCGCCCAGCCGGGGCATCCGCAGCCGGTTGAGCACCTTCCACACCGTGGAGCGGGGCAGGTTCAGGTGCCCGGCGATCCGGTGCGGTCCCCACCGTCGGTTGAACCGCAACGCGACGATCCGCCGCTCGGTCCGCTGCGCGGTGCGCCGGGGCTGGCGACGCGGCACGGATGCCGCGTCGGTCAGCCCCGCCTGGCCGCGGGCCCGGTACCGGTCCGCCCACTTCTTGGCCGTGGAAGGCGAGACCTGGAACCGCTCAGCGGCCCGGCGCAACGGCCACCCCTGCTCGACGACCAGCACAGCGAGCTTCAGCCTGGCCTGGAAGGACAGGGCCGCGTTGGCATGGGTAACGTAGGGCAAGAGGACCTCCGGTGGTCGAGATGAGTGTGGTAACCCAAATCGATACCGGAGGTCCTCGCCGTTTACATCACGCCACGCTGTTCACAACGTCCTTGGGAACTACACCTAGCTCCAGTCGAAGAAGCCCTGGCCGGTCTTGCGGCCGAGTTCGCCGCGGGCGACCTTCTCGCGCAGGATGGCCGGCGGCTCGAAGCGGGGCCCGAGCGTGGAGGCCAGGTACTCGGCGATGCCCAGGCGCACGTCCAGGCCCACGATGTCCGTGGTGCGCAGCGGGCCGGTGGGGTGCTTGTAGCCCAGGACCATGGCGTTGTCGATGTCCTCGGGGCTGGCCACGCCCTCATCGACCATCCGCATCGCCTCCAGGGCGATGGCCACGCCGAGGCGCGAGGACGCGAAGCCGGGGGCGTCGTTGACGACGACGGCGGTCTTCCCGAGCGCCTGCGTCCACGCCCGCGCCGCGTCGACGAGTTCCGGGCGGGTCTGCTTGCCGATGACGACCTCGATCAGGGTCGAGGCGGGGACGGGGTTGAAGAAGTGCAGGCCCAGGAAGTTCTCCGGCCGCCCCAGCTCGCCGGCCAGGCCGGTCACGGACAGGCTCGAGGTGTTCGAGGCGAGCACGGCGTCGGCGGCCAGGTGCTCCTCGACCCCGCGCAGGGAGGCGACCTTCAGGTCCCAGTCCTCCGGCACGGCCTCGACGACCAGGCCGCGGTCGGCGAAGTCGCCGGAGTCCACGGACACGGTCAGCCGCTCCAGGATGGCGTCGAGGTTCCCGTCGAGGACCCCGCGCTCCAGGGACTTCGCGGTCGAGGACGCGACGCGCTCGCGCGCCGCCTCCGCGGCCGCCTCGTCGCGCTCGACGACGAGCACGTCGGCGCCGTTGATGAGGAAGGCGTGGGCGATCCCGGCGCCCATGCGCCCGCCGCCGAGGACGCCGACCTTCGCCGGCAGGGTGGTGGTCTCAGCCATCTACTTCTTCTTCCTGTCGAGAAACGCCTGCATGCGCTCGAACTTGGCCTCGGACTCGAACAGCATGCCCTGGGCCAGGGTGTCGATCACGGGATGGACCTCCCGCGGGGTGTGGAACACGGCCTTGGAGATCCGGACCGCCAGCGGGTCCTGGGCGCCGATCCTGTCGGCCAGCGCGTGCGCGGCCTCCAGCAGCGACCCGGGCTCGACCAGCTCGGTGACCAGGCCCGCGGCCAGGCACTCCTCGCCCTTGAGGACCTTGCCGGCGAGCAGGATCTCCTTGGCCAGCGGCTCGCCCACGAGCTCCTTCAGCCGCCAGGTCGCCCCGGCCGCCGCCATGATCCCCAGGTTCGCCTCGGGGTTGCCCATGCGCAGGGCGGGGGTCCCGATCCGGAAGTCCGCGGCGTAGGCCAGTTCGGCCCCGCCGCCCAGGGCGTACCCGTCCAGCGCGGCGATCACGGGCATCGGCAGCTTCGCGATGCGGTCGAAGATCCCGGAGTTGATCCCCGCCAGGGCGTCGTCGCGCCGCCGCTCGCGCAGCTGCGCGATGTCCGCGCCGGACGCGAAGATGCCCTTCGCCCCGGTCTCGGGGTCGCCGGGCGTGCCGGCCAGGACCAGGACCTTCGGGTGCCGCTCCAGGTGCGCGCACACCGCGTGCAGCTCCTCGACCATCGTCTGGTCGATCGCGTTGCGCACCTCGGGACGGTGCAACCGGGCGACCAGCCGGTCCTCCCGCTCCTCGATCCGCAGGGTCGCGAACCCGGAGGCGTCCAGGCCCGGGGCGCCGCCGTCGTCCGCCGCCATCAGACGGACTCCACGAGCAGGGCGGAGCCCTGGCCGACGCCCACGCACATCGTCGCGAGGCCGCGCGCGCCCGCGCCGGCCTCGCGCTCGAGGCGGCCCAGGAGCGTGATCACGAGGCGGGAGCCCGAGGACCCGAGCGGATGGCCCAGCGCGATGGCGCCGCCGTCGTTGTTCACGATGCCCGCGTCCAGCCCCAGCTCGCGCATGCTCGCGAGCGACTGCGAGGCGAACGCCTCGTTGAGCTCGACGGCGCCCAGGTCGGCGACGGCGGTGCCGGTGCGCTCGAGGACCTTGCGGCTGGACGGGACCGGGCCCATGCCCATGATCTCCGGGGCGAGGCCGGCCGAGGCGCCGCCGAGGACGCGGGCCCGCGGGGCGAGCCCGTACTTCTCGATGGCCGCCTCGGAGGCGACGACGATCGCGGACGCGCCGTCGTTGAGCGTCGAGGCGTTGCCGGCGGTGACGACGGAGCCGCCCTTGACGACCGGGCGCAGGCCCGCGAGGACCTCGGCCGTGGTGCCGGGGCGGGGGCCCTCGTCCGTGTCGACGACGGTCTGGGCGCCCTTGCGCCCGGTGACCGTGACCGGGACGATCTCGTCGGCGAAGTGGCCGGCCTCGATGGCGGCGAGGGCGCGCTCGTGGGAGCGCACGGCGAACGCGTCGCAGTCCTCGCGGGACGTGCCGTAGACGCGGGCGACCTCCTCCGCGGTCTCCGGCATGGAGTAGGTGGCCTTGCCGCCGCGGGAGTACTCGCCGGAGAGGAACGCGGGATTCGTGAAGCGCCAGCCGATGGAGGTGTCGAAGACGTCGCCGGGCTTGGCGAACGGCTTGGCCGGCTTCTCCATGACCCAGGGGGCGCGGGACATGGACTCGACGCCGCCGGCGACCACGAGGTCGGCCGCGCCGGCCTGGACCATGTGGGTGGCCATCGTGATCGCGCTCATGCCCGAGGCGCAGAGCCGGTTCACGGTGATGCCCGGGACGGTGTCGGGGAAGCCGGCCAGGAGCCAGGCCATGCGGGCGACGTTGCGGTTCTCCTCGCCCGCCCCGTTCGCGTTGCCGAGGATGACCTCGTCGACTGCGGCGGGATCGATGCCGGCGCGCTCGACGGCGGAGCGGACCGTGAGGGCGGCCAGGTCGTCCGGGCGGACGGAGGACAGGGCGCCTCCGTAGCGGCCGACGGGGGTGCGGGCACCGCCCACCAGGAATGCTTCGGGCATGGGAACTCCTTCGTTGAGGCGGCGGGGCGCGCGGGGTCCAAACGGACGCGCGGACTGACCGACCATTCGTTCACTATTAGATTCCCACTCGACGCGGGGCGGGTCAACCGCGTCACACGGCGCGGCCCGCGCGCGCGTGCCCCGGCTCACACTATTTGGTCCCGGTTCCCCGTGACGGCTAGCCTCTCGTTCTTGACCGACTCCGGGGAGGGTTTCCCCGGATCGTGGACCGTCTCCGGGTCCGCTGCGCGCCGGCCCGGGCATCCGGTCGACGCACAGCTGAATACCTTGGAGAGGCTTCATGCCGCAAGAAGACAGCCAGCACCCATCCGCCCCGGCCGGCCCCGAGCTCGGCCCGGACCTCGACACGGCGGAGGGGCGCAGCGAAATCCGCAGGGCCACCGCCGCGTCCGCCATGGGCAACATGACCGAGTGGTTCGACTACGGCGTCTACGCCGTCGCCGTCACCTACATCACCGCCCACTTCTTCCCGTCCGAGGGCGGGACCATCTACGCGCTGGCCACGTTCGCGATCTCGTTCCTGGTGCGGCCGCTCGGCGGCCTCGTCTGGGGCCCGCTCGGGGACCGGCTCGGCCGCAAGGCCGTCCTGGCCGCCACGATCCTCATCATGTCCGGCGCGACCTTCGCGATCGGCATCCTGCCCACGCACGAGACGATCGGCATCTGGGCGCCAGTCCTGCTGATCCTGCTGCGCATGGTGCAGGGCTTCTCGACCGGCGGCGAGTACGGCGGGGCCGCCACGTTCATGGCGGAGTACTCCCCGGACCGCAAGCGCGGCTTCTTCGGCTCCTTCCTGGAGTTCGGCACGCTGGGCGGCTTCGCGCTCGGCACCGCCGTGATGCTCCTGTTCGAGCTCGTCCTGTCCGACGCCGCGATGATGTCGTGGGGCTGGCGCGTCCCGTTCCTGCTGGCCCTGCCCATGGGCCTGGTCGGCCTCTACCTGCGCTCCAAGCTCGAGGACACGCCCGTGTTCCAGGAGCTCGAGGAGCGCGGCGAGATCGAGCAGAGCGGGAACCTGAAGTCGCTCGTGCGGCAGTACTGGCGGCCCATGCTGGTCATGACTGGCCTGGTCATCGCCCTGAACCTCGTGAACTACACGCTCCTGAGCTACATGCCGACCTACCTCGAGACCCAGCTCGGCCTGACGTCGGAGGCATCGCTGGCGGTCATCCTGATCGGCGAGGTCGCCATGATGGCGGTCATCCCGTTCGCCGGGGGCCTGTCCGACCGGGTCGGCCGCAAGCCCATGTGGTACTTCTCGCTGGTCGGCCTGTTCGTGCTGGCGGTCCCGATGTTCTGGCTCATGGGCCTGCACTTCGCGTGGGCGATCGTCGGCTTCGCCGTCCTCGGCCTGCTGTACATCCCCCAGCTGGCGACGATCACGGCGACGTTCCCGGCCATGTTCCCCTCGCACGTGCGCTTCGCCGGCTTCGCCATCACCTACAACATCGCGACGGCGGCGTTCGGCGGCACGGCCGCCATGGTGAACGAGGCCGCCATCAACGGGACCGGGTTCGTGCTGTTCCCGGCCGTCTACATGATGGCCGGCTGCGTGATCGGCTGCGTCGCCGTGAGGTTCATGCCGGAAACGGCGGGAGCCTCCCTGCGGGGCAAGGAGATCCCGGACGCCGCCGACACCGGCATCCTGGCGGGCGAGGGTTCGAAGGCGTAGCCGGCCCGGCCCTCCACCACGGGGCGGCGGATCCGCGGGCATCGCCCGGGGCTCCGCCGCCCTCGCCGTGCCCGGCGCCTTCCGGCCTCGTCGCGTCCGGCGCCCTCGTCGCGCCCGCTGCGCCCGGGGCGTCTCGGTCCGGCTCAGTCCCGCGGCGGCTCCCCCGGCAGGCGCTCCTCCTCGGTGACCGCGGCCGGCCGCGGGCGGGGGTTCGTCGCCCGGGACTCCGCCTCCTTGCGGAGGGACAGGACGAGGGCCTCGGTGGCGGCCTGGGGGTCCTCCTCGGCGCGGCCGAGGAGCCCCTCCAGCGGGCCCGAGAGCTCCCGGGTGACCACCACCGTGCAGCCCCATTCGGTCTCGGCGACCTCGAAGTCGCGCCGGTCGCTGTACATGCCCAGTGGGGCGTCGTCGTCCCAGCGCAGGAAGCGCCGGTTCGGCGAGGCCGTGACCCGCAGGCTCGAGTCGCGGCCCTCATCGCCGATCAACCGGATCGTCTGCCCATGCGCCACGTCGCCCTCGACGTCCGTGACGCCGGGAACCCACGAGCCGTAGTGGGCGCCGTCGACGAGCACGGACCAGACGGTGTCGGCGGTGGCGTTGACGTCCTGCTGCGCGCGAAACGATTCCATAGCCGCACCCTACCGCCGCCTACGATGGCGGTCATGGAATCCAGCACCCCCCTCCTCTCCGTCGACGCCGAGTCCCGCGCGCTGCGCAGCGAGGCCACCTCCCGCTCGGGCTTGGACTTCCTGCGGGCGGTGATCGCCGGCGATCTCCCCGAGGCCCCGCTCCTGCAGGCGCTCGGCGTCCGGACGGTGGCTGCGGACGCGGGCACCGTGACCCTGGAGACCTTCCCCCAGCCGCAGCACTTCAACACCATCGGGACCGGCCACGGGGGTTTCCTCTCGACCCTGCTCGACTCGGCCCTGGGCCTCGCCGCCGACACGGTGCGGCCGGCCGGGATGCTGTGGACCACGACGGATCTGCACGTCCGGTTCATCCGTCCCATGACCGCCGAGTCCGGGACCGTGAGCGCCGTCGGCACCGTCCAGCACCACGGCCGTTCCATCTCCACGTCGCACGGCGAGGTGCGGGACGGCTCCGGGCGCCTGCTGGCGACGGCGACGGCTTCGCTGTTCGCGCTCCGCAGCGCATCCCCCACCGGCGGCTAGCGTCCCCGCCGGGTCCGCGCAGTCCGCGTTCGGCAGTCCGATGCGGGGGGCTCCCCGGCATCTCCCGCCTGCCGTTGTCCGCCGGACGCCGTGCCCTAGAAGGGCGGAACGTCGTTGGGGTCGTCAATGCCACGGGCATCTCGGCTGGCGGCGGACTGTTCCGCGGCTCGGGGCGCGGCGCCGGTGACCGTGGGAACGGGGTTCCGCGTGCCTAGGCGCGGCAGCCGGGGGCGTGCCCGACGGCGGGCCCGCGTTCCGGGGGGCCGTGGGGGCGTGTCGGGAGCGTAGTCCTCGGACAGCGCGGCCTCCGCCGCCAGGGAATCCACGAGCAGCTGCACGGCCGCCCGGCGTTCCTCCTCGCTGGGCAGCCCGTCCGCATCCCAGTCGTCCCAGCTCTCGCCCCGCTCCCGGTCGCTCCACCACCTGCCCGGGCCGTCCCAGCCGCTGGGGCCGGGGCCGCCCAGACCCGGCTCGGGGTCGGGTGGCAGTCCGTCCGGGAAGGGATCCGGGGACGCTTCCCCCAGGTCGGGGAGCAGGGACTCCATGAGCTCGGCTGTGAGGGGCAGGACCGTCATCGTGGTTCCGGGGACGTCCTCGACCCCGCGGGAGTACGGCACCCCGGGCGCGGCCGCGTCCTCCGAGCAGGAGGCGGGCCACAACGGCGCTGGAGCGCTGGTGCCTGCCGTTCCCAGGATCGTCGTGACCGTGACGGAGCCGTCCTCGTGCAGTTCGGTCTCGATCAGGCCCAGGGACTTCAGCCGGTGGCAGCGCTTACAGAGGCCCTCGAGGTTCGCCAGGTCCGTCGTGCCCCCGTGCTGCCACTCGATCGCGTGGTCCGGTTCCGCAGCCCGGCGCGTGCATCCCGCGTTGGAGCAGACCGGGTGCCGAAGGCGCACGGCCCGCCGTTGGGCCCGATTGGGCCGGTACGAGCGCCGGCCCATGGACAGGATCGCCTGCCGGATCGGATCCACCACCACTCGCGTCCAACAGGAGGCGGCGTCCATGAACTGGGCGGCCTCGTCCAACCCGACGGCTCCGAAACCCTCAACCTCCGGCAGCGCGGCCCCCGGGACCAGTTCGACCCCCGGCAGCCAGTCCGAGGCCTCCCCGGCCTCCGCGGCGGCGGACGTGGGGGCGCTGGGCGCCGGACCTGCAGACGTGGGCTCCACAGACGCCCGACACGACGTGGGCGCCGCGGACCCCGGACCTGCAGTCGTACGCTCCACGGACCCCGGGGGTGCGGTTTCGGGGCTCCCGCTCCCGCCCGCGGCGGATGCGTCGGCCGCGTAGGGGCCCTCGCTGGTGTGGTTGCCCGGGGTGCCGGGCAGGACCGTCGAGGGGATCATGATCAGCACCTCGGGCCTCACCTCGGCCAGTCCGGATCCATGGGCCCCGGCCAGCATCGTGTCGGTGAAGACATCGACGCGGATCTGGGCCTTCGTCCGCGGCTCCCCTACTCCGCCACCATGACCCGTACTGCCGTCGCCGTCTCCCGTGCCGCCGTCGCCTGCATCCCCGCCCTCGTCGCCGCGGTCGTCGTCGCCGCCATCGGCGGGGTGCTTGAGCAGGACCTCGGCGTGGGCGTCGAGCTTGCGGGCGATCGCGGCGGCCTTGCCGGACTCGAGCAGCCCCTCGAACCGCGACATCCCGTTCCCTGCCGGGCTGAACGCGATGAACCGGTCCTTGACGGCCTTGTCCTTGCGCTTGCCGAAGGACTCGGGATCGTAGCGCTCGAGCAACTCCCGGGCCTTGCCGGCCGTCTGCCCGGGCGCCTTCCCGGACGCGAAGGCCAACAGCGCCCGCCCCAGCCGGTTCCGCGCCGCCGCCACGTCCGCGCCCTCCCGGGCGGCCGCCGCGGCCTTGGACACTTCGACCTCCACGGGGTCCAGACCCGCGTCCGGATCCACGACCACGGGCCGGGGCTCGATCCGGCGCACGTGGGCCATGATCGTTTGGGCGTGCCCGATCCCCAACCGCCCCGCGGCCAGCTCGGCGTTCACCTCCGGGCAGTCCGAGAGGGCCGCATAGCTCTCACGCATCATCCGGATCGCCGAGTCCGGCGAGACCTGCACGACTTGGGCCACGACCTGGGCCGCCGCCATCTCCCCACCATGCGTCAGGGTAGTGCCTACCGAGCGGGAACGCGCCATACCCTCGCTCGGGGCCGAGTCCACGGCCAGGATTCGTTCAGCCCGCTCCTCCGCGGCCGCCCGGACATCGACCAGGGCCTCGTTGAACTCGGACTGGGCCCACCGGCGCAAGGCCTCGGCCCACTCCAGCCGTGCCTCGGCCGAGACCGGGGAGCCCAACCGCACCAGCTCCCAGCCCTGGATCCGCACGACCTCGTGTCCCTGTCCCATGCCTCCGATTCTTCCCGCAGCCCCCGACAGTTGGGGGAACACATCGACGAATGGGGAAAAGCTGCCTCGAACACAGTGGTGCCACGACTCTGTGGAGGGCGGGATGCGTGCCGTCTCGGGGGCACGCACCACGTGGCCGGGCGCTCTTGGAGGAGACCACGCAACACGTCGCCGGGCGCCCCGGGAGGAGGCGCCCCGGAGCACCGGGAGGAGGCGCCCGGGCGCCCCTGGAGGAGGCCACGCACCACGTCGCCGGGCGCCCCTGGAGGAGGCCACGCACCACGTCGCCGGGCGCACCGGGAGGAGGGCGCGCGGCGCGTCCCCGGCCGCGTCCCGCGCAGAAGCGCCCCATCCCCTACCGGAGGCCGCGCCGCCGCCCTACCCTGTCCCCCATGGGACTCAACGTGCACCTGGTGGTCGACGCCCGGGACCCCCACGAGCAGGCCGTCTGGTGGGCCGAGACCCTCGGCTGGACGGTCGAGGAGACGGACGAGGACTTCATCCGCCGGATGGTGGCCGAGGGCCACGCGACCGAGGACGACACGCGCGTCTTCCGCGGCCGCCTCGTCTGGTCCGTGGGGGCCGCGATCCGGCCCGACGGCGACGACGGCCCCGACCCGGCGCAGCGCATCCTGTTCCAGGTGGTCCCGGAGCCCAAGACCGTCAAGAACCGGGTGCACTGGGACGTCCCCGTCGGGGACCGCGACGCGGCCCGGCAGGCCCTCGAGCGGCGGGGCGCGACGTTCCTCTGGGAGGGCCGCCAGGGGCCCTTCGTGTGGTCCACGATGGCCGACCCCGAGGGCAACGAGTTCTGCCTCCTCTGACCGGGGCCGGCCACGCCCGGGGGCTAGACTCCATCGGGTGAGTACCGCAGCGCTGCCCCCCAAGGTTTCCGACACGTTCGACCCCGCCCGGTGGCGGGAGGTCGACGGCTTCGACTTCCAGGACCTCACCTACCACCGGCAGGTCGAGCGCGACGCCGGCGGCGCCGTCGTCCGGGACCTGCCGACCGTGCGCATCGCCTTCAACCGCCCGGAGATCCGCAACGCCTTCCGCCCGGGCACCGTCGACGAGCTCTACCGCGCCCTGGACCACGCGCGCATGACCTCCGACGTCGCCACCGTCCTGCTCACGGGCAACGGCCCCTCCCCCAAGGACGGCGGCCACTCCTTCTGCTCCGGCGGGGACCAGCGCATCCGCGGCCGCGACGGCTACCGCTACGCCGAGGGCGAGACGGCGGAGACCATCGACCCCGCCCGGGCCGGCCGCCTCCACATCCTCGAGGTCCAGCGGCTCATGCGGACCATGCCGAAGGTGGTCATCGCCGTCGTCAACGGGTGGGCGGCCGGCGGCGGGCACAGCCTCCACGTCGTCTCCGACCTGACCATCGCCTCCCGCCAGCACGGCAAGTTCAAGCAGACCGACGCGACCGTCGGCTCCTTCGACGCCGGCTACGGGTCCGCGCTGCTGGCCCGCCAGGTGGGCCAGAAGAACGCCCGAGCTATCTTCTTCCTCGCGCGCGAGCACTCCGCCGAAGACATGGTCGCCCTGGGCGCCGTCAACGAGGCCGTGGACCACGAGCGGCTCGAGGAGGTCGCCCTCGAGTACGCGGCGGACATCGCCCGCCAGTCCCCGCAGGCCATCCGCATGCTCAAGTTCGCGTTCAACCTCGCGGACGACGGCCTGGCCGGCCAGCAGGTCTTCGCCGGCGAGGCGACCCGCCTGGCCTACATGACCGACGAGGCCGTCGAGGGCCGCGACGCGTTCCTGCAGAAGCGCGACCCCGACTGGTCCTCCCACCCCTACTACTTCTAGCCGTGGCCCGGGACAGCGCGGAGCTGCTGGCGGCCCTCGACGCGGCGATGCGGGGCTCGGGCCCCGCCGCCGAGCCCATTCCCGGGGACGACGGCGGCGTCCGGATCGTCCCAGCCCCCGACGCCCCGGCGGGGACCGCCGCCGTCGTCCGCACCTCGGGCTCCACCGGAACCCCGAAGCGCACGGCGCTGCCCGTCGCCGCGCTCGCCGCGAGCGCGCGGGCGACGGCGGAGCGCCTCGGCTTCGAGGGCCAGTGGCTGCTGGCGCTGCCCACGCACTACGTCGCCGGTCTCTCCGTCCTCACGCGCTCCATCGCCGCCGGGACGCGGCCCGTGGAGCTGGAGCCCGGCGCCCCCTTCACGGCCGCCGCGTTCACCGAGGCCGCCGCCGCCCTGGACGCGCCCGTGCGGATCACCTCGCTGGTCCCCACGCAGCTCCAGCGCCTGCTCGCCGACGCCGCACCAGGCACGCTCGCGGCCCTGCGCCGCTTCGACGCGATCCTCCTCGGCGGCGGCCGCGCCCCCGACGCCCTGCGGCAGGCCGCCCTCGCGCACGGGCTGCGGGTGCACCTGACGTACGGGATGAGCGAGACGTGCGGCGGCTGCGTGTACGACGGCGAGCCGCTGCCCGGCGTGCGGGCCCGCGCCGTCGACGGCCGCCTGTGGCTGGGCGGAGACGTGGTCGCGTCGGGGTACCTCGGCGACCCGGATCTGACGGCCGCGCACTTCGCGGTCGACGGCGACGGCGTCCGCTGGTACCGCACCGAGGACCTGGGGACGGTCGACGGCGGCGGCCGCGTCGAGGTCTCCGGCCGCGCCGACGACGTCGTCAACACCGGCGGCGTGAAGGTCTCGGCCGGGGCCGTGCAGCGCGTCCTCGAGGCCGCGCCCGGCGTCGTGGAGGCCCTCGTCGTAGGGGTTCCCGACCCGGAGTGGGGCCAGTGCGTGGCCGCCGCCGTCGTGGGCGAGGCCGACGAGGCGGACCTGGCCGCCGCCGTCCGCTCCGGCCTCGGGGCGGCGGCGGTCCCGAAGCGCTGGGTCCGGCTGGGGGCGCTGCCGCTGCTGCCCAACGGGAAGCCGGACCGCCGCGCCGCGGCCGCCCTGCTCGCCCACCGCCCCGACGGGGCGGACCGCCCCGACTAGCGCTCCCGCCCCCGGCCGGAGCGCGCCGATTTCCCGCCGCGCACGGGCGGGGAGAGAATGGGACGCCGACAGCCCCCGACCGGAAGGACCCCGCCGTGGCCACTGCCGCCCAATGGCTCGAAGGCGCACGCCTGCGCACCCTGCCCATGGCGGTCGCCCCCGTCGTCGTCGGCACCGCGGCCGCCTTCGAGGTGGCCGGCCAGCTCCTCTGGGGCCGCGCGCTGCTGGCCGCCGCCGTCGCCCTGTTGCTGCAGGTCGGCGTGAACTACGCCAACGACTACTCCGACGGCGTGCGCGGCACGGACGACCACCGGGTCGGGCCGCTGCGCCTGACCGGGTCGGGCGCCGCGAAGGCCGGCCGCGTGAAGGCGGCGGCGTTCGCGTGCTTCGGCGCGGCGGCCCTCGCCGGGGCCGCCCTCCTCCTCATCTCCCAAGCCTGGCCGCTGGTGCTCGTGGGCGTGGCCGCGATCTTCGCCGCCTGGGGCTACACGGGCGGCCGCAACCCGTACGGGTACCTGGGACTCGGCGAGCTGTTCGTGTTCCTCTTCTTCGGGCTCGTCGCCACGCTGGGCACCACCTACACGCAGGTGCTGCAGCTGACGGCCCCCGCCTGGGTCGGGGCGTGCGGCACCGGGCTCGTGGCGACGGCCCTGCTCATGGCCAACAACGTCCGCGACATCCCCACGGACCGGGTGGCCGGGAAGCGGACGCTGGCCGTCCGGCTGGGCGACGACGCCGCCCGCGTCTCCTACGTGCTGATGCTGGCCCTGGCGCTGCTGCTGCCCGTGCTGCTGGCCGGGACCCATCCGTGGCTGCTGCTGGTCCTGCTCGCCGCGCCGCTGTGCCTCACGCCGTCGTGGACCATGCTCAAGGCCCGCGAGGCGGGGGCGCTCATCCCGGTCCTCAAGCAGACGGGCGTCGTGAGCCTGGCGTATGCGGCGCTCTTCGCCGCGGGCGTCGGCATCACGGTCCTGCTGCGCAGCGCGTAGCGGGCCCGCCGGCGGCCGCCGACCGTGGCGGGACGGCCGGCGGTCCGGTCCGGAGGCCGCGCCCCCGAATCCTGGAGCGTAGTGGTTGCTCAGCCGAAATCTTGGAGCGTAGTGGTTGCTATGAGGCGGTCTTAGCAACCACTACGCTCCAACATTTCCACGAGGGGCCAGGTGCCCGCCGCCCGGCGCTACTGCTGGTCCGCGCGCTTCTGCTGGTCCGCGCGCTTCTCCGGGGCGGCGTCCTCGGCGGCCGCGTCCTCGGCCTCCACGCGGCCCGGTCCGCGGCGGCGGCGCGCGAAGAAGCCACGCACGTCCTCGGCGGCCCCCAGGCGCAGCCGGTTGAAGAACAGGTAGGTCACGCAGAACGCCACGATCAGGCCAACCGCACCCGCCAGCCAGACGTTCCAGCCGAGCAGGGCGAGGGGCAGGAAGACCACGAGGAACAGGGCCAGCCGCAACAGGGAATACATCAGAAACCGCACCGTCCCAGTCTACGTCCGCCCGCGGCGGACGGGCGCCCCGCGGAGGCCGGGCGGAACCTAGAATGGAGGCATGGTCAGAAACCTCCTGCTTTTGGGGCTCGTGGCGCTGGCGGTCACCGTGTACGCCCTCATCGAATGCATCCGCGCGCCCCGGTCCGAGGTGCGCAGCATCTCCAAGCCCGCCTGGATCCTGGCCATCGTCCTGCTCCCGCTCGTCGGCGCGCTGCTCTGGTTCTGGTTGGGCCGCCCCCGGTCCGGAACCGCCGCCGACGGTGTCCGTCCCACGCGCGGGCCCGTGGCCCCGGACGACAACCCGGAGTTCCTCCGCGCACTGGAGGCCGAACGGCGCCGTCGGGCACGCCAGGAGGAACGCCGGCGGCGCGAGTCCCACGGCGACGAAGGCCCCTCCCGCGGCCAGACCCCCGGCCCAGGCCAGTCCCCCACGCCGGGCGACGAGCCGCGGCCCCAGCAGGGGGACGACGGCGAGGCCCGCGGAGCGTAGCCTCCCGGGGCTCCTCCCGCACCCGCCCACGACGAAGGGCGCCGGCTTGGCCGGCGCCCTTCGTCGTTGCTCGCGGTGCGCGGGTCGGCCCCCGCTACACCCCGGCGTAGCTGTGCAGGCCGTTGAAGTAGAGGTTCACGACCGTGAAGTTGAAGACGAGGCAGCCGTAGCCGATGATCGACAGCCACGCGGACCGGGTCCCGGTCCAGCCGCGGGTGGCGCGGGCGTGCAGGTAGCCGGCGTAGACGGTCCAGATCACGAAGCTCCACACCTCCTTGGTGTCCCAGCCCCAGTAGCGGCCCCAGGCGGCCTCGGCCCACACGGCGCCGGCCATGACGGTGAACGTCCACAGCACGAACGAGACGGCGTTGATGCGGTAGGCGAAGTTCTCCAGGGCCCCGGCCGTGGGGACCAGGCGCATGAACGGCAGCCGGTCGGTGCCACCGGCGGCAAGGCGCTTCTGCCGATCGGACTGGAGCAGCTGCAGGACGGCCATCGCGAACGTGATGGTGAACAGCGAGGAGGCCAGCACGGCGATCGAGACGTGGATGATCAGCCACGGGCTCTGCAGGGCCGGCTGCAGGTGCGCCACCGGGGTCGGGAACCCCATCGTCGCCGCGCACAGCATCAGGGTGACCAGACCGACGACGAACGTGCCCATGAAGCGCAGGTCCTTGCGCAGCAGCACGACCAGGTAGACCACGGACACGAGCAGGGCTCCGGTGGTGAGGAACTCGTACATGTTGCCCCACGGCACGCGGGCGGCGGCGATGGCGCGGGTGCCGACGGCGATGGCGTGCACCGCTGCGGCCAGCCACGTCAGCAGCACGGCGATGCGGGCCAGGCGGCGCGTGGACGAGCCCGCCGTGTAGTCCATCGACTCGTCGACCAGGGCCGGCCCGGCCCCGGGCCCGGCGCCGCGGCCGGGCTTGCCGGGCGCCCCGGCGCCGACGAGCTCGCGCTCCTCGGCGAGGACCCCCGCCTCGAGGCGGCGGATGGTCTGGCTGGAGGTCGCGAGGTCCCAGGCGAAGGCGATGAACGCGACCGCGTAGGCCATGGCGGCCAGCAGCATGAACATGTCGCTGAAGGCGCCGAGCTCCTCGTTGATGGTGGGCATGGGCCTCTCCCTAGGGTGTCTGGGTGGCGCGGTCCGCGCCGGTGGGGTACTCGCGGGCGATCAGCTCGCGCAGCCGGTCCGCCTCGGCGGCCAGCCGCGGGTCCTCGCCGCGGGCCAGGAGTCCGTATTCGATGGTACGCCCGCCGCCGTCGCGTCCGGGGTGGACCTTGATCCACAGCCGGCGGCGCGGGACGAAGAGCGAGACGCCGAGGCCCAGCAGGGCCAGGGCGGAGAACACCGCGACGGGCGCCTTGCCCGGGTCGTGGTGGATGTCGAGGCCGACGTAGCGTTTCAGGCCCTCGAACGTGATCGACCCCTTGCCGTCGGGCAGCTGCACCGTCTGGCCGGCGTTGACGACCAGTCCCCCGGATTCGAGCGTGCGGCTGTTGAGTTCGGTCAGCTGGTCGGTGTCCAGGACGTAGACGTTCTGGGGGTCGCCGTCGTCCAGGCCCAGGTTCCCGTAGTACGAGTTGAGCTGCAGCTGCGGCAGGACCGGGCCGGGGTCCAGCGAGATGCCGACGCCGTTGGCGCCCACGCCGGCGGTCGGCAGCAGCAGTCCGACGAAGCCGAGCTGGTCGGGGGCGGCGTCCGGGACCTTGAGGACGATGAGCGAGGTCATGACGGAGTCCTGCGGCACGGCGGGAACGGGCCCGGAGTGGGCGATGTCGCCGTTGCCGTCGCGGACCGTGACAACCGGGGCGTACCCGTTGCCGACCAGGTACACGTCCGATCCCCCGATGCGCAGCGGGTGGTTGACCTTCAGGGTCTCCTGGCGGCCCGCGGCGCCCGGCTCCTCGCGGACCGTGAACCGGGCCGTGTAGTCGAGGGGCTGGCCGAAGTGGGTGCTGGACTCGCGGTCGTAGACGACGTCGAAGTCCTCCAGCTGCAGGGAGAACGGGTGGAGCTGGCCCGGCTGGAACGCCGTGCCGGGCGTGAAGGCGTCGTAGGAGACGAGCGTGTTCACGAACGACTCGTCCTCCACGAGCAGCCGCTGCCCGTTGTAGCCCCAGGCGCCGCCGATGGCGACGGAGACGAGGATCCCGACCAGGGACAGGTGGAACACCAGGTTCCCGATCTCGCGCACGTAGCCGCGCTCGGCCCCGATGGAGGGCACCCTGTCCCCGGGGCGGGCCTCGGCGCGGTAGCCGCGCTGGCGCAGCACCTTGGCGAGGCGGGCGACGGCGGCGTCCGTGGCCGGTCCGCCGTCGGCCTCGTCGGCCAGCGCAACCTCGCCGCGCTCGGGCAGCCGGTTCAGCCGGACGGGTGTGCGCGGCGGAGGCGTCCGCATGGCCTGGTAGTGCTTCTTGGCGCGCGGCAGGACGCAGCCGACGAGCGAGACGAACAGGAGCAGGTAGATCGCGGAGAACCAGACGGACGAGTACACGTCGAACATCTGCGCGCGGTCGAGCCACTCCCCGGCCGCGGGGTGCGTGTCCAGGTAGTCGTTGACGGCGGCGGCATTGACCGAGCGCTGCGGGAACAGGGATCCCGGGACCGCGGCGACGGCGAGCAGCAGCAGCAGGAACAGGGCCGTGCGCATGCTGGTGAGCTGCGTCCACGCCCAGCGGAGCATCCCGAGCGGGCCAAGCGCCGGGACGGCGACGTCGTCGCGCTTCCGCGGCGGCTTGCCGTCCCCGCGGGGCGGCCGCGTGGTGGTCTTGTCCGTGGTCATCAGATCGGCAACCTCACCTCGTTGGCGAACCAGTCCTGCAGCTGGGCGACCCAGGTCCCCCAGAGCCCGCTCGCCATGAGCAGCCCGAGGACGATCAGCAGGATGCCGCCCGCGCGCATCACGGTGCGCTGGTGGCGGCGGAAGAAGGCCAGCGTGCCCATCCCGCGGCGCAGGCCGACGGCGATGAGCAGGAACGGAAGGCCCAGGCCGATGCAGTACGCGAACGTCAGCAGGCCGGCCTTCCCCGGGTCCGGGTTGGCGCCGCTGGCGAGGGCGAGGACGGCGGCGAGGGTCGGCCCGATGCACGGGGCCCAGCCGAGGCCGAACGTCATGCCGAGGACCGGGGCGCCCCACAGGCCCGCCGGCGGCCGGGCGTGGATGCGGGCCTCGCCCTGCAGGCGGCTGAACCCGCCCATGAACACGATGCCGAGGACCACGACGACGACGCCGAGGAGCTGCGTCACCCAGGCGCCCTGGAACCGCATCCAGATGGACAGCTGCGCGAAGAGCACGCCGGCGAGCATGAACACGGCGGTGAAGCCGAGCACGAACAGCCCGATCCCGGCAACCATGCGCCCGCGCCGCTGCGCGGCCAGGTCCACGCCGCTCAGCCCGGTGACATAGCCCAGGTAGCCGGGGACGAGCGGCAGCACGCACGGCGAGAGGAAGGAGACGAGGCCCGCGAGCACGGCCACGGGCGCGGCGAGCAGGATCGAGCCGTCCTGGACGATCTCGGCGAAGGGGTTCGCGGCGGCGCCCAGTGCGACGGCGGCCGCGGGAACGGCGGCGCTCACGCAGACTCGGCGACGCAGTCGGCGATCAGCGTCTCGAGCGTGCTCGGGTCCGCGACGCCGAGGATCCGTGCGGCGACGCGCGCCTGCCGGTCCAGCACGAGCGTGGTGGGCACCGCCTGCGGCGGCACGTAGTCGGTCATGGCGAGCAGGACCCGGCCGTCGCTGTCCGGCAGTGACGGGTAGGGGACGTTGAAGGTGCGCTCGAACGCCTCGGCGGCGGCCTTGCCGTCGCGCACGTTGATCCCGAGGAACTCGACGCCGTCGTCCTTGAACTGCTTGGACAGGCGCACGAGGTCGGGGGCCTCGAGGCGGCAGGGCGCGCATGCGGCGTACCAGAAGTTCAGCACGGTGACCCGGCCGGCCCACTGGGCGGAGTCCACGGCCTCCCCGTCGTACCGCGTGCCCGTGACCTGGACGGGCTCGCCGCGGTTCTCGGGCGCGTACTCCTCCACAGAGCCGTCGCCGGCGATGTAGTTCTTGTTGTCGCCCTGCCGGGCCTGCGCGGCGAGGGGGTCCTCGACGGCGGAGCACGCCGCCAGGGGGACGGCGACGGCGGCGAGCGCGGCGGCGCGGAGCAGGCCGCGACGGGTCGGGTCGGACGGCGTCCGGGGGGCGGTCAGGGGCATGCTTTTCAGGCTCCGGGGAGGTTCGCGGCGCCGCCCAGAAGGTCGGCGCACGGTTCGGCGTAGCGGACCGCAACGAGGGTGTCCCCGTCGAAGTCCAGGCTGGTCACGGAGGCGAGAGTGCATTGCCGCTTGCGCGGGTCGTGCCAGAGCCGGCGGTTCTCCGCGGCCAGGCGGGTCACCCAGATGGGCAGCTGGTGGCTCACCAGCACGGCCTCCGCCCCCTCGCCGCCGGTTTCGACGGCGAGGTCGCGGTGCTCGCGCACGGCGTCCATCATCCGGGCGACCTGGTCCCCGTAGGGCTCCCCCCAGGACGGCCGGAACGGGTTGACGAGGTACGGCCAGTGGCGCGGACGGCGCAACTCGGAACGGACCCCGGCAAGCCCCTCGAAGCGGTTGGTGGCCTCCAGGATCCGCGGTTCGGTCACGATCCGCAGTCCCAGCGCCTTCGCCGTCGGCTCCGCCGTCTCCTGGGCCCGCGTGAGCGGTGAGGCGACGACGCGCACGATGTTGGCGCCCTCCGCCGCGCGCGCCGCGAAGTACTGGGCGGCGCGCTCGGCCATGGTGCGGCCGAGGTCGGAGAGGTGGAAACCGTCGAGTCGCCCGTACAGCACCCGGTCCGGGTTGTGGACCTCCCCATGGCGGAGGAGGTGGACGGTGGCTGTGGGCATGGATCCAGTGTCTCAAATCCGGGCCCGTGCTCCTAAACGGGGACGGTGAAACGCCTCACCGGAGGCCCTCCCGGAAGTCGGCGAAGATCGTCCCCGATGATGATCCGCGGCGCCCGGCCCCGCGGCTATCGTGGGGGCAGGCAGACCGGCATCCGACAGTCAGGAGCGAGCGTGAGCACCCCAGAGAACGACCCGCACGGCCCCCGCGACGGCGAACCGCGGCCGTACGGGGGCGGCCGGCAGGTGCCGCCGCCGCGCCCAGACGAGTACGGCCGACCGGAGGGCGGACCGGCCCCGGCGCCCGGCCACCACGGCTCCGGCCAGGACGCCCGACAGTACGGCCAGGGGCAGCCGCCCCGGGACCAGCAGCCGCCGAACGGGCAGCACGGCCAGGGACAGCAGCCGCCGTATGGCCAGTACGGGCAGGGCGGCCAGTACGGGCAGGGTGGCCAGTACGGCCAAGGGCAGTACGGGCAGGGTGGCCCGTACGGCCAGCAGCCCCCGCCCTATGGACAGGGGCAGCCGCCCTCCTCTGGCCAGTACGGCCAGCAGCCGAACTACGGCCAGTCGGGGCAGTACGGCTACCAGCAGCCCGTTCCGGGCACCGGCGGATTCGGGCCCGGCGGCGTCCCCGCGACGCCGCCGCGCGAGCTCGTGACCTCCTACTGGCTGATCCTTGCGGCCGGGATCCTGACGCTCATCGGCGGCCTGCTGTTCATGATGATGCCGGACTCGGAGCTGCGGGCCATGCTCGACGAGGCGGTGCGCCTGGACCCGACGTCCCAGGAGCAACTCGACGCGGCCAACATCGACCTCGACGGGCTCGTGGGCATCTTCAAGACGGTCTACCTCGTGGTCACCATCGTGCTCGCCGCGGTCTACGCCCTGATCGCCTTCGGGATCCGGCGCGGGAGCAACGGCGCCCGGATCACGGGCACCGTCCTGGCGGCCCTGTCGGTGCTGGGCCTGTTCAGCGCGATCGCCGGGCTCTTTGTCGGGGACACCAACTCGGCCATCAGCCTGGTCGTGATCCTGCTCGGCATCGCCGGGATCGTCTTCGCGTGGCGCCGCCCCGCGAGCGACTACATCCGCGCCAAGAAAGCCAGCCGCTACTGAGCGGGGCCTCCCGCACGCCAAACCGCCGGGGGCGGGGTCAGGACGGCCCCGCCCCCGCGGCGTAGTACGCCAGGATCTGCAGCTCGCGGGCCATGTCCACGCGCCGCACGCGCACGCCGTCGGGCACCTGGAGCACGACGGGCGCGAACGACAGGATGTTCCGCACCCCGACGGCCACGATCCGGTCGCACAGCGCCTGGGCGGCGTGGCCGGGCACGGCCAGGACCGCCATGTTCGCCTGCTCGCGGGCCAGCACGTCCTCCAGGGCGCCCGTGTCCTCCACGCGCAGGTCGGCGAAGAGGCAGCCGACCAGGCCCGGGGCCGCATCCAGCAGGGCGACGAGGGAGAACCCGTTCGAGCGGAACCCCGCGTAGCCGGCCAGGGCGCGGCCGAGGTTGCCGGCGCCGAACAGCGCCACCCGCCACTGGCGGTCGAGCCCCAGCGAGCGGCCGATGGTCGCCGCCAGGCCGGGGACGTCGTAGCCGACGCCGCGCCGGCCAAACGAGCCCAGCTGGGAAAGGTCCTTGCGCACGATCGGCGGGTTCACGCCGGCCGCCGCCGACAGGGCCTCCGACGAGACCGTGTCGGTGCCCGCGGCCTCGAGGGCCTGCAGGGCACGGAGGTAGAGGGTCAGCCGCCCGAGCGTCGCCTCGGGGAGCTGGCGGTCGGCACCGTTCACCCGAGGAGCCGTTCCAGCCGCCGGGGGTCGATGACCCAGAAATCGCGGGGGACGCCGTCGACGTAGAGCACCGGGACGTCCTCCGCGTGCCGGGCCACGAGCTCCGGGTCGGTGTCGATGTCCCGCTCCGTCCAGGCCACCCCGAGCCGGCCGGCGACCTCCGCCACGGTGGCGCGCGCGTCCGCGCAGAGGTGGCATCCCCGTCGGGTCAGCAGTTCGACGCGCGGCGGGGCGGGGTCCGGTTCCATGCCTCCCAAGGTACCGCCGCGGCGCTCCCAGCTGCCAAATGGCGACGGTGGCGGCGGACCGCCCGGGGGGCGCGGGGCCGCGTGGCGCGGAAACGCCGACGGCGGGCCGCCCCGGGAAGGGGGCGGCCCGCCGTCGCGGTCCGAAGGGACCTACTTCTTGTTGCGGCGCTGGTGGCGCGTCTTGCGAAGCAGCTTGCGGTGCTTCTTCTTCGCCATGCGCTTGCGGCGCTTCTTGATGACAGAGCCCATAGTGGTACCTCGAATTCGCTCGGTAGTGGTGCGCGTTCCGGCCGCGGGGCAACGGAGAGCAACCAACGCGGACATTAAACGTTACTTAACAGGGTACCCGGTCCGGGACACTTCCCGGGCGTTCCCGTCAGGCGGTCTCCGACGCCCCGTCCGTCCGGGCGGTGCGCAGGTAGTCCTCGACGGCCGTCTCCGGGATCCGGTACGAGCGCCCGAAGCGCATCGCGGGCAGGTCCCCGGAGTGCACCAGCCGGTACACGGTCATCTTCGACACGCGCATGACATCGGCCACCTCGGCCACCGTCATGAAGTGCGCGTCTGCGAAGTTCCTTGCGTCAGCCATCCTGTGCTTCTCCTGCCTTGGGCAACCAAAAACCACCGACGAACGGCGCACATTGTTGCCACCTCGGGCCAAGCCGTCTGGGTGCCAACTCTAATGCCTGCAGGGCTCCAGCGCGAATCTGTATCCACCCGGGACTTCAGCGGACGAGACGCCGGTATCCGCGCGCGAAATGGACCAGCGGGTCGTCCGGGTCGCCGTCCCCGCGGCCCATCGCCACGACCTCCCCGACGACGAGCAGGTGCGTGGCCGCGCGGTGCACCGCCGTCGTCCGCAGCTCGAACCAGGCGAGGCAGCCGTCGACGACGGCGCAGCCGGCATTTGGGGTGCGAGCGTGCGGCACGGTGGCGAGCAGCCCCGGAAGCGGCGTCGACGGGCTGGCCAGCCATGCGGCGGCCGCGCGGTGGGACGAGGAGAGCAGCGACAGGGCCCAGTGCTCCGCCGCGCCCACGGCCTCGCCGATCCTCGCGTCGGCGTACAGGCTCACCACCATGGTGGGCGGGTCGTAGGAGACGTCGAGGAACCCCGTGACGGTGGCGGCGACGTCGAACCGGCCGCGGCGCGTGGCGACGACCCCGACGCCGGAGGCGATGTCACCCGCCAGGGCGCGGTACTCGTCGACCTGCTCCTCGGAGGCCGCGGACGGGTCGATGGCGGTGTGCTCGATGGGATCCATGCGCCCATCGTCGCAGAGCGCCCACGCGACGCAACGGCCCGCCGGCGGGGAGCCGGCGGGCCGTCGCGGAAGCGGTCTGGCCTAGACGACGCCGAGGGCCAGCATCGCGTCGGCGACCTTGACGAAGCCGGCGATGTTGGCGCCCGCCACGTAGTTCCCCGGCATGCCGTACTCCTCGGCGGTCTCGGCGCAGCGCGCGTGGATGTCGACCATGATGTTGGTCAGGCGCTGCTCCGTGTACTCGAAGCTCCAGGCGTCCCGGCTGGCGTTCTGCTGCATCTCCAGCGCGGAGGTCGCCACGCCGCCGGCGTTCGCGGCCTTGCCCGGGCCGAACAGGACGCCGGACTCCTGGAAGATGTTGACGGCGTTGGCCGTGCAGGGCATGTTGGCGCCCTCGGCCACGGCCTGGAGGCCGCGCTCCACGAGGCGCCGGGCCTGGGGCAGGTCCAGCTCGTTCTGCGTCGCGCAGGGCAGGGCCACGGTGCCGTCGACGTCCCAGACGTTGCCGCCCTCGACGTACTTCACGGACGCGCCGCGGCGCTCCGCGTACTCGGACACGCGCCCGCGCTCGACCTCCTTGATCTGGCGGAGCAGGTCGATGTCGATGCCGGCCTCGTCGACGATGTAGCCGGAGGAATCGGACGCGGTGATCGCGGTCGCCCCGAGGGACTGGGCCTTCGCGATGGCGTTCAGGGCCACGTTGCCGGAACCGGAGACGATGACGGTCTGGCCGTCGAAGCTCGTGCCGCGGGTGCGCAGCATCTCCTGGGCGAACAGGACGGCCCCGTAGCCGGTGGCCTCCGGACGGACCAGCGAGCCGCCCCAGGAGATGCCCTTGCCGGTCAGCACGCCGGACTCGTAGCGGTTCGTGATGCGCTTGTACTGGCCGAACAGGTAGCCGATCTCGCGCCCGCCCACGCCGATGTCGCCGGCCGGGACGTCCGTGTACTCGCCGATGTGGCGGTAGAGCTCGGTCATGAAGGACTGGCAGAAGCGCATGACCTCCGCGTCGGACTTGCCGCGCGGGTCGAAGTCGGAGCCGCCCTTGCCGCCGCCGATCGGCATGCCGGTCAGGGAGTTCTTGAAGATCTGCTCGAAGCCCAGGAACTTGATGATGCCCAGGTAGACGGAGGGGTGGAAGCGCAGGCCGCCCTTGTACGGGCCGAGCGCGGAGTTGAACTCGACGCGGAAGCCGCGGTTGATCTGGACCTGGCCGGCATCGTCGGTCCACGGGACCCGGAAGATGATCTGCCGCTCCGGCTCGCACATGCGCTGGAGGATGCCCGCGTCGAGGTATTCGGGGTGCTTGCTCACGACCGGATCCAGCGACTCGAAGACCTCGTTCACCGCCTGGTGGAACTCGGCCTCGCCCTGGTTGCGGTGGAAGACCCCGTCCCGGATGGTCGCCAGTTTCTGGTCCACGTTGCTCTCCTTGCGGCGGTGGGGATGCTCACGGGGCATGGCGAACACACCCCGCTGGTACCTCACGAGAATGCCACGGCCGTGTGCGCCGTTCGAAACCGCCCGGACACAAACGCGGGGCGCCGCGTAACGGCCCCCGTCAGCGGCGACGCCCGAATTTCGGGCGCGGAAGGCGCTCCAGGAGCCCGTGTGCGCGGCCCGTCACCTGCTCGACGGTGCGGCCGACCGTGCGTCCCAGCTGGGCGGCGGGGGCCTCCGCCGGCGCCTCGTCCGGGGCCCACCGGGCCACCGCCGGCACCGCGTCCACTGTGGTGGAAATCTCGGTCTCCGTGGCGGAAATCCCGGTTCCTGCGGCCGGCGCCGCGGGCGCGGAGGACCCCGCGGCGGGTCCCGGCACGACGGCGGCCGGCGCCGCGGCGTCAACGGCAAGGGTGGCGGGCTCCGGCAAGACCGCGGCTGGCGGCGCCGGATCGGCAAGGGCGGCGGGTTCCGGCACGAGGGCGGGTTCCGGCCCGACGGCGGCGGCCGGTGCGGCGTCGACGGCGGCGGCACCCGCCGGCTCCACGGCTGGCGCGCCCACCGGGTGCCCGGGTTCGGCGACGCCCCGCAGCCAGTCGGCGGCCGCGGTCAGCGGACCCGGTGCCACGGCGTAGAACCGGCGCTGCCCGTCGGCCCGCGTGGTCACGACGCCGGCGTCGCGCAGGACCTTCAGGTGCTTGGAGACGGTCGGCTGGCTGACGCCAAGGGACTCGACGAGATCCCCCACGGCCCGGTCGCCGCCGGACAGGGTCTCGATGATGCGCCGCCGCGTGGCGTCGGCGAGGACGGGGAAGATCTCGGGACTGCCCATCCCATCACCCTAACCGCATATGCCGGCCGCGGCATGGAGCCGGGGCGGCGGGTCCTAGTCGAACCAGGGGTCGAGCCCGAACAGCGGGAAGACCTCCTTGCGCGTCGCCATGATCGTGCGGTCGACGGCGTCGGCCGGGTCGTAGCCCACCTCCCAGGACCGCCACCAGAGGTCGGCGTCGTCCCCCATGGTGTGGGGGATGGTGGCGCCGTAGCGCTCCCGCACGTGCTCGCGCCAGTCGGTCGGCACCGGGGTGGCCAGGGGCAGCGGCCGTCCCGTCGCGGCGGCGAGCAGGTGCGTCCAGGTGCGCGGCACGGTCCCGGTGATGTCGTAGCCGCCGCCCCCGGTCGCGATCCAGCGCCCGCCGCAGAGGTTCTCGGCCAGGCCGCCGATGTCCAGCGCGTTCTGGCGCTGGGCGTCGACGCTCAGGCAGAGGTTGGTCAGGGGGTCGTTGCGGTGGCCGTCGCAGCCGTGCTGGCTCACCAGCACCTCGGGGGCGAAGGCGCGTGCGATCTGGGGGACGACGGCGTGGAAGGCCCGCAGCCAGGCGGCGTCCCCGGTGTGGGCCGGCACGGCGACGTTCACGGCGTAGCCGGGCGCGCCGGGGCCGCCGATCTCGTTGGCGAAGCCGGTCCCGGGGAAGAGCGTCAGGCCGGACTCGTGCAGGGAGACGGTCATGACGCGCGGGTCGTCCCAGAAGACGCTCTCGGTGCCGTCGCCGTGGTGGGCGTCCACGTCGATGTACAGCACGCGGCCCACGCCGCGGTCGAGGAGGCGCTGGATCGCCAGGGCCGCGTCGTTGTAGATGCAGAACCCGCTCGCCCGGTCCCGGCGGGCGTGGTGCATGCCGCCGCCGATGTTCACTCCCCGGAGGGCCTCGCCGGAGGCGACGGCCTCGGCCAGCAGGAGCGAACCGGAGGCGAGCCGTGCGCTGGCCTCGTGGATCCCCGGGAACAGCGGGTCGTCCTCGGTGCCGAGGCCGCGCTCCGCGTTGGCCTCGTCGGGGTGGTCGCTGGCGTGCCGGACCGCGGCGATGTAGTCGGCGTCGTGCACGGTGTTCAGCTCCGCGTCGGACGCGACGCCCGGCTCGACCATGCCGACCCCGGGCCGGTCGAGGACGCCCAGCCCCCGGGCCAGGCGCATGGTCAGGTCCAGCCGGGCAGGGTGCATCGGATGGCTGTCGCTGAACCGGTAGGCCATCATGCTTTCGCTCCACGCCACCTGCACCGGCGGCGTGGGGTTGTTCGGGGTGCCCATCGCAGTACAGGCTACGCGACGCGGGCCACACCCCCCGGCACGGAGACGGGCGCCGTGACGGGTGGTTTACTGTGGACACGGCGCCGGGATGGCCCCGCCGCCGCCCCCATCGCATGGCCACCACGAAGCACTCCGCGGCGCAGCCGCCTACGCATCCGATCGGACGGTCCCTGACGGCCGTCCGCGACTTCGTCGACGCCCTGGCCGCGTCCTCCCCCGCCCGCCTGACGCTCGCGGTCTTCGGCCTGGTGATCACGGTGTTCACCGCGCTGCTCATGCTGCCCGTCTCGGCGCGCGACGGCGAGGTGACCCCGTTGCACGACGCCCTGTTCACGGCCGTCTCCGCCGTCTGCGTCACGGGCCTCACCGTCGTCTCCACGGCCACCCACTGGTCCTTCTTCGGCCAGTTCGTGATCCTCGTGGCCATCTTCATCGGCGGCCTCGGCGTCCTGACCCTCGCCTCGCTGCTCTCCCTCGCCGTGAGCCGCAAGCTCGGCGTCCGCGGCAAGCTGCTGGCCGCCCAGTCCCTGAACACGCAGCACACGGGCCGCCTGGGCGAGGTCGGTACGCTGCTGCGGATCGTCATCTCCACGTCGGTGGCGTTCGAGGCCGCCCTGGCCGTGCTCCTCATCCCCCGGTTCCTGGTCCTCGGCGAACCGCTCGGGCAGGCGGTCTGGCACGGGGTCTTCTACGCGATCTCCGCCTTCAACAACGCCGGCTTCACCCCGCACTCCGACGGGATCGTCCCCTACGGCCACGACCTGTGGATCCTCGTGCCGCTCATGCTCGGCGTCTTCGTCGGGTCCTTCGGGTTCCCGGTCCTGCTGATCCTGGTGACGTTCGGCGCGAATGTGCGCAAGTGGTCGCTCCACACGAAGCTGACCCTGGCAACGACCACGATCCTCATGCTCCTCGGCTCGCTGCTGTGGATCCTGCTCGAGTGGTCCAACCCGGAGACGATCGGGGGCCGGAGCTTCGGGGACAAGCTCCTCAACGCCGTGTTCGCGTCGATCATGATGCGCTCGGGCGGGTTCAACCTCGTGGACCAGAACGCCATGGAACCGGAGACCATGCTGCTGACGGACATGCTGATGTTCGCCGGCGGCGGCTCCGCGTCCACCGCGGGCGGGCTCAAGGTGACGACGGTCGCCGTCGTCTTCCTCGCGATCGTGGCCGAGGCGCGCGGCGACGCGGACGTGAAGGCGTTCGGGCGCCGCATCCCGGAGAGCGCGATGCGCGTGGCGATCTCCGTCGTCGCGCTGGGCGCGACCATCGTCAGCGTCAGCAGCGGCCTGCTCCTGGCCATCAGCGGCGAACCGCTGGACCGCGTGGTGTTCGAGTCCATCTCGGCGTTCGCGACCGTCGGGCTGAGCTCCAACCTCAGCGGCGAACTGCCCCCGGCCGGCAAGTACGTGCTCAGCGCGGCGATGTTCATGGGCCGCGTCGGTACCATGACGCTGGCCGCCGCACTGAGCATGCGCCAGCGCGACCAGCTGTTCCACTTCCCCGAGGAAAGGCCGATCATTGGCTGACAACACGCCCGACCACAACGCCCCGGTGCTCGTGATCGGGCTCGGCCGCTTCGGCGCCGCGGTCGCCGAGCAGCTGGTGCGCCAGGGCCGCGAGGTGCTCGCCATCGAACGCAATGCCGAGCTGGTGCAGAAGTGGGCGGGCACCCTGACCCACGTCGTCTCGGCCGACGCCACGAACATCGACGCCCTGCGCCAGCTCGGCGCCCAGGAGTTCACGTCCGCCGTCGTCGGCGTGGGCACGTCCATCGAGTCCAGCGTGCTGATCACCGTGAACCTCGTGGACCTGGGCATCGAGCACCTGTGGGTCAAGGCGATCACGCCCTCCCACGGCAAGATCCTCGCCCGCATCGGCGCGAACCACGTGATCTACCCGGAGGCGGACGCCGGCGTCCGCGCCGCGCACCTGGTCGGCGGGCGCATGCTGGACTTCATCGAATTCGACGACGGCTTCGCGATCGTCAAGATGTACCCGCCCAAGGAGACCCAGGGCTTCACGCTGGGCGAGTCCCAGGTCCGCTCGAAGTACGGCGTCACCGTCGTCGGCGTCAAGAGCCCGGGCGAGGACTTCACGTACGCGCAGCCGGACACGAAGGTCACGCACCGCGACATCCTGATCGTCTCCGGGCACGTGGACCTGCTCGAGCGGTTCGCGGCCCGGCCGTAGCCGGCCGGCGGCGCCGGCCGCCGCGCGGTCGGCGTCCCCGCGCGGGCGCCGCCGTCGTCCACCGCCGCGCGCCCGCGGCCCCGCTACCCCGCGAGCTCGCGCCCGAGCTCCGCGGAGCGCTCGGCGGCCGCCCGCGCGCCCCGGGCGACAATGGCCGGCAGCCCGTCCGCCTCGAAGACGGCGAGGGCCCGCTCCGTGGTCCCGTTCGGGCTCGTCACGTTGCGCCGCAGGGTCGCGGGATCGGCGTCGGGGGCGGCGAGCATCTCCCCCGCCCCGGCGACCGTGCCGCGGGCGAGCCGGCGGGCCAGCTCCGCGTCGAGGCCGAGCTGCTCGCCGGCGGCGGCCAGCGCCTCGGCCAGGTAGAAGACGTAGGCGGGGCCGGAGCCGCTGATGGCTCCGAGCGCGTCGAGCTGGGCCTCCTCGACGTCGGCGACGAGGCCGGAGGGCTCGAAGAGGGCCCGGACGGCCGACGTGTGCTCGGCGGTGGCCGCGGAGCCGGCCGCGACGCCGACCACGCCGCGCCCGACCATGAGCGGCGTGTTGGGCATGGTGCGCACCACCGGCTGCCCCGCCGGCAGCGCGGCCTCCATCGCGGCGATCGTGACGCCCGCGGCGACGGAGACGACGACGGTGCCCGGCTCCAGCGCGGGCGCGATCTCGCGGCACAGGTCGGCGATGCCGACCGGCTTGACGCCGAGGACGACGACGGCGGCCCCGGCGGCGGCCCGCCGGTTCGCCTCGGCGTCCTCGCCCGTGGCGGAGGCGGCCACGCCGGTCTCCGCGGTCAGCGCGGCGGCCTTCTCGGGGGTGCGCACGGTCGCCCGGACGCCGGCGGGCGCGGTCCCCGCGGCGAGCAGGCCGCGCAGGATGGCGCCGCTCATGTTCCCGGTGCCGAGGAAGGCGACCGGGCCGGAGGGCAGGGACGTGCTGGATGCGGTGTTCTCGTGGGCCATGGTGCCATCGTGCCACGGCGCGCGGCGGCGCGGTGCGCCGCGGGCGTCAGGAAGCGGGCCCGGCCTGGCTGGGGACGCCCGTGCGGTCCAGGTGCCGGCGCGCGAACGCGAGCGTCTCCCCCAGCCACTCCTCGCGCTCCCCGGCGCCCTTGGCCTTGCGCGTGGAGACCTCGACGGCGACCATCCCGTCCCACCCGGAGTCCCGGAGGAAGCCCATGGCCTCCTCGACGGGCTGCGTCCCGCGGCCGGGCACGAGGTGCTCGTCCTTGCCGTTGTCGGTGCCGTCGCACAGGTGGACGTGCGTGAGCCGCTCGCCGAGCTCGCGGAACGCCTGGTGCGAGTCCATGCGGGCGATCGCGGCGTGCGAGAAGTCCCAGGTGACGTAGTCGTAGGGCTGCGGCACCGGGTCCCAGTGCGGCAGGTACATGCGGGTTTCGCGGCCGCGGGCCCGCCACGGGTACATGTTCTCGACGGCGATGCGCACGCCGTACTCCTCGTTGATGCGCCGCACGCCCTCCGCGAACCCGGTGGCGTACGTGCCCTGCCACAGGAACGGCGGGTGGGCGACCACCGTGTCGCACCCGACCTCGGCGGCCATGGCCGCGGAGCGCTCCATCTTGCTCCACGCGCTGCCCCACACCTGCTGGGTCAGCAGCAGCGTGGGGGCGTGGATCGCCGCGATGGGCTGGTCGTAGCGGGAGGACAGGTCCATGAGGCGCCCGGCGTCCTGGGAGATCTGGTTGCCCGTGACCATGACCTCCACGCCGTCGTAGCCGAGGTCGTGGGCCACCGAGAATGCGTCGTGCACGGTCAGGGGGTAGACCGAGGCGCTGGAGAGCGCCACCCGGATCCTGTCGTTCGCCATCAGCCGGTCCCGTCAGTCGTTCCTGCGTGTGGTCGGGGGCGTCGGATCCTGGCTCAGCTCGACGTGCCCCACCCCCACGCTACTACTGAACGGCACGGGTGAATCGTAGAGCAGGTGGTCGAAGCGCCGCAGGATGAGCCCCTCGCGCAGCGCCCAGGGGCAGATCCGCAGGGACTTGACGCCCAGGATGGACATGGCGGTGCCGGCGACGATCGCGCCGGCGAGCATCTGCTCGGCGCGGACGGCGGAGACGCCCGGCAGGCCCGCGCGCTCCTCGGCGGTCATCGCGGCCAGGCGGTTGGTCCAGATCCGCAGGCTCTCGAGCCGCAGGACCCGCTTGACGTAGGGGCCGTCGTCGCTGGGGGCGGCCCCGGTGATCCGGGCCAGCGAGCGGAACGTCTTGGACGTTCCGGCCACGAGCGTCGGCTTGCCGTAGGCGGCGATGTCGGCGAGCGGCTCCTCCAGCGTGGCGCGCACGTGGCGCCGGAGTTCCTTGACGTCGGCGTACGACGGCGGGTCGCCCGGCAGCCAGGCCCGCGTGAGCCGGCCGGCGCCCAGCGGCACGGAGCGGGCGACGCCGGGGAGCTCGTCGCGCCCGATCGCCATCTCGAACGAGCCGCCGCCGATGTCCAGGTCGAGGATCGTCTCCTTGCCCCAGCCGAACCAACGCCGCACCGCGTAGTACGTCATGCCGGCCTCCTGCTCGCCGGTGAGCTCGGTCAGGCGGACCCCGCTGGACTCCTCGATCCGGGCCAGGACCTCCGGCCCGTTCGCGGCGTCGCGGATGGCGGAGGTGCAGAACGCGAGCAGGTCCTCGGCCCGGTGGCGCACGGCGAACCGGGAGGCCTCCTGGACGAAGTCGAGCAGCTCGGCCTGGCCCTCCGCGGTGATGGCGCCGTCGTCGTCCAGGTAGGCGACGAGCGACAGCGGCCGCTTGTGGGACGCGAAGGCGACCGGCCGGGCCCCCGCGTATGCGTCGACGAGCAGCAGGTGGACCGTGTTCGAGCCGATGTCCAGGACGCCGAGGCGCACGGCGGTTTCCCCCTACTTCTTGGCGGTCGAGCGGCGGGCCGCGGGCTTGCGGGCCGGCTTCTTGGCCGGGGCCTTGGCCCGCTTCTCCGCGAGCAGCTCGATCGCGCGCTCCCGCGTCAGCTCCTCGAGCGAGGTGCCGCGCGGGACCGTGATGTTCGTGGCGCCGTCGGTGATGTAGGGGCCGAACCGGCCGTCCTTGACGACGATCGGCTTCTCGGACACCGGGTCGGTCCCGAACTCGGCCAGCGGCGGGGCCGCCGTGCGTCCGCCGCGCTGCTTCGGCTGCGCGTAGATCGCGAGGGCCTCCTCGAGGGTGATCGTGAAGATCTCCTCCTCCGCGCCGATCGACCGCGAGTCCGTGCCCTTCTTCAGGTACGGGCCGAACCGCCCGTTCTGCACCGTGATCTCGGTGCCCTCCGCGTCCGTGCCGAGCACGCGCGGCAGTGAGAGCAGGCGCAGCGCGTCCTCGAGCGTCACGGTCTCGACCGACATCGACTTGAAGAGCGACGCCGTGCGGGGCTTGACCTTGGCCGGCTTCTTCGGGGGCTTGGGCTTGCCGTTCTTGTAGTACTCGACCGGCTGGTTGGCCAGCTCCTCCGGGGTCGGCTCCGTGACGATCTCCGTGACGTAGGGGCCGTAGCGCCCGTCCTTGGCCACGATCGCGCGGCCGGTCTCCGGGTCGGTGCCGAGTTCGCGCTCGTCCGGGCCGGCGGTCTCCATGAGCTCGACGGCCTTCGCGGCGGTCAGCTCGTCCGGGGCCAGGTCCTCGGGGACGTTGACCCGCTGCGGCTCGGTGCCCTCGGGCGAGCCCTCCGGGACGGGCTTCTCCAGGTAGGGGCCGAACTTGCCCACGCGCAGCACGATGCCCGGGGCGATCTCGACGGAGTTGATGGCGCGGGCGTCGATCTCGCCGAGGTTCTCGACGACGGAGCGCAGGCCCGAGACGTCCGCGCCGCCGAAGTAGAAGCGCTTGAGCCACTCGGAGCGGGCCAGGCGGCCCTTGGCGATCTCGTCGAGGTCGTCCTCCAGGTGGGCGGTGAACGCGTAGTCGACGTACTGGCCGAAGTGCTGCTCCAGCAGGCGGACCACGGAGAAGGCCGTCCAGCTGGGCACCAGGGCCCCGCCGCGCTTGGTCACGTAGCCGCGGTCCATGATCGTCGAGATCGTGGGCGCGTAGGTCGACGGGCGGCCGATCTCCCGGGCCTCCAGCTCCGCGACGATGGACGCCTCGGTGTAGCGCGGGGGCGGGCTGGTGTCGTGCCCCGACGCCTCGATGTCCCGGCCGGTCAGGGCGTCGCCGGCCTTGAGCTGCGGCAGCCGCCGCTCGGCGTCGTTCTCCGCCTCCTCGGCCGCCGTCGTGTCCTTGCCCTCCTCGTAGGCGGCTAGGAACCCCCGGAACGTGATCACGGTGCCGGACGCGGAGAACTCCGCGGTGCGCCCGTCCGCCGACTGCCCGGTCAGGCGCAGCGAGGCCGTGAACCCCTTGGCGTCGGCCATCTGGGAGGCGACGGTGCGCTTCCAGATCAGCTCGTAGAGCTTGTACTCGTCGCCGCCGAGCTGGGAGCGGACGTCCGCCGGGCGCCGGAAGGAGTCGCCGGCGGGGCGGATGGCCTCGTGGGCCTCCTGGGCGGCGTCGGACTTGGACTTGTAGACGCGGGGCTTGTCGGGGACCGACGCCTCGCCGTAGAGCTCGGCCGCCTGCCGGCGGGCCGCCGTCACGGCCTCCTGCGACAGGTTGACCGAGTCGGTACGCATGTACGTGATGTAGCCGTTCTCGTACAGGCGCTGCGCCACCTGCATCGTGGACTTGGAGGACCAGCGCAGCTTGCGGCTGGCCTCCTGCTGCAGCGTGGACGTCGTGAACGGGGCCGCCGGGCGGCGCGTGTAGGGCTTCTCGTCGACGTTGGAGACGGCGAACTCGGCGCCTTCCAGCCCCTCCGCGAGGGACTCGGCGGCGGCCCGGTCGAGGTGGACGACGGCGGTGCCGGACTTGGGCGACTTCAGCTGCCCGCGATCGTCGAAGTCGCGGCCGGAGGCGACGCGGGAGCCGTCGACGGCGGCGAGCTTGGCGCGGAAGGACTCGCCGGCCGCCGTGGCGAACTCGCCGGCCAGGTCCCAGTAGGAGGCGGAGCGGAACGCCATGCGCTCGCGCTCCCGCTCGACCACGAGGCGCGTGGCCACGGACTGGACGCGGCCGGCGGAGAGGCCGGGGCCGATCTTGCGCCACAGGACGGGCGAGATCTCGTAGCCGTAGAGGCGGTCGAGGACGCGGCGGGTCTCCTGCGCGTCGACGAGGTCCGTGTCCAGCTCGCGGACGCTGTCCAGGGCGCGGTTGATGCCCTCCCGGGTGATCTCGGTGAACGCCATGCGGTGCACGGGCACCTTCGGCTTCAGGACCTCCAGCAGGTGCCACGCGATGGCCTCGCCCTCGCGGTCCGCATCGGTGGCGAGGTAGAGCTCGTCGGCGTCCTTCAGGGCGGCCTTGAGTTCGGAGACCTTCTTCTTCTTCTCCGGGTAGACCACGTAGTAGGGCTCGAAGTCGTTCTCGAGGTCGACCGCGAACTTCCCGATGGGCCCCTTCTTGAGCTCGGCCGGGAGCTCCTTGGGCTGGGGCAGGTCGCGGATGTGGCCGATGGATGCGTCCACCACGAAACCCTCGCCGAGGTACTTGGCGATGGACTTGCTCTTCGCCGGGGACTCGACGATCACGAGCTTCTTGCCGGACTTCTCCTTGGCCTTGGCGGGCACGACACTCCTATGACTGCTTCAGGCCCGCCGGTCGGCGCACCTGCTCATACCTGCACTAGGGTAGCGGCATCCGCGGACCGGTCGGCAAGCGCCGCCTACGCGGGGTCGGTGCGGATCTCCGGCAGGAACGAGAGCATGTAGTAGACGCGTTCGCCGTCGATCCCGCGGTCTTCCGGCAGCGCGAGCGCCCGGTACTCGTCCACGACCTCGTAGACGCGGCGGATGAATTCGTCGCGCTGCTCCTCCTTGAGGAAGACCATGCCGCTGCTGAGCACGGGGGCCTGGTCGGGGTCCGGCGCGATGCCCGCCTTGCGCTCCTCGTCGCGCCGGGCGATCTCGGCCCCGAGCCGCTCGCGGAACGCGTTGAGCTGGACGTTGAGGAACGCGTTCTTCGCGGCCGCGGAGTCGGTCAAGGTCCCGACGACGAGCTCGTCGCCGGCGGCCTTCCAGCGGCGCTCGCGCCCGTCCCCCTCGTTGGCGGCCCGCTGGACGTAGCCGTACTTCTCCAGGGCCCGCAGGTGGTAGCTCATGGCACTCGGCGTGAGCTTGCAGCGCGACGCCAGCTCCGTCGCGGTCCGCGTCGACTGGGAGGCGAAGAGCTCCTCCAGCACCTCCAGGCGCGCCTCGTGGGCGAGGGCGCGGATCGCCTGCGGGTCGCTGATCACGACCGGGTTGGCGCCCTGCCGGCGCGCCGTCTTCGCCCCGGCCGGGCCCCGCTCCGATGTGTTCTGCGTCATGGTGAAAAACTTTAGCTGTTGTTTCGCACCGGGCGCAGGAATCCGTCGGTAACAAGTCGGACAACGGACGCCATCAGACGCGTCTCGCACTCCCCGGGGTCCGTCCCCAGCAGGGCCGCCAGGGCCGCGGCGATCTGCCCGGCGGTCAGCGTCCCGTCGCAGGCGGACACGAATCCGGCCTCCTCGGTGGACAGCAGGGCGGTGCGCCGGAGGCCGGAGCCCTGGCGCAGCAGGATCACGGCCGGGTGCTCGGCACCCGGGCGGGCGTGGCGCTCCTCCGTGACGTCGTCGGGCACCGTGAGGCGCAGCGCCGGCAGGTCGGCGCCCGCGAGCGCGTCGGCCGCGGCGACCGCCGCCCCCAGGTGCGGCCCGAGGGGCTGCTCGACGGCCTGGCCGACCTCCTCGACCCGCACGCCCACGCCGCCGGGCCCGTCGGGCCGGCGCAGCCACAGGTACCCGAAGCCGACGGCCGAGACGCTCCGGGAGGCGAAGTCGGCCAGGTAGTCCGCGTAGCGCTGCCGGTAGTGCCCCGGGTCGCGGGACTCGGCGGCGTCGCGCAGCCACGTCTCCGCGTACTCGGCGGGGGTCTCGGTCTCGCGCTGGATCACCCAGGCCTCGGTCCCGTCGGGGACCCACGAGCGAGGGCCCTCGGCCCAGTCCGCCCCGGCGCGGATCTCCCAGTTGGCCAGGAGCTGCGCCGTTCCGCCCGGCGCGAGGACGCCCGGCAGGCCCGCGACGAGCCCGGCGACGAGTGAATCCCCGGGCATCCCGCCGTCGCGGTAGGTGTAGCGGTCGCCCGCGCCCTCGCCGGCCGTGCGCGGCGTGATGACGAAGGGAGGGTTGGAGACGACCAGGTCGAAGGCCTCCCCCGCGACCGGTTCGAGCAGGCTGCCGCGGCGCAGCTCGACGCGCTCGGAGAGCCGCGCGGGGTCCAGGCCGAGCGCGGCCCGGTTCAGCAGCAGGTTGAACCGGGTGAAGGCCAGCGCCCGCTCGGACAGGTCGGTGGCGACGACGCTGCGGCAGTGGGCGAGCAGGTGGAACGTCTGGATGCCGCAGCCGGTGCCGAGGTCGAGGGCCCGCCCCGCCGGACGGCGGATGGTGGTCTGGGCGAGCGTCAGGGAAGCCTGCCCGATGCCCAGAACGTGGTCGCGGCGCAGCGGCCCGGGCCGCTGGTGGGCGGCGAGGTCGCTCGCGACCCACAGTTCCGCGTCGGCATCCGAGGCGTGCGGGCGCAGGTCGACGGCGGCGCGCAGGCCGCCGTCCGGGGCCTCCTCGGCGAGGCCGAGCGCCAGCAGGCCGGCTGCGCCGGTGCGCGGCAGGAAGCGCCCCAGGTCCCCGGGGTCGAGGGCCTCGCCGAGCAGGAAGAACGCGACCACGCCGGCGAGCGCCTTCTCCTCCGGGGAGGCCGGGGCGTCGAGGGCGGCGCGCACGGCGAGCGCGGCGGGCACCGTCTGCTCGCGCATCAGGGCGGCGTGGGCCTGGGGCCCGAGGAGCTCGACGACGCTGTCGTGCCGGTAGCCGGCGGAGGCGAGGTCGAGCCCGAGCCCGTCGATGAGGGCCTGGTCGTCGCTGCGGGGCGCGGACTCGACGCGGGAGAAGTCTTCGGCGGGGCTCACCCGTCCATGGTAGGCGGCGCCGCGCCGGGGCCGGTTGCCTACGATGGGACCATGCCGAACCAGCCTCCCCCCGCCGTTCCCGCGCGTCCCGCCCGGGCCCTGCGTCACGCCCGGGCCCTGCGTCACGCCGGGGCCGTGCTGGCGGCCGCAGCGGGGGCGGTGGCGCTGGCCGCCTGCGCCCCCTCGGCCCCGGCCCCCTCCGCGGACACGGAGACGTGGCCCGCACCGAGCTTCTCCCGCGCGGCGGACCCGACCGTCGAGGCGGCGTCCCCGATCCCGGTGGAGGGGTTCGGCACCGCCGACACGCTCGCGCTCGGGGCGACGGACGCGGCCGGGCCGGTGTCGGGATCGACGTCGCTGACGGTGGAGAACTCGGAGCTCCCGCCCGGGACCTACACCGCCGTGTTCGAGTGCTCGTCGCCGTCCGCCGCGGCCGCGCCCGCCGAGGTGACCGCGCTGGTCCGCGATTCAGGGGGCGGGGTCCTGGCTGTCGTGTCGGGGGAATGCCCCGCCGAGCCGGAGACCGGCACGCACGAGACGGTGTTCTCGGTCCAGGACCCCGGCGCGAGCGTGCTGCTGGAGTCGTCCTCCCCCGGCGTCGCCCTCGCCGCGCGCATCGACGCCGGCGCCGCGTAGCCGTCCGCGGCGCCGCCCGTCCGCGGAGGGGCGCCGAATCCGACCGCAGGGACGCCCGCCCGTCCCCCACCGCAGTTGTTGTCCCCCGACCCCCATCCCCGCCACCGAGGAGTCCGCCCATGGTCCGCGTCACCACCACGCATCTGCAGCAGCTCTCCCCCGACGAGCTCGTCCCGTCCCGCTCGTCCCTGCCCGCGGACAGCAGGATCGAGCGGGCCGTGGACCCCAGCCCGGAGTTCAGCCGGTTCCTGTACCGGGGCGTCGGCAGCGGGTGGAACTGGACGGACCGGCTGGCGCTGACCCGCGAGGAGTGGGACGACGTGCTGCGCACCCCGGGCTCCGAGACGTGGGTGCTGTCCGTGGCCGGCGCCCCGGCGGGCTACGCGGAGCTGGCCTCCACGGCCCGGGACGGCGGGACGGATGTGGAAATCGTCTACTTCGGGCTCTTCCCCGGCCACCACGGCCGGGGGCTCGGCGGGGGGCTGCTGACGGAGGTGCTGCGCCGGGCGTGGGACCTCGACACCCGCTGGGAGGGGCTCGGTCCGGTGCGCCGCGTGTGGCTGCACACGTGCTCGCTGGACGGGCCGGCGGCCCTGGGGAACTACCTGGCCCGGGGGCTTGCGGTGTTCCGGACCGAGGAGGAGGACGTGGAGCCCGGCGACGGCGCCGCGGGACTGTGGCCGGAGCCCGCCTCCGTGCGCCGGTCCTCCGGAGGGTCCGCGTAGGCCGGGACCGGCTGCTCCCGGGTCCGGGCGTCCGGCGCCGCGGCGCCCGGGGCCCCATCCCCGGCGGCTCCGGGGCCGGCAGCCTCCTCCGTGGCGGCCGGGTGCGGCGCCGCCGCCGTCGTCCCCCTCCGGCAGCCGGGGCACAGCCGCAGCGCGTCGTCGGCCGCGCAGTCGGGGCAGAACAGGCGCAGGGTGCGGCAGGCCAGGTCGGCGCAGTTCTCGAACTTGCTGGTCGGCGCCTCGCAGCCGACGCAGCGCCCGAGCGTGGTGGCCTCGGGCGTGAACTCGACGTGCATGCGGCGGTCGAAGACGTAGAGCGACCCTTCCCAGAGGCCGGAGTCCCCGTAGCGCTCCCCGTAGCGGACGATCCCGCCGTCGAGCTGGTAGACCTCCCGGAAGCCGCGCCGGACCATGAGGGCGGAGAGCACCTCGCAGCGGACGCCGCCGGTGCAGTACGTCACGACCGGCCGGTCCTTCAGGGCGTCGTACTTGCCGGAGTCGAGCTCGGCGACGAAGTCGCGGGTCGTGCCGGTGTCCGGGACGACGGCGCCGCGGAAGCGCCCGATCTCCGCCTCGAAGGCGTTCCGTCCGTCGAAGAAGACGACGTCCCCGCCCTCCGCCCGCCGGGCGTCGACCAGCTCGTGCAGCTGCTCGGGCGTGAGCCGGGTGCCGCCCCCGACCACGCCGCCCGCGTCGACCTCGAGTTCGTGCGCGGCCCCGAAGGAGACGATCTCGTCGCGCACCTTGACCGAGACCCGGGGGAAGTCCTCCGCGGACCCGTCCGACCACTTCACGTCCAGGCCGCGGAAGGCGGGGTGCTCGCGCGTCGTCTTCACGTACTGCTTGAGCTCCCGCACGGGCCCGCCCACCGTTCCGTTGATGCCGTGGCTGGAGATCAGGATCCGCCCGCGCAGCCCCCACCGCTCGAGCAGCGCGCGCTGCCACAACCGGACCGCCTCGGGGTCCGGCAGCGGGGTGAAGGCGTAGAAGACGGCGATGCGGCTTTGTGACACGGCGTTAAGGGTAGTTGGCGCGGCGCGGCGCGCGCTCCCCACCGCCGCGGGCCCCGGCGGGGCGGGCACCGGTTAACGCTCCTTTGCGGATCGGCAACGGTTGGCTGGAACGCTCCACGCGGCTTGTGTCTCGGGGTAGGGTCGACGCATGGGATCCACTCCGAGCGATGAACTGATCGGCACCTGGGTGACCGGCTGGGCCGGTGCCCGTGGGTACGAGAGCCGGCACGAGGGCCGGGTGCACGCGGCGCTGCGCCACGACACCAGCGGCGACTGGGAGTACGTCATCTTCGAGCCCTCCGCGGACGAGCTGGTCGCGGTCGGCGAAACACTGCACAAGCACCCCGCGCGGCGACTGACGGCGTTCGCCGCCGACGCGCAGGGACTCGCCGACGCCGCGGCCGCGGCCGGGCTCGCCGTCGTCGCGGCCGAGGACGCGCTGATGGTCGCCGACATGGACGGCCAGGACGTCGAGGCCCCGCTGACCCCGGACGGCTTCACCATCGAGACGGAGCGCGACGGGGACCACGCGTACGTGTCCGTGCACGTCGAGGACGAGCCGCACACGGTCGCCGCCAGCGGGCACGTCTCCGTCGTGGAGGAGTATGCGGTCTTCGACCGCATCATCACGTCCCCGGACTTCCGCCGCCGCGGGCTCGGCAGCCTGGTCATGCGCGCGCTCGTGGCCCTGGCCCTCGAGCACGAGGTCGACGAGGGCCTGCTCATCGCGTCCCTCGACGGACAGGCCCTGTACCAGTACCTGGGCTGGACCCCGCTCGGCACGGTCCTCACCCTGGAGGCCCGGCGCGACTGACCGGGCCCGGTGCCACAATGGTCCGGTGAAGGATTTCCGCACCCTCGTCCCGCTGCTGGGGCACGGTTCGGACCCGGAGCAGCTGCGGCACCTGCGCCTCATTGAGGCACGGGACGCCGTCCACGGCCCGTGGCCCGACTGGGTGCATCCGGGGGTGGCGGACGCGTTCCGCGCCCGCGGCGTCGAGACCCCGTGGCTGCACCAGGTGGAGGCCGCGTCCCACGCCCACTCCGGGCGGCACACCATCGTGGCCACCGGCACGGCCTCGGGCAAGTCGCTCGCGTACCTGCTGCCCGTGCTGGATGCCATCCACCGCACGAACCTCGATGCGCGGCCCACCCTGCGGCCCGAGGACGCGACCGCGCTGTACCTCGCGCCCACGAAGGCCCTGGCCGCGGACCAGTTCTCGGCGATCGGCGCACTGGGCCTGGACACCGTCCGGCCCGCCACGTACGACGGGGACACCGATCCCGGACTGCGCCGCTGGGTCCGCGACCACGCGAACCTCGTGCTCGCGAACCCGGACATGCTCCACTTCGGGATCCTGCCCAACCACGAGGCCTGGTCGCGCTTCCTGCGGCGCCTGCGCTACGTCGTCGTCGACGAGGTGCACGGGTACCGGGGCGTGTTCGGCTCCCACGTGGCCAACCTGTTCCGGCGCCTCCGCCGCGTCGCCGCGCACTACGGGGCCGACCCGGTGTTCATCGGCGCCTCCGCCACGAGTTCCGATCCGGCGGCGTCGTTCGGCCGGCTCATCGGCGCGCCCGCCGTCGCCGTCGGCTCCGACTTCTCCCCTCGCGGCGAAACCGCCGTCGCGCTGTGGGAGCCGCCGCTGACGGACCTGCTCGGCGAGAACGGCGCCCCGCGGCGCCGGACCATCATCGCGGAGTCCGCCGACCTGCTGGCCCACCTCGTGTGTTCCGGGGTGCGCTCCCTGGCATTCATCCGCTCGCGCCGCGGCGCCGAGGCGATCGCGTCGTCGGCGCGGCGGCTCGTCGACGAGATCGACCCGTCCCTTCCCGGGCGGATCGCCGCCTACCGGTCCGGCTTCCTGCCCGAGGAGCGCCGGGCGCTGGAGGCCGACCTGCGCTCGGGCCGGCTGCTCGGGGTCGCCTCGACGTCGGCCCTCGAGCTGGGGATCGACGTGGCCGGGCTCGACGCCGTCCTCGTGGCGGGCTGGCCGGGGACGCGCGCCTCGTTCCAGCAGCAGATCGGGCGGGCCGGCCGGTCGGGCCAGAACGCGCTCGCTGCGTTCGTGGCCAGCGACGACCCCCTCGACACGTACCTCGTCAACCACCCGGAGGCGATCTTCGACGAGCCGGTCGAGGCCACGGTGTTCGACCCCGAGAACCCCTACGTGCTCTCCCCGCACCTGTGCGCGGCCGCGGCGGAACTGCCGCTGCGGCCGGAGGAACCGGACCTGTTCGGCCCGTCGGCGGTCCGGCTCCTGGACAACCTCGTGGAGCGCGGGTACCTGCGCCGGCGGCCCTCGGGGTGGTTCTGGACGCACCCGCAGAGCGCGGCGGACCTCGTGGACCTGCGCGGGGCCGGAGGCGGGCCGATGCAGATCATCGAGGCCGACACGGGCTCCGTGCTGGGCACGATCGACTCCCCGCAGGCCCACTACCAGGCCCACGGCGGCGCCGTGTACGTCCACCAGGGCCGGACCTACCTCGTCGAGGAGCTCAACGAGCAGGACCACTGCGTCGTCGTGCGTCTGGCCCAACCGAACTACTACACCCAGGCCCGCGACATCACGACCATCGAGGTCGTCGAAGCGCTCCGCTCGGAGCAGTGGGGGTCCATCGGCGTGCACTTCGGGGACGTCCGCGTCACGACGCAGGTCGTGTCGTTCCAGCGCAAGGCCCTGGTGAGCAACGAGATCCTCGGCGAGGAGCCGCTGGACCTCGAGCCGCGCGACCTGTTCACCCGCGCGGTGTGGTTCACCGTCCCGGAGCAGCGGCTCGCCGCGGACGGGGTCCTCCCCGACGCCGCCCCGGGCTCCCTGCACGCCGCGGAGCACGCCGCCATCGGCCTGCTGCCCCTCGTCGCGTCGAGCGACCGCTGGGACATCGGCGGGGTGTCCACCGCGCGGCACGCGGACACCGGCATGCCCACGATCTTCGTCTACGACGGCCACCCGGGCGGCGCGGGCTTCGTCGAGCGCGGCCACGAACGCGCGCACACGTGGCTCTCCGCGACCCGCGAGGCCATCATGGCCTGCGAGTGCGAGTCCGGCTGCCCCTCCTGTGTCCAGTCGCCCAAATGCGGGAATAAGAACAATCCGCTGGACAAGGCCGGCGCCATCAAGCTGCTGGGAACGCTGATCCGCCACGCGCCCGTCGGCCGGTAGGGGACCCCCGCGGCGTGGCCGGGTCCGCGCCGCCGCCACGGTCCCCGGGCACGTGCGGGCCCCGCTCCGCCGTCACGGGTCCCAGGGCGCGGGCGGCGGGCCGGCCCTGGAGCGTCCCGCCGCCGCGTCGGCCGTCGCGGGGAACCAGGTGGCCGGGCCGCCGAGCCGGACCACGGTGCGCACGTCCACGATCTCGCCGCGGGGCCCGGCCCGTGCACACGCCGCGAGTTGGGCCCCGTGGCGCCGCGCGGTGGCGGCCGCCACCGCGCACGGCTCCCCCGAAGCCAGCCCCCGGGCCGCGTCGGCGGCGGCGAGGGCGGCGAGGTCGGCCGCGGTGGCGGCCCGGCCGGCGGCCAGCGCGACGTGTCCCAGCAGCAGCACCGCGGCCACCAGGAAGCCGGTCACCGCGACGAGTGCGACGACCAGCACCGTCCCCGAGCCCGCCTCCGGAGCCGCCCGCCGTGGCGCTCCCCGGGGCCGGCCTGCCCGTGGGGGACCCGGCGGCCACCGCCGCGCCGGCTGCCGCGCGCTAGGGGGCATCGCGACCGCCGCCGTCCGTCTCGGACCGCGCGTGTGCGTTGGCCTCGAGCTCCAGCCCGCCCAGCCCGGCCAGGGCGGGCCAGTCCAGCGCGTCCGAGACCGTCACGGTCCGGAAGGCGCCGTCGGCGCCCACGTCGACCCGGGTTCCGGGGCCGGCCAGACGCCGGGCCGCCTCGACAGCCCGCGCCGGGTCCTCGCCCCGGGCGAGCTCGCGGGCGGCTGCCCGCGCGGCCTGTTCCAACCGGACCTGCGTCGCGGCGGCCGTCCCCGCGCCGAGGGCGAGGGCCAAGAGGGCGGCGGCCGCCGGCAGCAGCACGGCCATCTCGGCCGTGCTGCTGCCCCGCTGCCAGTGGATCGGCATCCCGCGTCCCTAGTAGGAGAGCGCCTGCCGGACGAGGCCCATCAGCAGTTCGTTGACGTCCCCACTGCTGAGGATCCCGACAAGCAGCCCGGCGAAGCCGACCGCGGCGAGGGTGACGATCGCGAATACTGAGTATTGACCACGTGAGTAACTTGCTCACGACAAAGCCCCGGCGGTGCAGCGAACACCCCGGGGCACGGCCAACACTCAAGGGAAGTGCTGACAATGAACGACTTTACCGTTGGGGCCCGCGTCCGTCACGCAAGCACGGGCGAACTAGGGACGATTACCGCCACGGGCGACGACGACCTGGGCCAGTACGCCACCGTGAAGTGGGACAACCCCGAGGCGCTGGAACTCCCCCACACCCTGCACACGCGGTTCCTGGAGCCCGTCGAGTCCCCCGCCCGCCCGCTGTCGGAGTTCACGACTGACGAGATCCGCACCGAACTTTACCGGCGCGGCTACCTCCACCCTGAGACAACGGCCACTGACCTGTGGAACGCCCACACGGAGATTGGGGCCGATATCGTCCCGGTCGCTGAGGCGTGGCTCGACTGGTGGCACGAGCTGGAGGGCTCCAAGTGACGCGGGCCCGGTTCATCCGGTACGCCGTCGCCGCCCTGCTGCTGCCGTTCACGCCCGCCGGCTGCACCGGACCCGACCGGCGGGACTCCAAGTGAAGCGTCTAGAGGGCCTGCTGTGGGCCGTAATCGTGTTCGTGGTGCCGTTCTCCCCGTCCCTGCTCGTGGGACCGCCCTAGGCCCCTCCCAGCCCCTCCAAGCATGACTTGGGGTGCGGCTGGGATGCCCGGCAGGTGGTACCTCAGGTACCACCTGCCCGGTTTCCGAGTCGCAACCTCGGCGCGTTCCTGCCCTCCTAGCGCAAACACAGTGAGGGCGCGGTGACACTCCCCTTCAAGCCCGAACCGCCGGGCTACCGCACACCAGGGCCCCGTGTGCGGGTGACGCCAGCCTGTCCCGGATACCGGGGCGGGCTACAGGCGTTCCAATATCGCTGCGAGGGAGCGGGGGCGGTGGGAGTTTCGGTGTCGGGGACCAAAGCAAGACAGCCCCTATGGGGTCCGCTGGGTTTAGGAACTTTAGGACGGTTTAGGTGCGAGTCTTGCCGTCCATGCCGTGCGAGACGCGGGGCTCATCAACTGCGACATTTGACGCAGTTGCTTCGAGGTCCCGGCGAATCGCGAGGTGTCGGATTTCCGACAGGTCCATGCGAGACGCGAGGGGAGTCAACTGAGGAATTTTCCTCAGTTGCTTTCATGTCCTGCTGAACCGTCGAGTGGGTGGCGCCAACGATGGGGGCAATCGCCCTGGTGGACATATACCCTCATCCGCGAGCGCCCGAACAAGCCACCTAAACGACGAAAGGCCCCGCCCCGGCGCAATGCCGGGGCGGGGCCTTGACACGTCTACACCAGCGCAATCCTAAATTTCCACTTTTCGTAGTCCGCGTCTCCAGATGCTTTTCCGTGATTGACCCACCCGTGGGTGGTTAGCAACGTTCGGCAGGCATTATTACGTGCGTGCACTTCCGCATCGATACCGACATTCCGCAAATTCGGGAACTCATCAGAAAGCGCCGCGATCTCATCATAGAGGCGCTGCAATGCCGACTCACCTACACCCCTGCGCCTCATGTGCACTGAGCGAGCCAGAATATAGACCTGAACCTGGGCCAAATCCGGCCGCACAATCTCATGATCGAACACCAAGATACCGTCAAGACGACCCTCGCTAGTCGCCACTATGAAACGGTCATCTGGAATCGCTGGCGGCTCCAATTCGCGGACGATAGTTCGGACTCGCTTAGCCCATACCTCATGGTTACGGACTATTTGAATTGGCGTACCCGGTGCATACCTAGGAACAGTGCAGCAATCAAAAGCGCCGAAAAGCCCTTCATCGGCAGCTTCGGCGTCGCGCCAGTCGAACACTATTGCTTGTTGCGCTTGATTGTCATACCAACGGGCAGCTTCAGAGCCGCCTCAGCCCGCTCAAGACGAGACTCGCCAGACAAGACTTCACGCTTGTAATCATCGAAACTCGCCTGTTTCACAGTGAGCCTCCTAACCAATGGCGGCAGAGGGCGGGCATCAAGTGCGCGAAGGTGCGTCGTTATCCGTGCCATGTTCCCCCTCGCCTTCTCCTAGTGGGTTTAATTTACTCGTATTGCGCCGACATGCCTAGCTGGCCTGACCCCGCCCACTCCCCCTCCCCCATCCCCTACAGGCCGCCCCCCGGCATAGGGCCATTCTCACTCATGGCTTTTTTCCACGTGACGGTAAAGGGGTTCCTAATGTGGAAAACAGGGGGCACGGGGGTATCTGTCGCTACGCCGGAGGTGCGACCGTCGAAAGGTTCGACCGGGACGCCCCCTACCCCCTCATGGGCGTGAGACAAACTAGAGAGACGCATCGCTACGCCGGAGGTGCGACTTGGAGGGGTTTCGACCGAGATGCCCCCTACCCCGTCGAGCGGTTGTCGCTGACAGGCGATTCGGATTTAGCGGACGGTGACGCGCTGGTAGGCGCGTGCTGCGTTGGCTCGGCGTTCGCGGTACTCGTCAGGCGTTGCGAGGCTGAGCGTTGCGCCGTCGTGGTTGCCGCGCGCGACGTTCACGAGTGCAAGATCCGTGTCCGCCTTCGCCTCGTCGGCAATGGCCCTGATCGTGTAGCTGCCAGCCGCTTCGTCCTGGTTGAGGACGACAATGCTTTCCCCGACGTTGGACTTGATGCGCTCAGGTTCGGCGTCGGGCACGTCGAGGATGGGGAGGAGTGCCGCGAGTGCTGGGGGCATGCTGCCGGGAGGGGTGGCCTGATAGATGCTGGCCGCGTGTCCCAGGAGGGCGAGGGTCTGCCGTGCGTCGGCGAGTGCGGCCCCGCTGTCGTTGCTGATGTTGGCCTCGGGGTCCAGTGCGCGGGGGCCGGCGGGGAGTTTCCGGGCGGCGGTGGTGAGCTTTCGGATGAGCTTATCCACGGGGGCCTGTAGGGCCGTGGCGGCTTCCTCGAGATAGGTGGGGAGTGCCCGCTGCATGGCGGTGTTGTAGTTCCTGCCGAATGCTGCGGCGAGTGCTTCGCGGGCCTGCGCGTCGCGGATCTGTTCGACGGCGTTGGCGTGCCATTCCGCAGGTTCCTGGTCGGTGGTGAGGGCTTCGAGGGCGAGGCGGGCGGCGGTCTGTTCGACGTTCGCGGCCCCGGCTTCGACGGTGCGCTTGATGTCCAGGGCCCGGGTGGGGGCGGGCAGGCCGTACGCGGTGTAGGCGTCGGCGATGACCTGCATCTGGGAGTGGGTGTTGGTGGGCTTGCGGTTGAAGATCGCGGTCATGGTTGCTCCTTAGAATCGGGGAAAGTGGTTGAAAACGTCGCCGTCGTCGGGCGTGCTGGTGGGTAGTGGTTCGGTCTCGGGGTCGCCGTTGGCGTCGAGGAGTTCGAACTGTTTGCGTAGCCATTCGGCCCCGGTGTTGGCGCGTTCCTGGCGTGCTTGGAGGGCCTGCCGGGCTTCCTCGGCTTTGGTCCGGTGTTGGGCCGCTACTTCCTGCATGGCGGCGTTGAAGTCGTCTTGGAGGTCGCTCACTGGTTGTTCTCCTGGTTCCATGTGTCGAGTGCGTCGGCTATGCCGTTTGCGAGCCGGTAGGCGTCTTCGATGGGGAGGACGAATGCGGGTTTGGTGTCGCGCATGATGACGACGGCGGGCTCTTTGCCGTTCGGGCCCATGAGGTAGCCGGGGATGGCTCGGGAGTGCCGGGCGTCGATGAGGTTCTGGTGGTAGCGGTCGGCGTGGCTGGTGAAGGGGCTCATTCGTTGTCCTGGTTGTTGGTGTCGGGGAGTTTGTCGGCGGCGTCTACGATGCGGTCGGCTAGTGCGTATGCCTCGGTTTTGGTGAGGTGTGCGGCGTTCCCGAACCTGCCGGAGATGATGAGGCCGTGGGTGGTTTCGCCGGTCTTTTTGTCGGCCCAGTCGTAGGGCTCGATCTTGCCGATGAAGGGCCGGCGGGAAAGGTTGCGGGTTTCGCTCACTGGTTGTTCTCCCGTTCGTGGGGCTTGATTGCGGAGTCGAGGATGGTGGGGTTGCAGATCCCGGCGTTCACGAGCCGGCGTGCGTACCTTCGGAGGACGCCGGCGGTGATCGCGCCGGATCTTGTCTCGGTTTCGCGTTTCCGGGCCTTCTTGCGGCCGGGGTCGTGTGCTTGCTTCGCCATGTGGTTTTGTCCTTCTCGCTTGGTGGGGGCCGGCGCTATTGGGCGGCGCCCCTGGTTTGGTGGGTGCTCGTCGTGTTCGCGGCGAGGGTGTCCTGTAGCCGGTCTAGGTGGGGGTCTGCGGGGTGGGTGTCTTGGATGATCCGCTGCAGTCCCTTGACCCGGTGGACGGGCACTGTGGGGTGTGTGGTGGCTTCCCGGACGTTGAACCACGCGGGGAGCCCTGCGCTGTTACTGGTTGTGTAAAACGCTTCCACTTTGAATCTGTGGCCCCGTACCGCTGGGAATTCGTCCTGTCCGGGCCCTGGTGTGTCCCGGGCTTTGAAGATGGGGCCTTGGAGGGTTCCCCTGGCTAGTGCGAGGTTCGCCCCGTAGAACGACTTGGCTAGCCGCTCGTGGTGTCCGGCGAGGGTGTAGGCGTCGGCGCATGCGTAGATCCCGCAGTTGCATTCCAGGGCCGGGATGGGGTGGTGCGCGGGGTGCCGGGGGTTGTGGCATTCGGCGGTGGCTTCGAGCCGGAGGGCCGTTCCGGGTGATGCCCGGTAGGGTCCGTGGGCGATGTTCCCGGTGATGCCGTAGAGCCGCCAGACGGTCGCTGGGGCCGGGTAGGCGGGGACGATGCTGTAGGGAAGGTCCGTTGTGAACGCGGGCGGGTCGTCGTAGGGGTTGTCCCTGAACTGTTGCGTTATTTCTCGCATGCGCGGGATCATCGGTTGGTTTCCTGTTCGGTGAGTCGGGCTTCGGCGCGGAGGCAACGGGCCTGCCAGTAGTCGGCCTGTCGTCGCGCGTGTTCTGCCCGCTCCCACAGGGCCGCGTTAGACGCGCGTTCGGGCCATCGGGTGAGTTGCTTATCCGTGTAGCCGTTCCAGTGGTATCCGCTCATTTCCGGCCTTCCTGGTGTGCTTTCATTCGTGCTTGTGCGAGTTCGGCGCGGGCTTCCTGCTGGCGGGCCATGAGCCGTTCAGCGAGCCACTGCAGCTCCGTCCGGGTGAATTGGCGGACCCATGCGGCGGGGACGTAGTTCGGTGGCGGGGTGGCTTCCTCGGGGGTAATCACTGGTCCTCCTCGGGCTCGTGGATCGCGGAGAGCGGGGGGAGGCCGAGGCGTGCCCGGTAGTGGTTCGCGTGGGCCCGGTAGTAGTCGAGTTCGTCGGCCATGCGCCGGATCTGGTCGTCATAGGACATTGGGTGCTCCTGGGTATGACTGAGGGGCCCAAGACGGTTGTCCGGGGCCCCTCGGGGGTCAGTTGTTTAGTTGGCGGTTTGGGCGGAAGGGGCAGAAGGGGGCACTTGTTCCCGGTCATTTCCTACATTCAATTTCCCCGGGGAATCGCCGGGAAGAAGTGCCCCTTCGTGCCCCCATTCCATGTTTCTGCTAGTCAGTGTCCGTTTCGTCGGCCCTCAGTCCTGCCCCTTTCCATAGCCGGATGCCCTGAGACTTGCCCTCGGTGATGCCCCGTATGGCCGCGATTCGGGGGGCAAACAGTTTGGGCGTCAGGGCAGGCGATCCGTTCTCACGCGCCCACTCGGTGTAGGCGTGGTGCAGGTCGAGACGGGACACTCGGGCATTCGGATGCATAACGGCGCATTCGTCCATGAACTGCTGCACGTCGTCGTTCTCTGAACGGTAGGACTCGGTGCGGGCCATGACGGCGGCGGGCGCTGCCAGACCTTCGTCCTGGTACTGGGCGAGGCCGAGCACCGCCCAGTTGAGGATGGCGTCTAGGTTCAGCTCCAGCCGCGACTCTAGGCCGTGGTCCTCCCTGCCCTCGAACGAAACATCGAACGGGACGACGCGCATGCGGGCCCATACCGCCGTCGCGTCGGCGTCCACCTTCGGCAGGTCGTTGGTGAGCATGAAAAAGCTGTGCGACGGCTCGAACTCCACGGGGTTCTGGCCCATAAATTTAGCTTCGATCGTGTCGCCGCCGGTCAGGCTCTTCATGGTCGCCTCGGCTAGCTTGTCTCCCTTCTCCAACTCGCTCATGACTGCCCACCGCGCACCGCGTAGCCGCATGCGCGAGGCTAGTTCTCCCGCCGATTGCTGGCCGTAGCGGCTGGCAATCAGCATGTTGTTTGACGCGGTGATTGCGTAGTTGCCGAGCGCCTTGGACAACATGCGGGCGATTACGCCCTTGCCGTTGCGTCCGCTGCCGGTGGCGATGACTAGGACGTGTTCGATTACCCGGCCAATGAGTGCGAGGCCCGCGTATCGTTGCAGGAACTCGCGCACCTCGGGGTCGGGCAGGCTCGATGCCAGGAAGTTGTCCCAGTCGCCGGAGTACGCGCCCGCATCGAACGCGGCGTTACACACCTTTGTGATGTGGTCTGCCGGGTTGTGGGGCCGGAGTTCAAGGCTGTGCAGGTCGAGTGTCCCGTTTCGGCAATTGAGTAGGTACGGGTCCGTGTCCACCTGGGAGGCGAACAGGCGCTTCGAGGCGAGGTCCAGGACTCCGGCCCCGCCGTGGGCCGTCATGCTGGCCCTCACGTCGGCCCCCAAGTCCTTATCGGTGATTGCCTCTTGCCATGATGCCGCGAGGAGTTCAGACAGGATCTCGTGCGCCCTGGTCTGGTTGTCGTCGGGGGCCCAACGGGTGCCGTCCCAGTGGTGCCACCCGGCACCCTTCACGTACAGGCAACGGCCTGTGGCGTACTGGGCGAACCGTGCCGCCATGCGCTGGTGGGAGCGTAGGCCCTGGTCCTGCCATTCGACTCTCGGGGCGTCGAAAGCGTCTGCCCTGAAGTAGTCGGGGACGGTCAAACCATCACCGCCTGAGTCTCGGTCAGGATTCCTCCGCGCCTGAGGCCCGCGAGGAACGCTTCTAACGTCGGCGTGGGCTTCACTGGGGCCGGAGTCGGGCGGGCTGCCATGCGGGGGACGCTGAGGGCTTCAGCGGCGCTCTTGGCGAGGGCCCGCTGGTGCTCGGCGGTCTCTGCCGCTGCTAGGAGCCTGCGGGCGGTCAGCTCGGCGCGGTCGCCGGCGTCGTTGTGGCCGGCCCGGTAGCCGTGCGCGTACCCGTTTTCCCATCCGGCGATGTAGACGCGGGTGGCAGTCCGGTGCTGGGCGATGAACCCGTTGTATTCGCCGCTGTATGCCTGTAGGTGGTTCACGCGGCCTCCTCGACGTTGGCGAGGGCCTGCCGTTCCGTTGGGCGCTTGTCCATGGCGAGGGTGGTTCCTCGGCGTACATAGCCGCTGGTGGGCTCGTGGATCGCTTCATGCCAGCCGCTCGGGAGGCGCATGGCGGACTCTGCCGGGTCGCGGTAGACGAGTCGGGCGAGGTACTGGGCGCGCCGCCGGGATTCTCCGTGTTCGGCACGGAAGTAGGCGACGAGGTCGCGCAGTTCGACGGCGTTGTGTACCTCTACCGGGTTGAGGGCCTTGGGTGAGCATTCGCTCACAGGCTGGGCGGCGTTATGCCGGGGTGGTAGTTTCATGCGAGGGCACCGCCCGTCAGGATGGTGACGAGCCGTTCGCACTGCGAGGTGCTGGGGACGGGCCAGGAGTTGACGTCCGGGGGCAGGGTCGCAATAATGGTTGCAACCTCCGGGTTGGCCCGGTGGGTTGATACATGCATAGCGCCTCCTTCGAGGTGTGATGCTGCGACAGGTGAACCGTCCAAAGTTGTTCTGTCGTAGCTGCTTCATATGGCCTGAGCCTGACCCGGTGGAGTACCAGTCCGTTGGGTTGGGCTTTCGCCGTTTGTGACCTTTTCTGGGGTCGCTATCAGTCTACCGGGAATCAAGCAAGTCTTTCTGAAGAAGCGCCTTTTCCTCCCCACCCCTAATCGATTTGTCAACAGGCGGCGGGAGTGATTTTCCGTCCGATTAAAGGGGCTCTGGCGGCGGTATCCACAGGCTGACACAATCAGAAAATCACGGCGTGTCGCCTGCGCCCGGGCGTGTTAAAACGCCGTATTTCCGCGCACTTCCGGGGTTCCTCCTGTCAACCGGCCTTAGGGGCCGGGCGGGGGCCGGTTGGGTCCGCCTAGAGTCTGGTCGATGATCGCCCTGTTGTGGTCGCCCCCGCGTAGAGTCGATCTGGTCGAAATAACCGTTGTGGTGCATCTTGACGATGGCGTGCTGTAGGACGGCAGGTTGTCCTGCCTGTGGTCGCCCTCGTACCCCTACACGCCCACGGGGATAAACCGCACCGATTCCGGGTCCACGCCGACGACGCCGCGCCGCGACCGGCCCGCCACGAGGTGCACCTCGAACAGGGCCTTCAACACTTCCCGCTGCTGCATCACAGACGCCCCCAGGAACGCCGCCCCCGGATCATCCTTGACTAACAGGGAACCCAGCGCCGCCGAACCCGTCCGCTCAGCAGCCGCCCGCTCCATCTGCCGCAACTTCCCCTCAATCTCGGCGGACCCCTCCACGAGCTGCGCCTCGGTAATCGCGCCCTGACCAAATAGCCGGGCGAGCGCCGCCTTGCGGTCCAGCAGCCGGCCCAACTCCGACGTATCCCCCACGGGCCGCGCCTCAGCCTCCAAGAACTCGGCAGACGCCACAAGCGCCGCCTTCACGTCCTCCCGCCCCAGGTACGCTGCCACCCGCTCCAACACGAAAGCGTCAAGAGCCTGCATCTTCCGCTGAGCGTGCCCCTTCACGTACTTGGAGCCCTCCTGATGGATCGAACACCTGTAGGAGCCCTGCCCCTCCCGGTAGGTAAACCCGGTCATCTTCCGCCCGCAATGGCACCGCAGGATGCCCGATAGGAGGTACTTCCGCTTATGCGGCGAGTCCTGGCGGCGCACCGGGTCTTTCAGGACCGCCTCTGCCCGCCGGTACTTCTCCAGGGACACAATCGCCGGCCATTCCGTGGACACCACTTCCCCGTGGTGCATGACGAGGCCCGCGTTCCGTTCGCGCATGAGGATGCGGCGAACCTGCGTAGTGCCCAGCGGTTTGCCTCCACCGGACACGAGTCCCTGGTCTGCCCACCGCTGGGTCACGGCGACGATTGGTTCCCCGGAACAGAGCATGTCGATGCCCTCGCGGATGAACCGGGCCTCGGCCTCGTCCACGACGACGCCGCCGTTCTCGCGCTTCCACCCGAACGGGACGCGGCCCCCAAGATCCTCCCCCTTCCGCGCCGCCTGCGCCTTCTGCGCCCTGATCCGTTCGCTCTTGTGCGCGGACTCGGCCTGAGCCCACGCCCCAATGGTCTTAGCGACGGCCTGCCCGGTCGCTGAGGCTAGGTCGAGTTCCCCGCCCGCTACCTGGTAGGTGAGGACTCCGCGCGGCTGGCAAACCTCGATGTAGTGTTCCAGCTCCAGCGTCTTACGGTGCAGCCGGTCCGCGTGCCAGCACACGACGGCGTCGAGCCGGCCCGCCCTAATGTCCTTCAGCAGACGCTCATACTCGGGGCGCTTCTTCCCTGCGTACGCGGAAATATCGTTGTCCACGTAGACGCGCGAGACGGTCAGACCCAGCCGCTCAGCAAGGTCACGACACGCCGTCTCCTGCCGCTCCACCCCGAGCCCCTGGCCTGCCATATCCCGGGAAATACGGGCATAGATAGCCGCCCTCTTGGAAGTCATGGGCAAAGAATATCGCTAACTCACTTGACAGGGCACCCCCAAACTCCGCGGTCGCGATGCCGTCCTCCTCCGCGGGCCGACGCTTGGATGTTGGCGTGTGCATGGCTGTCCTTTCCGTGGTGCCTGGTCGTGGACCCCGGGGTGGGGGCCACTCCCAGCGTCGGCCGCGAGCGCGCGCCGCGGGGGCGTCCCGGCCGGATTCTGGATGGAGGAGTCCCGGAACGGGGCTGTGGAGGGCCGGTGCCCTCAGCCCAGCCCCGGGAGCAGCGCCATCACGAGTGGCACGATGCCCAGGCACACGAAGGCGGGCAGCGCGCAGACGCCGAGCGGCACGACCAGCCGGACGCCGAGCTCGGCGGCCCTCCGCTCCGCGGCCCGGTACTCGGCGCGGCGCCGTTCCCCCGCGGAGGCCCTCAGGACCGCGGCGGTGGCGGCCCCCGTGAGTCGGGTGAAGGCCAGGGCGTCGCCGAGCGGCGCGAGCGCGGGCGGGGCGGTGTCCCACGCCCGGTCCCAGGGCAGACCGGCGTCCAGGGCCCGCAGCACGGACCGCAGCCCGACGCACCCCGGCACCGAGTCCGCCAGCGTGCGCAGGACCTCGGACAGGGGCAGGCCGGACTCGAGGAGTGTTGCCGCGAGGTCCAGGACCAGGGCGAGGTCGTCGCCGTCCAACGCCGTCCCGGGGCCCGCGACCGCCGGGGTGCCGGCCGGCGGTCCGGCGGGGTCGCGGGACCGCCCCGCGCCGCGGCCGGGCACGGCGGGGCCGTCACCCTGCCGGCTGCGGGTACGCGGTCGCGGGGCGCCGGCCGGGGCACCCCGCCGGCCGCCCGCCCCCGGGTGTGGCCCGGTCTGACGCACGGGGCCCGCAGCCAGCCATGCCGCGAGGGCACCCGCCGCGACCGCCAGCACCGCCACCGCGGCGGCGACCGTCACGGCCGTTCCCCGGCCGCGGCACGGGCGACCAATCGGCGCCCCCAGACCCGGTTGGCCCACCACAGCCCGAGCCCGGCCACGAGGCAGACCCTGCCCACCGGGTGTCCGGTCAGGACGCCGACGGGGTCGGCGCCGAGCACCTGGGCCATGGCGACCCCGAATGCCGGCAGCCAGGCGAGCAGCCGTTGCGTCGCCCTCGGGCCGGCCATCGCCGAGTCCAGGGCCCGCCTCCGGTCCGCCGCCGCCTCGGCCTGTCCCGCCAGCCGCTCCAACAGGTCGGACAGCGCGGCCCCGGTCGCCTCGGACAGGCGCAGGCACCAGCCGACCCGGATCCAGAGGGCGGCCCACTCATCCCGGGTGTCGGCCGCGTGGCGTTCGAGGCTGCGCGAGGGAGCCTCCCCCAGCCCCTGGCCCGCGTGGACGGCACGGCAGGCCGCCACGATGTCCCCGGCGGCCGCCGACGCACCGTCCGGCGCCTGCCGTCGCGCGGTGCGCTCCCACGTGCGCCCGAGGAGGTCCCACGCGTCCGCCGGGGGGCGGCCCGCGCGCAGGAGGGACGCGAGCTGCCGCAGCGCGCGCAGGTGCCCGGCAGGGTCCGGTGGGCCACGGCGGAGACGGGGCGCGGCCCGGGGCCCGCCCCGGGGCCAGGATCGGCGGCCCGCGCCGGCGGTCTGCCCCCGGCGTCGTCCCGCCGCCGTATGCAGGGACGGCAGCAGCCACCCGGCCGCGGCGGCGCACGCGACGGCGATCAGCGCCACGCCCACGCTTCGCCCCGTTCCCCGAGGTCCCGCTCGAACGCCGTGAGGCCCGGTCCCGGCTCGGGTCCGCCGGGACCCGCTCGGAGGACCGTCTCCACGGCGAGGCCCGATCCCCGGGAACGCAGCCGGGCGAGTTCCACCGGGCCGCGGCCCTCCCGCCCCCGGGCCACGTGGACGACGGCGTCCAGCGCGCTGGCCGCCTGGACGGCGACGGCTTCGGGCGCCAGCCCGGCCAGGGCGCCCATCGCGGCCAGCCGCGCCGGGACGGCCGCCGCCGAACTCGCGTGGACCGTGCCGCCGGCGCCGTCGTGGCCCGTGTTCATGGCGGCCAGGAAGTCCCGGACCTCGGCCCCGCGGCACTCGCCGACAACGAGCCGGTCCGGGCGCATGCGGAGGGCCTGGCGCACCAGCTCGGACAGGCCGATCGCACCGGCCCCCTCCACGTTCGCCGTCCGGGACTGCAGCCCGACGACGTGGGGGTGCCTCGGGTCGAGCTCGTGGTCGTCCTCGACGACGACGATGCGCTCCCCCGGGTCCGCTCCCGCCAGCAGGCTCCCGAGCAGCGTGGTCTTGCCCGCCCCCGTGCCGCCGCTGACGAGGAAGTTCAACCGGGCCCTGACGAGGGCGCGGAGCGGTGCGAGCCACGGGCTGGCCGCCCCGCCGGGCAGCACGTCCTCGAGGTCGGGGGCCACCGGCCGGCGGATGCGGACCGACAGGAGGGGGCCGGCGGTCGAGACCGGCGGCAGCACGGCGTGGATCCGGTACGGCCCGAGCACGACGTCCGCGAAGGGACGGCCGTCGTCCAGCCGCGTGCCGCCGGTGGCGGCCAGCCGGACGGCCAGGCGCCGCACGTCCTCCGGGTCCCCGAACCGCAGGTCCTCCGCGCACAGGCCGTGGCCGCCGTCCGTCCAGACCCGGCCCGTCCCGTCCACGAGCACGTCCGTCGTTCCCGGCACGTCGGCCAGCTCCTACAGGGGGCCGAGGCCGCGAAGGTCCTCCTGGAGCAGGCGGATGACCCGGGCCGCGCTGCCGCTGCCCACGACGAGGCCGCTGGCCCGCACGGCCTGGGCCAGGTCGGCGCCCGAGAGCCTGCCCCCGCCGCTGGCCGCCAGGGACCTGACCCGCTCCATCACGCGTTCGTCGACGGGCTGCCCGGCCGACACCGGGGCGGTACCCGACCGCAGGCTCCTCCGCGGCGGGTCGGCCGCGGACCCCGGGCCGGGCGTCTGGCCTGTCACCGGGCACCGCCTCCGGCGGGGAGGGCGCACGCGAGCAGGGCCGCGAAGCGCTTCCGGACCCGCCGCGCCCCGAGCGCCGACGGCAGCCGCCCCTCCAGCGCCGCCCGGGAGACGCCGCGGTCGGGAGGCAGGTATCCGGCCGGCTCCAGCCCCGCCGAGCGGGCCACCCGCTCGGCATCGAGCCCGGCCGGCAACGGTCCGGTGACGGCTCCCCGCCACCCGGCAAGGCGCTCCCGGTCGGAGGGCCCCGGGGGCGCGTCCGCGCGCAGCACGGCCAGGCCGGCGTCGGCGGCCTCGGCGAGCGCGGACCCGACCAGGGCGGAGCGCCCGGCATCGACCACGACCACGTCGAACACGCGGCGGGCCGCCGCCAGGACCTCCGCGAGCACGCCCGGCGGCACCGCGTCCCCCGTGCCCCGCGAGCGCCACGTCAGCACGGCGGTCCCACGGGCGAGGGGCAGGACCTCGGCCAACTGGGCCGGCGCCACGCGCCCGCTGGAGCCGGCCAGGTCCTCCCACCCGACGCCGGCGGGGGCCCTCCCGCCGAGGACGGGCCACAGGCCGGTGCTGCACGGGTCCGCGTCGACGACCAGCGCGCGCCGCCCGTCGAGCGTCGCGGCGGCCGCGGCCAGGGCGGCCACCGTCGTCGTGCCCGCGCCCCCGGACCGGCCCGCCGCCACCAGGACCCGCCCGGTCCCGGAACGCAGGCCGAGCTCGCCCAGGAACTCGCCCAGCCAGGCGGCCGCCTGGGGCAGGACCGCGACCCGCGCGCCCGGGCGGCCGGCCGCCGCCTGCCACAGGTCCCCGGACCGCTCGGCGTAGCCCACCAGCACCAGGGAGCCGCCGCCGGGCGCGGCCCCTTCCACCGCGTCGGGGCCCCAGAGCAGCACCGGCGGCTCCGGGCCGGTCACCGGGTCCCCCGGGCGGGCCAGGCGCAGGCCGACGCCGGCCGCGGCCGCGATCAGCGCCACGTGGTCCGCCAGGGCCTCGTCGCGCGTGCACAGGACGCACTCGGCCGCCGCCCCTCCCGCCCCGGATCCGCCGCGGGCCTCCGGCTCCGCCGCCACAAACCGTTCAGCTCCCATGGGCCCAGCCTGCCCGCCCGGGGCCGCGTGCGGTGGGGGAACGGCCGCGTTGTGGACAAGGCAGGACCGGACACGCCGGGCGGGCCCGCTGTGGAGGGCCGGTCCGGGGAGGGCCGGCCCGGGGAAGGGGCCGCGCCGGCAGGACCGCCGCCCGGTGGCAGAATGTGGCCATGCCCCGCTACGCCGTCCTGGCCCCCGGGTCCCGGGACCGGCCGTCTCCGGGCCCGGACGCCGCCGCCCTGCTCGTGCTGGGACCGGGGCTGGAGCCGGAGGGCCCCGCCGAGACCGTCCCGCTGGCCCGCCTCCCCCAAACCGTCGCGCGGCTGGAGTCGAGCGGTGTCCGCTGGGTCTGGGAGCGGACCCCGGACTGGTATCCGCGGTTGCTCGCCGCCGGAGTCGGCGTGGCGCGGGCCCACGACCTCGCCCTGTGCCGGGCCATCCTCGCCCACTCGGCCACGGCCCTCCCGACACCGTACGTGGAGCGGCTGCGGGCCTCGCCCCCGGCCGCGGAGGGTGTCCCGCTTCCCGACCGCCAGGACACGCTGTTCTCGGCCGCCCCTGCGGGGGCCGCGACCGTCGAGGACGCCGCCGTCGAACTCGCGAACCAGCTCGCGGCCGCCCCCGCGGCCCCGGAGGGCCGGCGGCTGACGCTGTTGCTGGCCGCGGAATCCGTGGGCGGGCTCGTGGCGGCGGAGATGCGCCACGCGGGCCTGCCCTGGGACGGCGGCGCCCACGCGCGGCTGCTCGAGCGCGAGCTCGGCCCCCGCCCCGCCGGCGGCGGCCACCCGCCGCGGTTGCGGGAGCTGGCGGACCGGCTCCGGGCGGCGCTCGGCGCCCCGGGCCTGAACCCGGACTCCCAGCAGGACCTGTTGCGGGCCCTGCACCGTGCGGGCATCGACGTGCGCAGCACCGGCCAGCGCGAGCTGGCCGGCCACCACCACCCCGCCGTGCCGGTCCTGTTGGAGTACCGCCGCCTGGCCCGCCTGCACTCGGCGAACGGGTGGGCGTGGCTCGACGAGTGGGTGCGGGACGGCCGGTTCCGGACGGACTACGTCGTCGGCGGCGTCCCCACGGGGCGGTGGGCCTCCCGCGGTGGCGGCGCCCTGCAGATCCCGCACGCGGTCCGTCCGGCCGTCCGGGCGGATCCGGGGCACGTCCTCGTCGTCGCCGACGCCGCCCAGCTCGAGCCGCGGATCCTGGCGGCGCTGGCCCGCGACACGGCGCTCGCGGACGCGGCCCGCGGACGTGACCTGTACCGGGGCGTGGCGGAGACCGGCTTCGGGGGCGAGCGCGCCCAGGCGAAGGTCGCGCTGCTGGGCGCCCTCTACGGCGCGACGACGGGCGAGTCCGGGCGCCTGTACCCCCGGCTCGCCCGGTCGTACCCCCGGGCCGTCGGCTACGTCGAGGCGGCGGCGCGCGACGGCGAGGCCGGGCGCGCCGTCATGACGCTCCTGGGCCGGTCCACGCCTCCCCCGGGCAAGGCGTGGTTGGCGCGCCAGCGCACGTCCAGCGCGGAGGAGCAGCGGCGGGCGGACGCCGAGGCCCGGGCGCGCGGCCGGTTCACGCGCAACTTCGTGGTCCAGGGGACGGCGGCCGAGTGGGCCCTGTGCTGGCTCGGAGCCCTACGGCGCCGGTTGCGCGCGGAGCGGGCGGCGGGCCGGGACGCGGGCGAACTCGTGTTCTTCCTGCACGACGAGGTGGTGCTGCAGGTACCCCGCGAAGCGGCGGGGCGCGCCGCGGACCTCGTCCGCGAGGCCGCCGTGGAGGCCGGGCGGCTGCTCTTCGGCGACGCGCCCGTGCAGTTTCCGGTCGAGTGCGCGGCCGTCGGCTGTTACGCGGACGCGAAGGGCGCCGCGGCGGACGACGGCGGCGCCCCGGGTGCCGTCCCGCTAGGCGACGGCGGCGCGGGCCAGGCCTCGGGCTAGAGGTCGACCGGGATTTCCCGGGCGGCGTCCCACGGCCGGGTCCACCCGAGCTCGTCGAACAGCCGCGACAGCAGGATCCCGGTGAACCCCCAGACGGTGGCCCCGTCGACGTCGAACGCGTCCGAGCGGTGCACGTTTCCCCCGCGGCGCAGCACCACGGTGCCGCGGTGGGCGGGATCCAGCAGGTCCGCGACGGGCGCGCGGAACACGTGGGCCGACTCCCCCGGGTCGACGGCGAAGACCTCGGTCGGCCGCGCCCACCAGCCCAGGACGGGGGTGACCAGGAAGTTGCTCACGGGCAGTTCCGTGGCGGGAAGCTCCCCGAGCACCTCGACGCCGTCCGGGTCCAGCCCGGTCTCCTCGCGGGCCTCGCGCAGCGCTGCGGCGGCGGGGGAGGCGTCCTGCGGGTCGATGCCGCCGCCCGGGAACGCGACCTGCCCCGGATGGTCGCGGAGCGTGTCCGCCCGCTGCACCAGCAGCACGTCGAGGTCGTCGGGCACCGCGGCGCTGTGGTGGGCGGCGGGGATCTCGTCGAGCCGGCCGAACAGGATCAGAACGGCGGCCCGCCGCGCGGCCGCCCGGTCCCCGAGGCCGCGCGGGATCCAGGGCTCCCCGGCCGCCCCGCCGAGGCGCTCCGCCAACCGGGCCAGCTCGGCGCGCGCGCTCACGCGTCCAGCCCCTCGGCGCGCGCGCTCACGCGTCCAGCCCGTGGCCCAGGGCGCGCAGCTCGCGGCGGGTCGCGCCGGCGCGCATGCGCGCGAGCAACTCCTCCCGGCCGGGCGCGAGTTCGTACTTGAGCAGCTTGGCTGCACGGTCCGGGTCGGTCTCGCCCTCGCCGTAGGAGGGGCACAGGGTCGCGACCACGCAGGCCCCGCAGGCCGGCTTGCGGGCGTGGCAGACGCGGCGCCCGTGGAACACGACCCGGTGCGAGAGCATCGTCCAGTCCTTCTTCTCGAACAGCTCGCCGACGGCGTGCTCGACCTTGACGGGATCGGTCTCGTCCGTCCAACCGAAGCGTCGGGCGAGCCGGCCGAAGTGGGTGTCCACGGTGATCCCCGGGACGCCGAACGCGTTGCCGAGGACGACGTTGGCGGTCTTGCGGCCGACGCCGGCCAGGGTCACCAGGTCCTCGAGCCGGCTCGGCACCTCGCCGTCGTACTCCTCGACCAGGCGCCGGGACAGCGCGAGCAGGCTGTCCGCCTTGGCGCGGAAGAACCCGGTCGGCCGGATCAGCTCGCGCAGCTCCTCGAGGTCGGCCCCGGCCATCGCGCGGGCGTCCGGGTACCGCGCGAACAGGGCGGGCGTCGCGGCGTTGACGCGCACGTCGGTCGTCTGCGCGGAGAGCACGGTGGCGACGACCAGTTCGAAGGGGTTGGTGAAGTCCAGTTCCGCGACGGCGTACGGGTACGCCTCCGCCAGCGTCCGGTTGATCCGCCGGGCCCGGCGCTTCAGGCCCAGCGTCGTCTCCGGCCGGCTAGGCACGCTCGACGTTCCCCGTCTCGCGCAGGAGGCCCGTGCGCCCGTCGGCGCCTTGGACCAGGAACTCCCCGCCGCGGTCCTCGAGCGCGAGGATCCAGGTGCCCGGGTGCAGGGCGAACGCCGGCTCCCGGGTGCGCTCGTCCACGACGGTGCGCGCCTGGGGGACGGCGAACCAGAACGGCCCGCTTCCGGCCCCGGCGTGACGGCTCGCCTCGAGGGCCGGCTCCTGGGCTGCGGCCGCGGTGTCGAACGCGGTGGTGCGGGCGGTGTCCGCGCCGGCATCCCCGGCCCCAGTGGTGCCCCCGGGGGCGGAGCCAGCGTCCGCGTCGGCCGTGGCGTCCCCCGCGCCCGCGCCGACGGTGCCCGCGGCGTCCCCTGGCCCGCGGACTGCCGCCGTCGCGTGGCCAGCCCCCGGGGCGCCCGGGTCGGCCGCGTAGGCGCCGGAGGCGTAGGCGCCGGCCCCCCGGGACGCGCCGGGCACGGTGTCCCGCACCGGCCGGGCCAGGAGCGGGCCGGTGCCGGCCGCGAAATCCGCCGCGAAGCCGCGCACGAGCGGGGCCACCGTCGTCCCGGCCCCCAGGCCCAGGGCACCGATCAGGCCGAGCAGGTAGGACGCGTTCATGGACATGGCGGAGCTGATGAAGAAGAAGGCCGTGGCGAGGACCGCGGCGACGGATCCGATCTGGTCCAGGGTGAGGGAGCCGACGGCGACGCGGCGGCGGCCGGACAGCCGGCGCCACACGAAGCCGGCGGCCACGAGCACGGGCAGGGCCAGCGTGGTCAGCTGGTTGTAGGCGATCGCATTGAGCGTCCACGCGTTCGCCACCCAGCCGCCGGCCAGCTGGTACGGCAACAGCGAACCGATCAGGACGACGAGGCCCGAGGCGACCACGACCGCCTCGCGCAGGGTGAACGGGCCGGCCACGGCGGGTGCCGGGGCGGCCTCGGGGACGTTCTCGTACACCGTGGGACCTTGCCTTTCCCCCGGCTCGCGGCGGCCGGGATCCACCCTGCAAGCGTAGCCGGGCCGGGGGCCGCGGTGGCGCGGGCCCGGGGCGCCGCCCACGGCGCGGTTCCTGCCGTTCGGCGCACCAAGGGCCCCGTCCACGTCTTAGTCTGTGACAGTGACCACCACGCCGCCCCGGCGCCTGTAACGTGGCTCACAACACCGTCCCCTCCGACCGGAAGGAACCCGCCGTGCCCGAGAGCACCACGCACACCCTGGACAACCTGTTGCACGAGAACCGCAAGTTCGAGCCGTCGGCCGAGTTCGCGGCCCAGGCCGTTGCGGGGGCCGACGCGTACGACCGGGCCGCCGCCGACCGGCTCGGCTACTGGGCGGACCAGGCCCGCTCCGCCCTCTCCTGGGACACCGACTTCGCCGAGACGCTCGACTGGTCCGGCGCCCCCGTGGCGAAGTGGTTCGTCGGCGGCGAACTCAACGCGGCCTACAACGCGCTCGACCGGCACGTCGAGAACGGCCTGGGCGACCGGGTCGCGATCCACTTCGAGGGCGAGCCCGGGGACACCCGGACCATCACGTACGCGCAGCTGACCGAGGAGGTCAAGAAGGCCGCGAACGCGTTCGAGGCCCTCGGCGTCTCCAAGGGCGACCGCGTCGCCGTCTACCTGCCGATGATCCCCGAGGCGGTCGTGACGATGCTCGCGTGCGCCCGCATCGGCGCCGTGCACTCCGTGGTGTTCGGCGGCTTCTCCGCGGACGCCCTGCGCTCGCGGATCGACGACGCCGAGGCCAAGCTCGTCGTCACCGCCGACGGCACCTTCCGCCGCGGCAAGCCCTCCCCGCTCAAGCCCGCCGTCGACGAGGCCCTCTCCGCGCCCGGCCACACCGTCTCGAACGTCGTCGTCGTCAAGCGCAACGGCGAGGACGTCGCCTGGACCGAGGGCCGGGACCTGTGGTGGGACGACGCCGTCGGCGCGGCCGCCACCGAGCACGCCCCGGTCCCCCACGACTCCGAGCACCCGCTGTTCATCCTCTACACGTCCGGGACCACCGGGAAGCCCAAGGGTATCCTGCACACCACCGGTGGGTTCCTGGTCCAGAACGCCGTCACGCACCGGGACACGTTCGACCTGCACCCGGAGACCGACGTCTACTGGTGCACCGCCGACATCGGCTGGGTCACCGGGCACTCCTACGTGACGTACGGCCCGCTGGTCAACGGCGCCACCCAGGTCATGTACGAGGGAACGCCGGATTCCCCGCACCAGGGCCGCTGGTGGGAGATCGTCGAGAAGTACGGCGTCACGATCCTCTACACCGCACCCACGGCGATCCGGACCATGATGAAGTGGGGCCGGCACATCCCGGACGGGTACGACCTGTCCTCGCTGCGCGTCCTTGGTTCCGTGGGCGAGCCCATCAACCCCGAGGCCTGGATGTGGTACCGCGAGGTCATCGGCGGCAACAACGGCAAGGGCGCGGACGGCCAGCCCGGCCCCCGCAAGGAGCACCCGGCCCCCATCGTGGACACCTGGTGGCAGACCGAGACCGGCGCGCACATGATCGCCCCGCTGCCGGGCGTGACCGCGACCAAGCCCGGCTCCGCGCAGGTGCCCGTTCCCGGCATCACCGTCGACGTCGTCGACGAGAACGGGGCCTCCGTGGCCAACGGCGAGGGCGGCTACCTGGTGATCCGCGACCCGTGGCCGGCGATGCTGCGCGGCATCTGGGGCGACATGGACCGCTACCGCGAGACCTACTGGTCGCGGTTCCAGGACATGTACTTCGCCGGCGACGGGGCCAAGCGGGACGAGGACGGCGACATCTGGCTCCTCGGCCGCGTCGACGACGTCATGAACGTCTCCGGCCACCGCCTCTCCACCACCGAGATCGAGTCCTCGCTCGTCGCCCACCCGTGGGTCGCCGAGGCCGCCGTCGTCGGCGCCAGCGACGAGACGACCGGCGAGGCCGTCGTCGCGTTCGTCATCCTCGCCGCCGAGCCCGACGAGGACGACCCGGCCCAGGTCCTGCGCGCCCACGTCGGCAAGGACATCGGCCCCATCGCCAAGCCCCGCCACGTGCTGATCGTGCCCGAGCTGCCCAAGACCCGCTCCGGCAAGATCATGCGCCGCCTGCTCAAGGACGTGGCCGAGGGCCGCGAGCCCGGCGACGCCACGACGCTCGCCGACCCCGGCGTCATGGCGCAGATCGCGGCGGACATAAGAAGGCAGCCCCTCCCTCCCGCCCAGGCCCCGCACCGCACACCCCCCGCGGCCCGGGCCTGTTTAATGGGGGCATGACCGACGCCCCCCGCACGCTCCTCGTTCTGAACGGCCCCAACCTGAACCTGCTTGGCACGCGCGAGCCGGAGATCTACGGCCGCGACACCCTCGCCGACGTCGAGGAGCTGTGCCGCGCGACGGCGGCGGAGCACGGGCTGGCCGTGCGGTGCCTGCAGTCCAACCACGAGGGCGCCCTGATCGACGCCGTGCACGCGGCCCGCGGCGGGTGCGCCGGCATCGTGCTCAACCCCGGCGGGTTCACGCACACGTCCGTCGCCCTCGCGGACGCCGTCGCCGGCGTCCGACTGCCCCTCGTCGAGGTGCACATCTCGAACGTGCACCGCCGCGAGGCCTTCCGCCACCACTCCTACATCTCCCCCGTCGCCGCCGCGACCATCGTCGGCGCCGGCGTGCACGGCTACCGGCTGGCCGTGCAGCACCTCGCCCACCTGCTCGGCTGACCGGGCGCCCGCGCCGCGCGGGCGGAAAGGAACGCATGGACGCGACCGCCACCCAGGACGGCCCCGGGGCCGTCCGCCGCAGGTTCGCCGAGGGCGCCGCGACGTGGTTCCCGGGGCACTCGCAGCGGTACGCGGACTGGGCCGCGGGCGTCGCCGGCGACGGGGAGATCCTGGACCTGGTCGCCGGCCTGCCCGAGCCCGGCCGCAACCCGCTGGTCGTCTTCGCGGCCGCGCGCTACCTCGGCCTCGGCGACGACGCGACCTACCCGGACCTGGCGGCGTTCCTCCGCGCGCACCGCGAGGGGATCGCGGGCCTGGCCTCCACGCGGCGCGTGCAGACGAACGAAGCCGGGCGGTGCGCGACGCTGTTGCCGTCCCTCGCCCGGATCGCCGCCGAGGAGGGCGCCCCGCTCGCACTCATCGAGGCCGGGGCCTCGGCGGGGCTGTGCCTGCTGCCGGACCGCTACTCCTACCGTTACGACGGCGACGCCCGCCTCGGGGACGGCGAGCCGCTGCTGGAGTGCGCGACGACGGGCGGCCCGCCCCTGCCGGACGCGCTGCCCGACGTCGCCTGGCGCGCCGGCATCGACCTGCACCCGGTCGACGCGGCCGACCCCGAGGAGGCGCGCTGGCTGGAGGCCCTCGTCTGGCCCGGACAGGGCGACCGTCTGGAGCGGCTGCGGGCGGCCCTGCGGACGCTGCGCGCCCAGCCGGAGCCGCCCGTGGTCGTGGCCGGGGACATCGTCGAGCGGGTCGCCGACGTCGTGGCCCGCGCCCCCTCGGGCACGGTCCCCGTCGTGTTCCACTCCGCGGTCCTGGCCTACCTCGCCCCGGAGGACCGGGCGCGCTTCGCCGCCGCCGTCCGCTCGCTGCCGTGCCGCTGGGTCTCGAACGAGAGCTTCTTCCTGGACGGCGAGGACACCGTGCCCGGGGCACGTCCCGGGTACTTCACGCTGGCGGTCGACGGCGTGCCGGTCGCGCACACCGGCCAGCACGGCGCGGAGCTGCACTGGCTCGCCGGGCGCTAGCGGGTGGAGCAGGGCCCGGCCGAGACGGTGTCGACGTAGGACGCCGCGCCGCGGACCACGGGGCCGACCTCGAACAGGGACAGCGCGTAGCCGACGGGGTCGGCCCCCTGCGCCTTGGCGAAGACGACCCCGGAGAGCTCGCCGTCGGTCTCGAGCAGCGGCCCGCCGGAGTTGCCCTGCTCGACCTCGGCGGCCAGCTGGTACACGCTCAGCGGGGAGGGGTCCGCGCCGTAGATGTTGTCGACCCGCACCGTGGCCAGCGACTGCACCGTGGCTCCCGCGGCGCGGAACGGTCCGCCCGCGGGGTAGCCGAGGAACGCGGCCTCGTCGCCGGCCTCGAGTCCCTCGCCCAGCGGGATGGGCTCGAGGTCCAGCCCGTCGACGGCCAGCACCGCGAGGTCGCCGTCGGCGTCGAAGTGCACCACGCGCGCGGGCAGCGCCCGGCCGTCCTGCGTGTTGACGACCGGCTGGGCGACGCCCGCCACGACGTGGGCGTTGGTGATGACCCGGTGGTGGGCCGCGACGAAGCCGCTGCCCGTCTGGTTCACGCCGCACTCGAACGCCGTGCCGGTGATCTTGACGACGGACTCCGCCGCCTCCGCGAGGGCCCCGGAGTCGGGCACGTCCTCGGGCGCGGGCTCGTCGGCGGGCGCGAACGGCTCGAGCAGCTCCGGGATCGTCTGGCCCATGACGGCCGAGCGGGCCTGGGCCATGGCCGCGGACACCGCGTCCGGCGTGTACTGGCGGATCGCGCCGATGACCTGCGAGCCGGCGATCTGCTGTGAGAGGTAGGGGACGCCCAGCGCGGCCGCGGAAAAGGCGACGGCGGAAACCACCAGCGCCGCGGCGGCCGTGTTCGCGAGGCCCCCGAGGAGGCGGTCGAAGCCGCGCACGCCGGGCGCGTCGACGGCGCGGCGGATCCCCGCGCCGATCGCGGCGCCGAGCGCCTGGCCCACGAGCACCAGGACGACGGCGGAGACCACGACGACGACCATCCGCCAGGACGGGTCGGCCACCCAGGCCGAGACCAGGGGGATCGCGAAGAAGGCGGCGACTCCCCCCGCCACGAACCCGACGATGCCGCCGAGCGTGACGAACAGGCCCTTGCGGAGGCCGGAAACGAAGAAGGCCAGCAGCACCAGCAACAGGACGATGTCGAGCACCGACAGTGAAAATGGCACCCGTTCCACTCCCTCGAATTCGCCGCCACGGCCCCCGGGCGACCGCACGGCGCCCCTCCCCATTCTATGGTTGGTCCCGGGTTCCCGGGTCCGGGCCGGGCGGGCGTGCGGCGTCCCGGCCTGTTGATGCTGTCACCCAAGCCGTAACTACGGCACAATAAGGTGCAGCGCAATCGACTCTTGACAGGAGAATTCATGGACATCGAGGTACTCCGCCGGGCCCCGCTCTTCACCTCCCTGGGTGACGAGGTGTTCGCCTTGCTGACCGACGAGCTGACCGAGGTGGACCTGTCGCGCGGCGCGTCCGTCTTCCGCGAGGGCGACCAGGGCGACCAGCTTTACTTCATCGTCTCCGGCAAGATCAAGCTGGGGCGGACCGCTCCCGACGGCCGCGAGAACCTCCTGGCCATCCTCGGCCCCGGCGAGCTCTTCGGCGAGATGGCGCTGTTCGACCCGCACCCGCGCAATGCGACCGCCACGGCCGTGTCCGAGACCCGGCTGGCCGGCCTGCGCCACGAGAACCTGCGCAAGGCCATCCACTCCAGCCCGGAGGTCTCGGTCCAGCTGCTCCAGGCGCTGGCCCGCCGCCTCCGCCGCACCAACGAGTCGCTGGCCGACCTCGTCTTCTCCGACGTCCCCGGCCGTGTCGCGAAGGCCCTGCTGGACCTGGCCGACCGCTTCGGCCGTCCGGCCACCGACGGGATCCTGGTCGCCCACGAGCTGACCCAGGAGGAGCTCGCCCAGCTGGTCGGCGCCTCCCGCGAGACCGTCAACAAGGCCCTGGCCGAGTTCGTGCAGCGCGGCTGGCTGCGCCTCGAGGCCCGCGCCGTCGTCATCCTCGACATCCAGCGCCTGCGCCAGCGCTCGCGCTAGGACCCGCTGCGCCCACGGGCCGCGCCGACTCCCCCGGGGTCGCCGCGGCCCGTTTGCCGTGCGCTACCGGCCGCGCGCGGTGCCGCCGCCCTCGGCGCCGGTGCTCACGGTGACGTCGAGGTGGAACACGCCGTCCTCGCCGCTGTGCAGCACGGGGTGGTAGGAGCGCAGGGTCCTGCGGTGGGAGAGGTAGGCGACGGTTCCCCGGGTGGTGGCGATCTTCTCGAGGATCGTTTCGACGGCGGGGGTCGTGATTTCGCTCAGCGTGAGCCCGACCGTGTCCGGCTGCCCGACGGCGTCGCCGAGCCGGGTCGTCTCCCGGTCCGCGAGGACCGCCGCCGCGGGGAGCCATTCGGCCCACACGCCCTTGCCGCGCAGCAGCGTCGCCTCCTGCGACGACGGGACCGCCGCGGCGAAGTACCGGGTGTCGAAGCGGCGGTGCGCGAAGTCGGGGCTGATCCAGTGGGACAGTGGCCGCAGCAGGTCGGTGCGCAGCCCGAGCCCGCGGCGGGCCAGCACCGCCGCGAACGTGCGGTCCTGCCCGGCGACCGCCTCCCGCAGGTCCATCCACTCGCCGCTGGAGGAGTGCTCGACGATGGAGAGCGGGTCCGCCCCGGCCAGGAGGATTCCGGTTTCCTCGAAGAGCTCCCGGATGGCGCACACGATGTGGGCACGCGCGACCCGGTGGTCGAGGATCCCGAGCCGGTGCGCCCAGTCGGCGGGCTTCGGGCCGAACCAGCCGACGGCGTCGTCATCGGTGGCCTCGAAGCTGCCCCCGGGGAACGCCACGGTCCCCAGTGGCGAGGACCCGGGGCGGTAGCCGAGGTAGGTCTCGACGCCGGCCCGGCTGTCGCGCACCAGGGCCACGGAGGACGCGCGCCGGACGGCGCGCGGCGTGCGGGCGCCGTAGGCCACCCAGCTTTCGGCCGCCGGACGCTGCGAGGGAGGCAGCGCGAAGAGGCGCCGGCTGAGCCCGGGCCCGTCCGTGGGACGGGCCCGGGGCACCGGGCTAGGAGAACTCGGCGACGAGCTCAACTTCGACCGGGGCGTCCAGCGGCAGCACGGCGACGCCGACGGCGGAGCGCGAGTGCACGCCGGCCTCGCCGAGCACCTGGCCCAGCAGTTCGGAGGCCCCGTTGACGACGCCCGGCTGGCCCGTGAAACCGGGGTCGGAGGCGACGAAACCGACGACCTTGACGATGCGCGTGATGCGGTCGAGGTCGCCGATGGCCTCCTTGACGGCGGCGAGGGCGTTCACCGCGCACGTGGCGGCCAGCTTCTGGGCGTCCTCGGCCGACACCGACGCCCCGACTTTGCCGGTGGCTGGGAGTTCGCCCTGAATGAAGGGGAGCTGCCCGGACGTGTAGACGTGGTTCCCGCTGACCGTGGCGGGGACGTACGCCGCCACGGGGGCGGCGACCGGGGGGAGCTCGAGGCCGAGGTCGGCCAGTCGGCGCTCGACTGCGGAAACGGACTGGTGGTCCACGGGTTCTCCGTTCTGTGGCGCTACTGCTTGGGGCGTTTCAGGTACGCGACGGGGGCGTTGCCGTCGGGACCGGGGATGACGGTGACGAGTTCCCACCCGTCGTCGCCCCACTGGTCGAGGATCTGCTTCGTGGCATGGATGATCAGGGGCAAGGTCGCGTACTCCCATTTGGTCATGTCTGTAGGTTAGCCCCTCGCCGGTAGACTGGTTCATATGGCTGCTCGTAAGTCCCCGTTCTTTGACACGGCAACGACGCTCGGGAAGATCGTCTCGTTCTTTGGAGTGAGCGCGGTCTGCGGCGTCCTTGCCGCGGGCATGCTCGTGCCCGCGGCCGCCGTCGCCGGGTCGGGCGCGTCCGCCGGCATCGAGTTCTTCGAGGCGCTTCCCGCCGAACTCGAGAAGGAGCCGCTCTCCGTGCCGTCGCGCATCGTCGCCAAGGACGGCACGACGCTGGCGACGTTCTACGCCGAGAACCGCATCCCGGTCACGCTCGACAAGATCTCGAAGCCGATGCAGGACGCCATCGTCGCCATCGAGGACGAGCGCTTCTGGGAGCACAACGGCGTCGACATCCGCGGCATCGCCCGCGCGGCCGCGCACAACCTGACGAGTTCGACGACGCAGGGCGCGTCCACGCTGACGCAGCAGTACGTCAACAACATGTTGATCAACGCGGACTTCCTCAACGGCGTGTCCAAGGACGAGATCACCTACTCGGGCACGAAGAACATCGGCGACAAGCTGCGCGAGGCCAAGCTCGCGATCTCGGTCGAGAAGCAGATGAGCAAGGAGGAGGTCCTCCAGGGCTACCTCAACATCGTTCTCTTCTCCGGCACGACCTACGGCGTCGAGGCCGCCGCCCAGCGCTACTTCTCGGTGCCGGCGTCGCAGCTGACCGCCCCGCAGGCGGCCATGCTCGCCGGGATGGTCCAGCGTCCGAACGCGTTCAACCCGCTGACCAACCCGGAGCTCACGCTCGAGCGGCGCAACACCGTGCTCGCGGCGATGAAGCGGACCGGGGCCATCACGGACGCCGAGTACAAGAAGTACGTGGAGACCGGCCTCGGCCTGAACCCGAAGGAGGTCAGGTCCGGCTGCGTCGCGGCCCCCACGGCGCAGTACTTCTGCAGCTACGTGCAGCACCTGATCATGGCAGATCCGGCCTTCGGCGAGACCCCCGAGGACCGCGAGCGCCTCCTGTACCGCGGCGGCCTGACCATCGAGACCACGCTGGACCCGCGCCTGCAGAAGGAGGCGGAGAAGGAGACCGCCGCGATGATCCCGGCGGACGACGAGTCGGATCTGGGCAGCTCGATCGTCTCGGTTGAGCCGGGCACGGGCAGGATCCTGGCCATGGCGCAGAACAAGAAGTACAGCCCGCAGGACGGCACGTCCTACACCGTCTACAACTTCAACGTCTCCCGGGCCATGGGCGGCGTCGGCGGCTACCAGACCGGCTCGACGATGAAGCCCTTCACGACGCTGGCCTGGCTCCAGGCCGGCCGGAACATGTGGGACAGGGTCGACGCCTCCCGCGCCAGCTACCCGGACTCCTACCGGTGGCAGGCATCCTGCCTCAAGGGCGGCTCCACGCGCACCTACACCGAAGACGGCCAGTGGGAGGTCGGGAACTCGATCGACAACATGCGCAAGCAGATGACCGTGGACTACGGGCTCTACTGGTCCGTCAATACGGCCACCGTCGCCGAGGCCGCCCAGCTGGACCTGTGCCAGATCGCGAAGAACGCCAACGACCTGGGCCTGGTCAGCGGGATCGACGGCGAGCCACAGAGCCCCGCGAACCCGTCCTTCGTCCTGGGCACCGAGACCGTGACGCCCCTGTCGCAGGCCGCCGCCTTCGCGGCCTTCGCGAACAACGGCGAATTCTGCGCCCCCCGGGCCCTGGTGTCCGTGACGGACAACTCGGGCAACAAGTACCAGGTGCCGGAGCAGGACTGCCAGCAGGTGCTCGAGCCCGAGCACGTGAAGAACCTCAACGGAACGCTGACCCGCATCGCCGAGGAGCGCATCGCCAAGGGCACGATCGACATGCCGATCGCCGGCAAGACCGGCACGAACAACGGCGCGTCCTCGACGTGGTTCGTCGGCTACACCACCGGCGTCTCCACCGCCGCGTGGGTCGGCCGCGGCGGCCAGAGCACGGAGACCATCTTCGGCGAGACCATCAAGGGCCAGTACTACGACTACGCGGACTCGATGACCTTCGCGGGCCCCATGTGGACGAACTACGCGCAGGACATCCTGCAGTACTACCCGGCCGAGGACTTCGGCCAGCCCGACTCGCGGCCCGCCCCGCAGCCGGCGCCGGAGCAGTCCTCGGACAGCAGCTCCCCGTCGGCCGCGGAAGCCGCCCGGCCCTCCCCGACGCCCGCGGGCGACGAGGAGGCCCAGGCCGCGCCGACGACGCGGGACACCGAGGCCGCCGAAGAGTCCCGCGAGGCGCGGGAGGAGGCCGCAGAGGAGTCCGCGGAGGCGGCCGAGGAGACGACGGCCGACGCCGGCGGCAACAGCGGCCGCGGCAACGGGAACAGCGACGAGAGGCCGGGCGGCCCCGGCTCGGGGGGCGGGAACAACTAGCATGGACCGGTTCAAGCGGATGGGCGCGGCCGTGGCGGCCGCGGCCGGGACTGCGGCGCTCGGCGCCGGCACACTGGCGGCGGCCGGGGCCCTCACGGCGGGGTACGGCCTCCTGGAGCGCAACTCGTTCCGCCTCCGGCACGAGACCGTTCCGGTCCTGCCCCCGGGGTTCGGCCCGCTGACCGTGCTGCACCTGTCCGACATCCACATGGTGCCGGGCCAGGAGGCGAAGCGGCGCTGGCTGCGGTCCCTCGCCGACCTGCAGCCGGACCTCGTGGTCAACACCGGCGACAACCTCAGCCACCGCAACGCCCTGCCGGACCTGTTGGATGCGCTGAAGCCGCTCTCCCGCTTCCCCGGGGCCTTCGTGCCCGGCTCGAACTGCTACTACGCGCCGCGCCCGAAGAACCCCTTCCGGTACCTGGCCGGCCCCTCGTCCACGCCGGACGAGGACGGCTTCGAGGAGCTGCCGTGGCGCGACATGCACCGGGCCTTCGGCTCCGTGGGCTGGATCAACCTGGCCAACCGCCACCAGTCGCTGCCCGTGAACGGCGTGCGCGTGGACCTCTCCGGCGTCGACGACCCGCACCTGGGCCGCGACCACTTCACCGGCTGGCCCTCGGGCTCCGTGACGTCCGCGCCGAGCGTGCGCCTCGCCCTGACCCACGCGCCGTACCAGCGCGTCCTGGACGTGTTCACCGATGCCGGCGCGGACCTGGTCCTCGCCGGGCATACGCACGGGGGCCAGGTCTGCGTGCCGGGAGTGGGGGCGCTCGTGAGCAACTGCGACCTGCCGGTGTGGCGGGCGCGCGGCCTGACGGTGTGGAGCCACCGGGGGCGGGAGATCCCCCTCAACGTCTCCGCGGGCATCGGCACGTCCCGCTTCGCGCCGATCCGCATCGCCTGTCCGCCCGAGGCCGTGCTGCTGACGCTCACCGCCCGCCCGTAGGGCGGACCGACGGACACGAAAGGGCGCCCCGGCCGGTCGGCCGGGGCGCCCTTTCTGGTGCCTGGTGCCTAGTGTGGCCAGTCGCCCACGGCGACGACCTGATGCGGCCAGTCGCCCACGGCGGTGCCACCGTGCGGCCAGTCTCCGACATGGGGCCAGTCCCCGACTGCCAGGACCGCCGCACCGCTCAATGCCGCGGTGGCAGCAAGTGCTGCGATGAACTTCCTCATGATGCTCCTTGGGGGGTGGATCGTACGGGGGAAGTGGCGAACCACTTCACACACACAGTAAATTAGTACCTAGCTCCGGCGTCAAGGGGTCCGCGAATGCGGGTCCTGGGGAACGGGCGGGGCCTCACGACGAAGGGGATGCATTGGGGATCAAATTCGGCGAAAAGCTCCGGCAGGCCAGGCTCCAGCACAAGATGACACAGGCCCAGCTGGGGGCGGGACGCTACTCGACGAGCTACATCTCGCTCCTGGAGACCGGCAGCCGGGAACCCACGGCCGAGATCATCACGGAGCTCTCGGGGCGCCTGGACCTCGACCGCGAGGTCATGGAGTCCTGGAACACGCCGGTCTCGGCCGACGAGGCGGAGTTCGTGCTGCTCGAGCACCGGGCCCGCCAGTCCTACACCGCGCGCGAGTACAGCGACGCGGAGGCCACGGCGATGGAGGCGGCCACGGTCGCGCTGCGCCTGAAGAACTCGAGCGCCTGGTGGAACATGATGTTCCTGCGCGCCGAGTCCCTGCGGGACCAGGGCCGCTACGACGAATACCGGGCGGCGGCCGAGGAGGTCCTCTCCCATCCCCTGACGGACGAGTCGTTGGCCCTGAAGGTGCGGGCCGAGACGCTGGTCGCCAACGCCTACCTGGCCCTCGGGAAGCTCCACGTCGCGGTGGACCACGCCCTGACCGCCGTCGAGCTGGGCCGGGAGCTGCCGGCCGAGTCGCTCATCTACATCGGCGCGCTGTTCGCGCTCATCGGCTCGCTGGCGGAGTCGGGGCAGCTGGACGAGGCGTGGCGGACCTGCGAGACGCTCGCCGAGGCCGTCGCCTCCGGGGCGCCGAGCCAGACGGCCGGCAACGCCCACTGGGCCATCGGCAACGTGGCCTTCAAGCGCCAGGACATCGCGGCCGGGCTCGAGCACCACCGCCTGGCCGCCCAGCGCCTCCTCCCGGCCAGCGACATCGAACTGTGGGCCCGGTTCCACCGCGCCAGCGCCAACATGCGCCTCGCGGCCGGCGTCGTGGAGCCGGAGACCCTCGAGTGCATCGAGAAGGCCGAGCTCGCGCTCGGCGTCATCGGCGGCATCCACTCCGAGAACCTCGAGGTCCAGCTCATCCGCGCCCGGTGGCTCCACCTCAACGGGGAGCCCGCCCGCGCCCTCGAGCATCTCGTTCCCGTCCAGGAGGACCGCGAGGCCCTCTCCCGGCACCAGCAGGGCGAGCTGGACCTGCTCGCGGCCCGCTGCCTGCTCGCGACGGGCAAGCCCGACGAGGCCCTGGAGACGCTGGCCCGGGCGCAGCAGACGTTCGCGGCGGCCGGGGCCCCGGACCGCGCGTCCCTGGCGATCGAACTGGCCACGGAAGTGCGGGCCGCCAAGCGCTGACCCGGGCGCGGGGCGCTACGCCGCGAAGGGCCGGCCGGTCAGCCGCTCGTACGCCTCGACGTAGCGGGCGCGCGTCCGCTCGACGATCTCCTGCGGCAGCGCCGGGGGCTCCGCGCCCGAGGCGCGGTCCCATCCCGACTCGGCGCCGGTGAGCCAGTCGCGGACGAATTGCTTGTCGAACGAGGCCTGCGACCTGCCCGGCGCGTAGTCCGCCGCGTCCCAGAACCGGGAGGAGTCCGGCGTCAGGACCTCGTCGCCCAGCGTGGTGGCGCCGGTGGCCGGATCGATCCCGAACTCGACCTTCGTGTCCGCCAGGATGATGCCGCGGCCCCGGGCGATCTCCTCGGCCCGCGTGTAGAGCTCGAGCGTCAGCCGGCGCAGGGTGTCGGCGTGGTCCCCGCCGATCCGCCCAACGACCTCGCCGTAGGTGATGTTCTCGTCGTGCTCGCCGACCTCGGCCTTGGCGGAGGGCGTGAACAGCGCCGGCTCCAGCCGGGAGCCGTCCACGAGCCCGTCGGGCAGCGGCAGCGAGCACACGGTGCCGGACTCCCGGTACTCGGCGAGCCCGGACCCGGTCAGGTAGCCGCGGGCGATGCACTCGATCGGGAACATGTCCAGCTTCCGGCACACCATGGCCCGCCCGGCCACGGCCGTGGGGACGTCGGTGGAGAGGACGTGGTTGGGGATGGAGCCGAGCTGCTCGAACCACCACAGGCTCAGCTGCGTCAGGACCTTGCCCTTGTCGGGGATCTCCGTGGCCAGGACGTGGTCGTAGGCGCTGATCCGGTCCGAGGCGACCACGAGGACTCGGTCGGCGTCGGCGTGCGCCGCCCCGGCGGGCACGTAGAGGTCGCGGACCTTGCCCGAGTAGACGTGGTCCCAGCCGGGCAGGGAGGGGGCGTCCGCCGCGTACCCGGCCATCAGTGGGCTCCCCCGGGCACGGCAACGGCGCCTTGGGCGGCCTTGAGCGCGATGTCGGTGCGGTGCTGCGCGCCCTCCCAGGAGATCTCCGCGACGCCGGCGTAGGCGCGCTCGCGCGCGGCGGCGAGGTCCGCGCCGAGGCCGACCACGGCGAGCACCCTCCCGCCGTTGGTGACGACGGCGTCGCCGTCGGCCGCGGTCCCGGCGTGCAGGACGGAGACGCCCTCCAGGGCCTCCGCGGCATCGAGTCCGGTGATCGCGTCGCCCTTGCGGGGCGTGTCCGGGTAGTGGGCGGCGGCCATGACGACGTCGACGGCCGTCTCGGGCCGCCAGCGCAGCTGCTCGGCGTCGTCGAGCCGGCCGGTCGCCGCGTTCAGGAGGATCCCCCCGAGCGGGGTCTTGAGGCGGGCCAGGACGGCCTGGGTCTCCGGGTCGCCGAAGCGCGCATTGAACTCGATGACCCGCAGGCCGCGGGACGTCACGGCCAGGCCGCAGTAGAGGACGCCGACGAACGGGGTGCCGCGCCGGTCCATCTCGCGGATGGTCGGCAGCGCCACGCGCTCCATGACGTCGTCGACGAACCCGGCGGGGAGCCACGGCAGCGGGGTGTAGGCGCCCATGCCGCCGGTGTTCGGGCCCTCGTCGCCGTCGAAGATGCGCTTGAAGTCCTGGGCCGGGGCGAGCGGGACCGCCCGCTGCCCGTCGGAGATGACGAACAGGGAGACCTCGGGGCCGTCGAGGAACTCCTCGATGACCACGGTGCCGCCGGCGGCGAAGCAGGCCGCCGCGTGGTCGAGGGCGGCCGCGCGGTCGTCCGTGACGACGACGCCCTTGCCGGCGGCCAGGCCGTCGTCCTTGACGACGTAGGGCGCGCCGAACGCGTCCAGCGCGGCGGCGGCCTCCTCGGCGTTCGTCGCGACGCGCGCCATGGCCGTGGGCACGCCGGCCTCCGCCATGACCTCCTTCGCGAACGCCTTGGACGCCTCGAGGCGGGCGGCCGCCTGGCTGGGGCCGAAGACCGGGATCCCGGCGGCCGCGAGGGCGTCGGCGACGCCGGCGGCGAGCGGCGCCTCCGGACCGACGACGACGAGGTCCGCCGCCAGCCCGCGGGCCAGGTCGACGACGGCGCCCGGGTCCTGGGCGTCCACGGGGTGGACCTGGGCGTCCGCCGCGATGCCGGCGTTGCCGGGCGCGCAGTGGACCTCCCTGACGTGCGGATCGGCCTTGAGGGCCTTGACGATGGCGTGTTCGCGGCCGCCGGGGCCGATGACGAGAACCTTCACGGTGCCCCACCCTACCGGCCCGCCCCCGGACGGCGCAGGGCGTGACGGCCGACGGCGTCGTAGGCTGGGCGCATGCGCAAGGAAACGCTCTGGGAGGCGCAGGTGCGCCGCAACCCCTCCCACTCGGCCTGGTACATCGACCGGTTCGCCCAGCTGCGGGCCGAGGGCGCGGACCTGCACGGCGAGGCCCGTCTGATCGACGCCATGCTGCCGCGCGGCAGCCGGGTCCTGGACGCCGGCTGCGGCCCCGGCCGCGTGGGCGGCGAGCTGGCCCGGCGCGGCCACACGGTGGTGGGCGTCGACGTCGACCCCGTGCTCATCGACGCGGCCCGCGCCGACCACCCCGACTGCGACTGGCGCGCGGGCGACCTCACGGAGCTGGACCTCGGCCAGCGGTTCGACGCGATCGTCTGCGCCGGGAACGTCATGGCGTTCCTGGCCCCCGGCACCGGCGGGCAGGTGCTCGAGCGCTTCCGCGCGCACCTGGCCCCGGAGGGGCGCGTGGTGACGGGCTTCGGCTCCGGCCGCGGCTACGAATTCGGGGACTTCCGGGCCGACGCGCGGGCCGCCGGCCTGCGCGAGGACCTGCTCCTGTCCACCTGGGACCTGCGCCCCTTCGCCGACGGCTCCGACTTCCTCGTCGCCGTCCTCTCCGCGGGCTAGCCGCCGTGCCCGAGACCTTCACGTCGGCGAGGGCGGCCGAGCTGGCCGTCGTCGAGCGCAACGGCTTCGTCGAGTCCCGGCACGCCGGCTCCGCCGTCGTCGTCTCCCCCGACGGCACGCAGGTGGCCGCCCTCGGCGACCCCGACGCGCCCGTCCTGCCGCGCTCGGCCCTCAAGCCGTTCCAGGCACTCGCGTCGGTCCGCTCCGGGGCGCCGCTGGACGCTCCCCAGACGGCGCTCGCCTGCGGAAGCCACACGGGCACGGCCCGGCACCGGGACACGGCGGCCGGGATCCTGGCCGCTGCCGGGCTGTCCGAGGCCGACCTCCAGTGCCCCGAGGCGTGGCCGGGCGACGAGGCCGCCCGCATCGAGGCCATCCGATCCGGCGCCGGCAAGTCCAGGCTCGCGTTCAACTGCTCGGGCAAGCACGCGGCCTTCCTCGCCGCCTGCGTGGCCTCCGGCTGGGACCCGGGCACGTACCTGGACCCGGGGCACCCCGTGCAGCGGGCCGTCGCCGAGACCGTCGAGGAGTACGCCGGCACCCCGCTCGTCCACACCGCGACGGACGGTTGCGGAGCGCCCGTCCCGGCGCTGCCCCTGCGCGGGCTGGCCCGCGCGGTGTCGCGCCTGGCCGCCGCCCCGGGCCGGCGGGACGCGGAGGCCGCGGCCGCCGGCGTCGCGACGGCGATGCTGGACCACCCGTGGGCGGTGCAGGGCGCGGGCCGGGACAACACCGTGGTGATGGAGGAGCTGGGCGTGCTCGCCAAGCTCGGCGCGGAGGGCGTCCTGGTCCTCGGCGCGCCGGACGGAACCGCCTGCGCGCTGAAGATGCTCGACGGCCGGGGCCGCGCGTCGACGCTCGTGGGGCTGACCCTGCTGGCCGCGGCCGGGGCCATCGACGTCGAGCGGCTCGCGCCCGTCCTGGAGCGGCTCGCCCGGCCGGTCCTCGGCGGCGGCCGGCCCGTGGGGCGCATCCGGCTCGCGGCGCCCGTCGTGGCGCTGCTGGACTAGGGGGCCGGGCATGGGCATCCGGCGACGCATCCCCGCCGACGCGGGCGACGCCGCGGTCCGCCGATGGCTCCAGGCGGGTCCGGACGGGCGGCCTGGCCTGCCCCGGCCCGTCGTGGCGATGGCGGTCCGCTACGCGCTCGAGGAATTGGCGGCGTCGGCGGAGGGCAACTCGGTGGAGGTGCGGGTTCCCCCCTTCGGCGTCGCCCAGTGCATCCCCGGGCCCCGTCACACCCGCGGCACGCCGCCCAACGTCGTGGAGATGGACGCCGCGACGTGGCTGGCCCTGGCCACCGGGGACGCGGCGTGGGAGGCCGCCGTCTCCTCCGGCGCCGTGTCCGCGTCCGGGCAGCGCGCCGACCTGTCCGGGCACCTGCCGCTCTTCGGTACCCTTTAACGCATGCCTTCCCCCGACGAGAACACCCCCCGCGCCGGCGTGCCCGTGACCGTCCGGCGCGCCCCGAAGTACGCGGCGTTCGCGACCGTCGGCGTCGCGGCGGGCCTGGTCCTGGCCCTGGTGTCGGCCTACACGGCGGCCCCCTCCCCCGAGTTCACCCCCGGGACGGTGTTCGGGTTCCTCGCCGTGTTCTACGGCCTGGCGGGCCTGTTGCTGGCCAGCATCGTGTTCCTCGTCGTGAACCGCGCCACGCTGCGCGGGTCCGGGCGGCGCGGCACCGCGGTCCCCGTGGACGACGACGGCGGCGAACGCCCGGAGGACAAGGGCGGCGCCGACCGCCCGGAGGACGAAGGCCGCGGGCCGCGCGGCACGGATCCGCGCTAGCCGTCCACTCCTCCCGACGTAGCGCGGGCCACACGAGTCCCGGCGCACGGGCCCGCCATGCGAGAATGGGGCACATGGCGCGAGGCGACGGCAAGCTTTCCCACGATCTACTTCCCGACGAGAAGGGCCCGCAGGACGAGTGCGGGGTCTTCGGTGTCTGGGCACCCGGCGAGGACGTCGCCAAGCTGGCGTACTACGGGCTCTACGCCATCCAGCACCGCGGCCAGGAGTCCGCGGGCATCGCGACCTCCGACGGCTCGCGCATCAACGTCTACAAGGACATGGGCCTGGTCTCGCAGGTGTTCGACGAGAACACGCTGAACTCGATGACGGGCCACCTCGCCGTCGGCCACTGCCGCTACTCCACCACCGGCGCGAGCCACTGGGCCAACGCCCAGCCCACCCTCGGCGCCACCAGCGAGGGCACGGTCGCCCTGGCCCACAACGGCAACCTGATCAACAGCGCCGAGCTGATGGACATGGTCGTGGAGGAGCAGGGCACCAAGTTCCGCGGCGAGCTCGCCCAGGGCAACACCACGGACACCGCCCTCGTCACGGCGCTGCTGCGCGGCGAGGAGGGCCAGGGCCTCGAGGAGACGGCGCTGGGCCTGCTGCCGAAGCTGCGCGGCGCGTTCTCGTTCGTGTTCATGAGCGAGGGCACGCTCTACGCGGCCCGGGATCCGCACGGCGTCCGCCCGCTCGTGCTGGGCCGGCTCGAGCGCGGCTGGGTGGTCGCCTCCGAGCAGCCGGCCCTGGCGACGGTCGGCGCGAGCTTCATCCGCGAAATCGAGCCCGGGGAATTCATCGCGATCGACGAGGAGGGCATCCGCTCGCAGCGCTTCGGCCCCGCCACCCCCGCCGGCTGCGTCTTCGAGTACGTGTACCTGGCCCGCCCGGATGCCGCCATCAACGGCCGGTCCGTCTACGAGTCCCGCGTCGAGATGGGCCGCCGGCTCGCCCGCGAGAACCGCGCCGACGCGGACCTGGTGATCCCGGTCCCCGAGTCCGGCACGCCCGCGGCGATCGGCTACGCCGAGGAGTCCGGGATCCCGTTCGCGCACGGCTTCGTCAAGAACGCCTACGTGGGCCGGACCTTCATCCAGCCGTCGCAGTCGCTGCGCCAGCTGGGCATCAAGCTCAAGCTCAACGCGCTCGAGCCCGTCATCCGGGGCAAGCGCGTCGTCGTCGTCGACGACTCGATCGTGCGCGGCAACACCCAGCGCGCCATCGTTCGCATGCTGCGCGAGGCCGGCGCGGCCGAGATCCACGTCAAGATCTCCTCCCCGCCCATCAAGTGGCCCTGCTTCTACGGGATCGACTTCGCCTCCCGGGCCGAGCTGATCGCCAACGGCGCCACGATCCAGGAGATCACGACGTCGATCGGCGCCGACTCGCTGGCCTACATCTCCGAGGACGGGATGATCGAGGCGACGCAGCAGCCGCGCGAGCGCCTGTGCACGGCCTGCTTCACCGGCACGTACCCGATCGAGCTGCCGGCCAGCGACCGCCTCGGCAAGAACCTCCTCGAGCGCACCAACCCCGCGGAGGAGGAGCCGGAGGGCGGTTGCGACCCGGGCCCGGACGCGGAGTTCGAGTCCTCGCTCCTGCCGCAAGACAAGACCTCCCTGTCCGCCGCCAAAAAGGCCTGACCGAAGGAAGCCGCCCCGTGACGACCTCCCCCACGCCCGAGCCCGCCGGAATCACCTACGCCTCCGCCGGGGTCGACGTCGAGGCCGGCGACCGCGCCGTCGAGCTGATGAAGGGCGCCATCAAGGCGACCCACAACGACTCCGTGCTCGGCGGAGTCGGCGGCTTCGCCGGCCTCTACGACGCCTCCCGCCTGCTGTCCTACCGCAAGCCCCTGCTGGCCACGTCCACGGACGGGGTCGGCACGAAGGTGGCCATCGCCCAGGCCATGGACATCCACCACACCATCGGCCACGACCTCGTGGGCATGGTGGTGGACGACATCGTCGTCGTCGGCGCCGAGCCGCTGTTCATGACGGACTACATCGCCTGCGGCAAGGTGGTCCCGGAGCGCATCGCGGACATCGTGCGCGGCATCGCCGAGGGCTGCCGCCTGGCCGGCACCGCGCTGGTCGGCGGGGAGACCGCCGAGCACCCGGGCCTCCTGGGCGAGCACGAGTACGACGTCGCCGGCGCCGCCACGGGCGTCGTCGAGGCCGACGGCCTGCTCGGCCCCGAGCGCGTGCGCGACGGCGACGTCGTCATCGCGATGGCCTCCTCCGGCATCCACTCCAACGGGTACTCGCTGGTCCGCCGCGTGATCCACCACGCCGGATGGGCGCTGGACCGCGAGGTGTCCGAGCTGGGGCGCACCCTCGGCGAGGAGCTCCTGGAGCCCACGCGGATCTACTCCGCCGACTGCCTGGACCTGGTCCGCGGGCTCAACGGCGGGGACGCCGCGCCGCTGCACGGCTTCAGCCACGTCACCGGCGGCGGTCTGGCCGCGAACCTGGCCCGCGTACTGCCGCAGGGCCTCATGGCCACCGTGGACCGCTCCACGTGGGAGCTGCCCGCCGTCTTCAAGCTCGTGGCCGAGCTGGGCGGCGTCCCGCAGGCGGACTTGGAGCGCACCCTGAACCTGGGCGTCGGCATGGTCGCCGTCGTCGACCCGTCCGCCGCGGACGCGGCGCTGGCCCGCCTGGCCGAGCGCAACGTCCCCGCCTGGGCCATGGGCACCATCGGCCGCGTCACGGACGAGGCCGCCGGCGCCGGCGCCGACTTCGTGCAGGGCGCCAAGGGCGTCGACGGCGGCGCCGTCCTCATGGCGGGGGCCTACGCCTCGTAGGGCCCCGGCCCACGACCGCGCGGCGGCGTGCGCCCCCTCTGCCACACTGGGCGGATGGGAGTGTACGTCGCCGTCGTGTTTGTGGACCCCCTTCCGCCCGGGCACGTCTTCGGGCGCCACGAGTGGCCGCTGCACGCGACACTGCTCCGTTTCGACGCCGCCGGACCCGTGGCCCCCGTCGCGGGGGCCCTGGCCGCCGTGGCCGCGCGCCACGCCCCGTTCACCGCGCGCGTGGGCGAGGACGCCGGGTTCGGGCGCGACGGATCGGTCCCGGTCAGCCTGGTCGACGCCGGGTCCGGGCTGGCGGCCCTGCACGCCGACGCGCTGGCGGCCCTCGGTCCGGACATCCACGTTCCGGGCCGCCGGCACACGCTCGGCGGCTACCGCCCGCACATCACGCACACCGCGGGCCGGCTGCACGCCGGGGGCGCGCTGCGCGTGCGCGAGGTGGCGCTCGTGGACATGCGCCCGGGCGGGGACGCCCGGTTCCGGGAGGTCCTCGGCGCCTGGCCGCTCGGCCCCGGCCCCGGCTAGAGCAGGTCGAGCAGTTCGCGCAGCGCGGGGGCCACGCGGGTCCGCCAGCGCCAGGTCGCGCGGGCGTCGCCGCGGGTGGGCCCGCCGTTGACGATCCCGACCTCGTGTCCGCGCTTCACCGCGTCCAGGACGAGCCGGTACCCGCTCATCACCGCGAGGCTCGAGCCGACGACGAGCAGGCTGCGCGACGACTCCTGCAGTTCGGCGACGCGGCGGCGGCGGTCGGGCGGGATGTTCTCGCCGAAGTAGACGACGTCGGGCTTGAGCTCGACGCTGCCGCAGGCCAGGCAACCGACCATGCGGAAGTCGCCCACGGCGGCCTCATCCAGGGTGACGTCGCCGTCGGGGTTCACCAGCGAGGGGTCGAGTTCGATCCGTTCGATGTAGCCGGGGTTGGCGGCGGCGAGGCGCCCGTCGAGGGACGCCCGGGGCTCGGTGGCCCCGCACGCGAGGCAGCGCACCAGATCCAGGTCGCCGTGCAGCGGCACGACGGCCGTGGAGCCGGCCCGGGCGTGCAGGCCGTCGACGTTCTGGGTCACGACCCCGGAGACGAGGCCGAGGTGTTCGAGCTCCACGAGGGCGTGGTGGGCGGCGTTGGGCTCGGAGACGGCCATGTGGCGCCACCCGACGTAGCTGCGCGCCCAGTACCGGTGGCGGGCCGCCGGGTCGTGGCGGAACTCCTGGTACGTCATCGGGCGGTGCCGGCGCAGGGAGCCGTTCGGGCCGCGGTAGTCGGGGATGCCGGAGTCGGTGGAGACGCCCGCCCCGGTCAGGAGGAGGACCGATCCGCCCCGCACCATGGAGAGGATCCCGCCACGGGCGGTGGCGGGATCCTGCGGGGGTACCGTGTCGTCGACGATCCGCTCGATGGAGCGGATGGCCGCCCGGTGGGCGTTCGCGACCGAATGGTCAGGAAAGGCCGGAGGATCGGGAAGGGCCGACTGCTCCACGGGGTGCTCGGCGGCGGCGGTCAGCCGATCCGCCGGCGGCCTTCCCCGTCGTCCTCATCGTGGACGGTGTACTTGTCCGCATAGTCGTCGTACTCGTCGTACGACTCTTCGCTGCGCGTCGGGACGTCGGTGCGTCCTCCCCCGCCCAGCTCGCGTTCCAGGGCAGACAAATCAGTGGCCGGGGAATAGTACTTCATATCCCTGGCCTGCCGCGTCGCTTTTGCCTTCTGACGGCCGCGCCCCATGGCGTGACCCCCTTTATCCGGTCGATCCGGAGGTGGTCTTCCCACAGGAAGAGGCCCCGGAATATGTGATCAGTTCTTTCGTATTTCTAGGTTAACATGATTCGCACCCGTTCGTCGTCGGGCGGAGCCCCCGGACGGCTAGAGTTGGGGGTGATATCCGCCGCCCGTTGACCGCAGGAGCCGCAGTGGAACCTCCGGCGCCCCCGGACCCCTCGCCATACCAGCCCGCCCGTCCCGCGGAGACGCAGGAGCGCCGCTGGTTCGGCCTCTCCACGGCCTGGGTGGTGGTGATCGCCATCGTCACGGTCCTGCTGCTCGTCTACGGAGCGGGCAAGGTGTTCCAGCTGAGTTCCGCCAACGCCCCGGCGCCGGCCGCCGTGCCCCGCAACGAGTCCCCCGGCATCGACGGCATCATCGCCCGCGACGCCCCCGCGTCGCAGGCCCGGGTCGGCGACTGCCTCACCGACTTCGAGGGCCCGCTGGGCACGGCGACGATCGTCACCTGCCGGACCCCCCACACCGCCCAGTACATCGGGACGGCCACGCTCCCCGACACCCCCTACCCCGGCGACGAGCGCACGACCGAGAAGGCCGAGGAGGCGTGCAAGGCGATCGAGCTGGACCCTGCCGCGGCGCTGGTCGGCTCCTGGGTGTACCAGTTCAGCCGCCCGTCCAAGGGCACCTGGGCCGCGGGCGACCGCACCGTCGAGTGCTTCCTCGTCCTGGCCGAGGGGACCTCCACCGGCTCGCTGCTGTCCCAGTCCGGGACGTAGCCCGCGGTGCGGGGCCACCCAGGGCCTAGGGGATGGCGATGGCGGCGCCGCCGTCGCCATCCCCGCCGCGGGGCTATGCCCTGGCCGCGGTCCCCTGGGCCCGCGCGACGCTGAGTCCGGCCCCCTCCCCCGCGGCGTCGACCCGCACGGTGTCGCCGTCGGCGATCTCCCCGGCGAGCAGCCCGCGGGCGAGCCGGTCGCCGATCTCCCGCTGCACGAGCCGGCGCAGCGGACGGGCGCCGAACGCCGGGTCGTAGCCGGCCAGTGCGAGCCATTCGCGGGCGGCCTCCGTGACGTCCAGGGTGAGCCGGCGGCCCGACAGCCGCCGCGCCAGCGCGTCGACCTGCAGGTCGACGATCCGGCCGAGCTCGTCCAGGGACAGCGGGTCGAACACGATGACGTCGTCCAGCCGGTTGAGGAACTCCGGCTTGAAGGAGGCGCGGACGGCGGCCATCACGGCCTCGCGCTTGGCGCCCTCGTCGAGCGACGCGTCCACGAGGAACTGCGAGCCCAGGTTGGACGTGAGGACGAGGATCGTGTTGCGGAAGTCCACGGTCCGGCCCTGGCCGTCGGTCAGCCTCCCGTCGTCGAGGACCTGCAGGAGGATGTCGAACGCCTCCGGGTGCGCCTTCTCGACCTCGTCGAGCAGGACCACCGAGTAGGGGCGGCGGCGCACGGCCTCGGTCAGCTGGCCGCCCTCCTCGTAGCCGACGTAGCCGGGGGGCGCCCCCACCAGGCGGGCGACGGCGTGCTTCTCGGAGTACTCCGACATGTCGATGCGGACCATGGCGCGCTCGTCGTCGAAGAGGAAGTCGGCGAGCGCCTTGGCCAGCTCGGTCTTGCCGACGCCGGTGGGTCCGAGGAACAGGAAGGACCCCGTGGGCCGGTCGGGGTCCGAGACCCCGGCGCGGGCGCGGCGGACGGCGTCCGAGACCGAGGCGACTGCGCGGGACTGGCCGATCAGCCGGCGGCCGAGGAACGACTCCATCTCCAGCAGCTTCTCGGTTTCCCCGGCGAGCATGCGCCCGGCCGGGATGCCCGTCCACGCCGAGACGACCTCCGCGATGTCGTCGGCGCCGACCTCGCGGGAGACGAGTCGCTCCGTGTCGCGCCCCTCGTCCTCCGCGCGCTGGGCCGCCTCCCGGCGCTGCTCCAGGGCGGGCAGGTCCCGGTAGAGGATGACCGACGCGCCCGCGAGGTCGCCCTCGCGCTGGAGCCGTTCCGCCTCCGAGCGGAGCCGGTCGATCTCCGCAGTGATCTCGCCCAATTCGTTGAGGCCGCCCTTCTCCGCGTCCCACCGCGCCTTCAGGGCGCCGTACTCCTCGCGCCGGTCGGCCAGGGTCTGGCGGAGCGTGCGGAGCCGTTCGGCGGAGGCCTCGTCGGTCTCCTTGGAGAGGGCCATCTCCTCCATCTCGAGGCGGCGGATGCCACGCTCCAGCTCGTCGAGCTCGATGGGGTTCGAGTCCAGTTCCATGCGCAGGCGGGAGGCCGCCTCGTCGACCAGGTCGATCGCCTTGTCCGGCAACTGCCGACCCGTGATGTAGCGGTTCGAGAGGGACGCGGCCGCGACCAGCGCGGAGTCGGAGATGTCCACCTTGTGGTGGGCGGAGTAGCGCTCCTTGAGGCCGCGCAGGATCCCGATGGTGTCCTCGACGCTGGGCTCGCCGACGTAGACCTGCTGGAAGCGGCGCTCCAGGGCGGGGTCCTTCTCGACGTTCTCGCGGTACTCGTCCAGCGTGGTGGCGCCGATGAGCCGCAGCTCCCCGCGGGCCAGCATGGGCTTGAGCATGTTCCCGGCATCCATGGCGCCCTCGGAGGCGCCGGCGCCGACGACCGTGTGCAGCTCGTCGATGAACGTGACGATCTGCCCGTCGGAGGCCTTGATCTCCTCCAGCACGGCCTTGAGCCGCTCCTCGAACTCGCCGCGGTACTTCGCGCCGGCCACCATGGCGCCGAGGTCCAGGGCGACGAGCGTCTTGCCGCGCAGCGACTCCGGGACGTCGTTGTCCACGATGCGCTGCGCCAGGCCCTCGACGACGGCGGTCTTGCCGACCCCGGGCTCGCCGATGAGCACGGGGTTGTTCTTCGTGCGCCGGGACAGGACCTGGACCACGCGGCGGATCTCCGCGTCCCGGCCGATGACCGGGTCGAGCTTGCCGGAGCGCGCGATCGCGGTCAGGTCGGTGCCGTACTTCTCCAGCGCCTGGAACGTGCCCTCGGGGTCCGCGGAGTCGACGCGGCGGCCGCCGCGGAGGCCCGGCAGGGCGGCGCGCAGCGCCTCCACGGTGGAGCCCGCGTCCCGCAGCGCGGCCCCGGCCTGGCCGGGGTCGGCGGCGAGGCCGAGCAGCAGGTGCTCCGTGGAGACGTGCGTGTCGCCGAGCGCCTCGGCCTCCTGCTTCGCCGCGTTGAACACCTGCAGCAGCTGCCGCGACGCCTGCGCCTGGGATACGGACGTTCCCGAGGAGGCGGGAAGGGCCTTGATCGCGGCGCTGGCCGCCACGGAGACGACGTCGGGGTCCGCCCCGGCGGCCTTGAGGAGCTGGACCGCGATCGATTCGCGCGTGTCCATGAGCGCCTTGAGCAGGTGGGCGGGCTCGATCTGCGGGTTGCCGGCGGTCGACGCGTTCATCGACGCGGCCGACACCGCCTCTTGGCTCTTGGTGGTGAGGTTGAAGTCCACCGGGTCTCCCTTCGGGTTGGGACGCTCACGCGTTTACCGTATTCAACGCATCTAAGTTGAGTTTATTCCACTCAACTTTGGTTTGCCAAGGTGATATGCGGGCGGTCCCGGGCAGGGGAAGACCGGCGCGGGGCGGCGGGTCGGGCGGCAGCAAACGGCCCGGGCGGGTCCGGCCGGCCCGGCGGCAGCGGGTGGGAAGCCGGGCCAGGCCTAGCCGGCCGCGGCCCTCTCGAGCGCGGCCCTCCGGGGGTGCTGCCCGTGATCCGGGAATCCGGGAACACCGACGTGTAGAACTCGGCCGCCTCCTGGCCGCGGCCGTCGAACCAGAGGCAGTTGATGATGTCGCGCATGGGTCGGTCCTTTCCTGGGGCCGCCGGGCGCGGCGGCCGGGGCGCTAGCGGGCGGGCGGTCCGAGCGGCATCCGGGTGGTCGACGGAACGATCTCCCGGCCGAGCGGGACCAGCGAGACGGGGATGAGTTTGAGGTTGGCGATCCCGAGCGGGATGCCGACGATGCTCACGAACATCGGAATCGCGGTGAGGACGTGGCCCAGGGCGATCCACCAGCCGGCCACGACGATCCAGATGACGTTCCCGAGGGTCGACCACGCCCCACCGCCGTCCCGCCGGTCCACGAGCGTGCGGCCGAACGGCCACAGCGCGTAGTTCGCGATCCGGAAGGACGCGATCCCGAACGGGATCGTCACCACCAGCAGGCAGCAGACCACCCCGGCGAGCGCATAGCCCAGGGCAAGCCAGATGCCCCCGAAGACGAGCCAGATGACGTTGAGGACGGCGGCGAGCGCGGCATTCATGGTCCCCATTGTGGCCGCGCGGACGGCCCCCGGCCAGACGTGGGGGCGGGCGGTACCCTTGGTGCGGTGAGCACTGGAGAGAACCACCCCGCGGACGTGCCCGCCGCGGACGTCCCCGACACCCCGGACGCGGGCCTGCCGGCCGCGGGCGCCGCCGGCCCCGGCGTCCCCGCCGTCGACCCCCACCACAAGCCGCCGCAGCGCGGCCTCGCCGTCGACGACCCCCGCTACTACCGCACGCGGCCCGTGTCCTTCGTGCGCCGCGGGTCCCGGCTGCAGGGGCGCCGGCTGGAGGCGTGGGAACGCCAGGCCGAGCGGTTCATCGTGGACGTGCCGCGCGGGCGCGGGGAGACGTCCGTGGACCCCGACTACGTGCTCGACGCCGAGGCCGCCTTCGGGCGCCGCGCCCCGCTGACGGTGGAGATCGGATCCGGGCTCGGCGAGGCCGTCGCCCACGCGGCCGCCGAGCGGCCCGAGCGCAACTTCCTGGCCCTGGAGGTCTACCGTCCCGGGCTGGCGCAGCTGATGCTGCGCATCGAGCAGCGGGGCCTGGGGAACGTGCGCGCGGTCCAGGCCAACGCCCCGGAGGCCCTGGACGCCCTGCCGGCCGGATCGGTCGACGAGTTGTGGGTGTTCTTCCCCGACCCCTGGCACAAGAAGCGGCACCACAAGCGGCGCCTCGTCAACGAGTCGTTCGCGGAACAGGCGGCCCGCGCCCTCGCGCCCGGCGGCACGTGGCGCCTGGCCACGGACTGGTCCAGCTACGCCGAGCAGATGCGGCGGGTCCTCGAAGGCTCGGAGCACTTCGTGAACCTGAACCCGGGCGGTCGGGCCGGCGCCGACAGTCCGCTGGCGGCGGTCCGGCGCGGCGGACTCGAGGGGCACGACCCGGAGCCGGGGTTCTCGGACCCCGACGGCGGGTGGGCGCCCCGGTTCGAGGGCCGGATCCTGACCAGCTTCGAGCGCAAGGCCGGCAAGGCCGGGCGGCTCGTGTTCGACCTCGCGTACCGCCGGGTCTAGGCGGCGGGACCCACGAGACGACCTGTGTCTCCCTGGTGAGGGCCGGCGTGGCGCACGGACGGGCGCCCGCACGCGGGCCGGGACCGGCTCAGGGCTCGCGCGGGGGCAGCGCCGTCGACCCTTCCGGCCCGAACTCCTCCCGGTAGAGGCTCCAGAGGGAGACCCAGTCCTTGTCCGCCTCCTCGACGCACCCGCCGAGGGACTCGGCGAGGTGCGCGAGGCAGGCGTGCCAGCCGGCGCCGTCGCGCGCGCCGCGCCCCTGCGAGTCGATCGACGCCGCGAACACCAGCCGGGTGCCGGAGTCGTGCTCCTCGAGGGCGAGCCGCAGGGAGTCCGTCTCCCACGTGAACACGAGTTCGTGGCCGGTCTCCACGGAGACGACCTCGCCGCTCATGGCCTCGGCGTCCGGCTCCTCGGGGAACGTGAACTCGAGGGCCCGGCCGGGCGACCACTCGCCGACGACCGTGGCCGGGAACCAGGCCTTCAGCCCGTCGCGGGTGGTGACGGCCATCCAGGCGTCCCACCGGTTCACGGGCAGGTCCAGCCGATAGGTCAGGACCCAGCGGTGCCCCGCGGGCGCGAAGGACGCCGGCGGGATCGCGTGTGCGCTCATGGCAGGAGTCTAGGGCGTCCCGTCACGCCCGGCCCAGCGGCGGCAGGCCCGTCGTGGTGCGGGCGAGGTTGCGCAGCGACAGCGTCCCGGGGTCCCGGTACCCGTGCCGCGGGCGGGTCGCGGTCGGCACGAAGCGGGACGTGTTGTGTCCGGTCACGGGGAGCAGGCCGAGTTCGGGGAGGGCGCCGACCGGCATCCGCTCCCCCGGCGAGAGGGTCCGTCCGCTGAGGAGCCGGCCCGCGCGGGCCAGCCAGTCCCCGGCCGCCACGCCCTCCTGCAGGGCCGTGCCGGCCAGGCCCAGCCGGACGGGGTCGGCGGCCAGGCGCCGCGGCATGCCCGCGGAGCCGGTGGTCGTCAGCGCGTCGATGCGCGGACCCGGCGGGGCGTCCCGCGCGGCGAGCCGCTCGAGGGCGTGGGCGGCGAGCGTGGCCCCGTACGAGTGCGCCTCCAGCGCCGTGCGCGGGCCGTCGGGGCGCAGCCGGGCGAACTCGACGAGGTCGGCGAGGAGGCGGTCGACGCCGGCGCGTGCGGCGTGGTTGAACACGGCCCGCAGGAGCCCGGGCGAGGGATAGCCGAGCCAGGCGACGACGGCGGGGTCGTCCGCCCCGGCCGCCCGTTGTTCGAGCAGCAGCTGGCCGGCCTCCCTGGCCGTCCCCCACATCGCCGTGGCCGCGCGGATGCCCGAGCCCGAGAGCTGCCACGTCACCTGACCGGCGGTGTCGAGGTCGCCGACGGCGACGGCCGCGAGCGGCTCCCGGCCGTCGAGGTCCAGGTAGAGCAGCCGGCGGGGCGGGATGGTCCGGTCCATGGAGTGCGGGGACAGCGCGTGGACGACGCCGTCGAGCCCCGAGCGGTGGCGGGGCGGCAGGCCGTCCCGCACGGCCGTCGTGGCGCGCAGCCTCTCGTGGGCGGCCGCGCTGGCCTCCGCGTAGCTGGCCGGGCGTGGCACGGCGCTCAGGGCTGCGGGCGCCAGACCACGACGGCCTGGCTGCGCGGCCGCGGCCGCTGTCCGCGGGCGAGGGAGACGACGTCGCCGTGGGCGCCCGCCGCGAACACGCGGCTGAGCTCCGCGGACCTGCGGCGCACGTCCTCCAGCTCGTCCGTCAGCTCGCCGACGCGGGCCCTCAGCGCGGCGACCTGGTTCTCGAGGCTGAGGATGCGCTTGATGCCCTCGAGCGAGACGCCGTCCCGGGAGAGGCGCTGGACCTCGCGGAGCAGGTCGACGTCGTGCTGGCTGTAGCGGCGCTGCTTGCCGCGCTGGCGCGACGGCGAGACGAGCCCCAGCCGGTCGTACTGGCGCAGGGTCTGCGGGTGCAGCTCCGCGAGCTCGGCGGCCACGGAGATGACGAACACCGGGGTGAACCGGTCGGCCATGCCTCCTCCTTCCTAGGCCGCGCCCGCGGCCCCGCTGTGTGCCCTCGGCGGTTGCGCCTAGAGCGAGGCCTTCGAGGCGAGGCCCGCGCGCGGGTCCGCGCCGGCGGTGGCGGCCGCGAACGCCTTCACGGCCTCCTCGGCCTCCGCGGTGAGGTTCTGGGGAACGACGACGTCGAGGACGACGAGCAGGTCGCCCGTGGCCTTGGCGGTCTTGATGCCGCGGCCCTTGAGCCGCAGCGTGCGTCCGGAGCTGGACCCGGCCGGGACCTTGACCTTCACGGGTTCGCCCGTGAGCGTGGGGACCTCGATCTGCCCGCCGAGGGCCGCCTCCGCGAACGTCACGGGCACGTGGATGCGGATGTTGTTGTCCTCGCGCTGGAAGAACGGGTGCGGCTGGACGGAGACCTTCACGAGCAGGTCGCCGCTGCCGGCCGGACCGCGCTGGCCCTTGCCCTTGACGCGCACCGTCTGGCCGTCCTTGATGCCGGCGGGGATCCGCACGTCGATCACGTCGCCGCTGGCCTCACGCAGCCCGATCGTCGTGCCGCGCACGGCCCCGGCGAAGGAGATGCTCGTGGATGCGGTCCGGTCGGCGCCGCGCTGCGGGGCCTGCTGGAAGCCGCCGAAGCCCCCGAAGCCCCCGCCGCCGCCCCCTCCGAAGAGGTCCGCGAACTCGGGCGGCACCTGGCCGCCGCGGGCGCCCTGGAAGCCGCCCCCGCCGGCCGGCCCGCCGAAGAGGTTGGAGAAGATGTCCTCGAAGTCGGCCCCGCCGGGCGCCCCGTGGCCGCCGGCCTGGAAGCGGGCCCCCGAGCCCATGGCGCGGATGGCATCGTACTGGCGGCGCTCCTCGGGGTCGGACAGGACCGAGTTCGCCTCGGTGACGTCCTTGAAACGCTGCTCGGCCACCGCGTCGCCCGGGTTCGTGTCCGGGTGGTACTGGCGCGCGAGCTTGCGGTAGGCCTTCTTGATGTCGGCGTCGGATGCGTCCTTGGAGACGCCGAGGATCGCGTAGAAGTCCTTCTCGACCCAGTCCTGGCTTGCCATGGGTGGCGCTTCCTTCCCGAAAAACGTGGTGGGTGGTGGTGGAGAGCGGCGGGGGCCCGACCGGCTGCCCGGACCCCCCCCTTCCCTCCCCCCCCCCTGGAAAAACCCAAAAAAAGGGGGGGGGGGGGGGGGGGGAGGGGGGTGGTCCTGTCCTTTTCGCCCCCCCCCCCCCGGTGCGCTACTCCCCGGTGGAGACGATCACTTGGGCCGCGCGGATGACGCGCTCGCCCTTGCGGTAGCCGACCCGCAGGACCTGCGCGACGTGGTCCGCCGGGATCTCCGGGTTCGGCTGCTGCATGAGCGCCTCGTGGACGTTCGGGTCGAACGCGACCCCGTCCTCCGCGATCCGCTCCAGCCCGTGGCCGGACAGGATCCCGTCCAGCTTCCGGGCGACCGCCGCGAACGGGCCGTCCTCGAGGTCCCCGTGCGCCTTGGCGGCGTCCAGGTCGTCCAGGACCGGCAGCATGCTGGCCAGCACGGACTGCACCGCGAGTTCGCGCACGGCCTCGCGGTCCCGCTCGACGCGCTTGCGGTAGTTGACGTACTCCGCCTGCAGGCGCAGCAGGTCCTCGCGGAGCTCGGCCTCCCGCGGCGATTCCTCGCCCGGGGTGGCCGCGTTGAGGATCTGCTCGGCCTGGGACAGGGCGTCGCCCGAGTCGTGGGCCTCGCCGGCGACGGCGGGCTCGTGCCCGGGCTCCCCCGGCTGCGCGCCGCCGTCGGACTGGCCCGGCTGGGCCCCGCCGTCGGGCTCCCCGCCGGAGGGCTGGGCGCCCGCGGCGGGGTCCGCGTCGCCGCGGACCGCGCCCGTCTCGGGGTCGATCTTGCGCTTGTCGGTGAAGCGGATGGGCTCCTCGCCGTGCTCCGCCTCGTTGCCGTGGTGCGGCATGGTCGCTACCGCCTTTACTTCTTGTCGGTGTCCTCGTCGACGACCTCGGCGTCGACGATGTCCTCGTCCTGGCCGTCGTTGCCGGAGGGGCCCTCGGCGCCGGCGGCGGAGGCGTCGGCCTGCGCCTGGGAGTACAGGGCCTCGCCGAGCTTGGTCTGGGACGCCTGCAGCTTCTCGTAGGCGGCCTTGACCTCGTCGTCGTTGTCCTGCTTCTCCAGGGCCGCCTTCAGGGCGTCGACGTCGGCCTGGACCTCGGTCTTGACCTCCTCGGGCAGCTTGTCCGCGTTGTCCTTGATGAGCTTGTCCACGGAGTAGGCGGACTGCTCGGCGGCGTTGCGGGTCTCGGCGGCCTCGCGGCGGGCCTTGTCCTCGGAGGCGTGCTCCTCGGCCTCGCGCACCATGCGGTCGATGTCGTCCTTGGACAGCGCGGTGCCGCCCGTGATGGTCATCGACTGCTCGGTGCCGGTGCCCTTGTCCTTCGCGGAGACGTGGACGATGCCGTTGGCGTCGATGTCGAAGGTGACCTCGATCTGCGGGATGCCGCGGGGGGCCGGGGCGATGCCGGTCAGCTCGAAGGTGCCCAGCGGCTTGTTGTCGCGGGTGAACTCGCGCTCGCCCTGGAAGACCTGGATCGACACCGACGGCTGGTTGTCGTCGGCCGTCGTGAAGGTCTCGCTGCGCTTGGTCGGGATGGCCGTGTTGCGCTCGATGAGCTTGGTCATCACGCCGCCCTTGGTCTCGATGCCGAGGGAGAGCGGGGTGACGTCGATGAGCAGCACGTCCTTGCGCTCGCCCTTGAGGACGCCGGCCTGCAGGGCGGCGCCGACGGCGACGACCTCGTCCGGGTTCACGCCCTTGTTGGCGTCCTTGCCGGACATCTCGGCCACGAGGTCCGCGACGGCGGGCATGCGGGTCGAGCCGCCGACGAGGATGACGTGGGCGATGTCGGAGACCTTGATGCCGGCCTCCTTGATCACGTCGTGGAACGGCTTCTTGGTGCGCTCCAGCAGGTCGGAGGTCAGGTCCTGGAACTTGGCGCGGGACAGGTGCTCGTCCAGGTGGACCGGGCCCTCCGGGGTGACGGAGAGGTACTGCAGGGAGATGTTGGTGCTGGTCGCGGAGGACAGCTCCTTCTTGGCCTGCTCGGCGGCCTCCTTCAGGCGCTGGAGGGCGATCTTGTCCTTGGACAGGTCGGCGCCCTTCGCCTTGGCCTGGGCCAGCAGCCAGTCGACGATGCGCTGGTCCCAGTCGTCGCCGCCGAGGCGGTTGTCGCCGGCGGTGGCGCGGACCTGGATCGTGGAGAAGCCGTCCTCGTCCTTGCCGACCTCGAGCAGGGAGACGTCGAACGTGCCGCCGCCCAGGTCGAAGACGAGGATGAGCTCGTCCTCCTTGCCCTTGTCCAGGCCGTAGGCCAGGGCCGCGGCGGTGGGCTCGTTGACGATGCGCAGCACGTTCATGCCCGCGATCTCGCCGGCCTCCTTGGTGGACTGGCGCTCGGCGTCGTTGAAGTACGCCGGGACGGTGATGACGGCGTCGGTGACCTTCTCGCCCAGGTACGATTCGGCGTCGTGCTTGAGCTTCATGAGCGTGCGCGCCGAGATCTCCTGCGGCGTGTACGTCTTGTCGTCGATCTCCACGGTCCAGTCGGTGCCCATGTGGCGCTTGACCGAAGCGATCGTGCGGTCGATGTTGTTGACGGCCTGGCGCTTGGCGATCTCGCCGACGAGGACCTCGCCCGACTTGGAGAACGCGACGACGGACGGCGTGGTGCGCGCGCCCTCCGCGTTGGCGATGACGGTCGGCTCGCCGCCCTCCAGGACGGAGACGACGGAGTTGGTGGTACCCAGGTCGATGCCTACTGCACGGGACATGGAGTTCCTTCTTTCGATTGGAAACCAGCGGTGGTCCGCCCGGCCCCTGAGGGCTTGAGCGTTCTGCACTCAAGTCTAATCCGGACGCCGAAGCTGTCAACTCGAAGTTGAGCGGCGACGACTCAGGTTTCTTGCCGAGCACACAAAAACCCTAGTCAGACCCCATAGCCAATGAACGAATCGACGAGGGCGGGGCGGCGGATGGCCTTTTCGACAAGATCCGTGGACTTGCGCAGTTTTCTGCAAGAAGTGCTTTACACCGCGGTTCCGGGGCGGTAGGTTCCGTGGCGGACGGCCTCCCTGTGGCCGCCCCTCCACCACGAGAAAGGCACCCTCCCATGGGCAAAAAGCACCTTGGACTCGGCCTCGCGGCCATCGCCGCGCTCGCCACCTCCGCCCTCGCCGGCACCCCGGCCGGGGCCGCGCCGTCGGAGCACGCATCCGTCACCGCGCACCAGGTCACCGCCGAAGAGCGCGCGGGCGGCTACTGGACGGCCGAGCGCATGCGCAACGCCGTCCCCGGCAGCGTCCTGGCGGACCGGGCGCTCGAGCGCGGCACGAGGACGGCCGTCGAGGAGGTGGCGCGGGGCCTGCGCGAGCGGGTCCAGGGGACGAAGGCGCCCGCGCGGGAGAAGGGCAAGCCGGCGTCCAAGTCGCTGCACGCCGACGAGGTCCCGGTGCCACACATCGGCAAGGTCTTCTTCACCCTCGGCGGGCAGAACTACGTCTGCTCGGCCAACGCCGTGGCCTCCGCCAACCGGGCCACCGTGTCCACCGCGGGCCACTGCCTGAACGAGGGCCCCGGGGCCTTCGCCAGCAACTTCGTGTTCGTCCCCGCGTACGAGGACGGTGCCGCGCCGTACGGCCAGTGGAGCGCCGAGGGCCTCTACGCACCGAGCCAGTGGGTCAGCTCCGGCGACATGGCCTACGACACCGGCTTCGCCGTCGTCGCCCCGAGGGGAGGCCAGGAACTGGCCGAGGTCGTGGGCGCCTCCGGCGTCGAGTTCAACGCCTCCCGGGGCCAGACCTACAAGGCCTTCGGCTACCCCGCGGCCCACCCGTTCGACGGACAGAGCCTCGTCTCCTGCACGGGAGACGCGGCCAACGACCCGTACAACCCGCAGTTCAACTCGCAGGGCATCCCGTGCGACATGACCGGCGGCTCCTCCGGCGGCCCGTGGTTCCTCGGCACCAGCTCTTCCGGCTACCAGAACTCGGTGAACAGCTACGGGTACGGCAGCCGCTCCACGACGATGTACGGGCCGTACTGGGGCGCGGTCATCCAGAACGCGTACCAGACGGCGTCGCAGGGCTAGCCAGCCGACCGCCCACGCGAACGGGCGGCGCCGGATCCCCTCCGGTGCCGCCCGTTCGCGTGCCGCCCCTTCGTGCCCTCCCGCCGGCGGGCGGAGCCGGCCCGCGGACGTACCGCGGGCCAGCCGACGCGCCGCCGGCGGGCCGGGCGCTAGCCCTTCTGGTTGGACGCCGGGGCCGAGGCGCGGCGGTTGCCGCGGCGCGCTGCTCCCTGCGCGGCGGCCGCGGCCTGCTGGCCGAGGGCGTCCGCGATCGTGTGCCCGCCGGACCGGCGGGCCGGGGCCTGCTGCGGGCGCGACGTGGCGCCCGAGCGCTCGGCGCCGCTGCGCGGCCCCTTCGGCGCGCCCTGCGCCGGGCGTCCGGAACCGCCCTGGCCTCCGCGGCCGGACCCGGACGAGCCCGGCCGGGGCCCGCGGCCCGCGGGCACGGTGTCCTGCGAGCGGGACGCGGTGCGGGTCCCCCGGCGCGACCGGCGGCCCTCGGCGGCACCCTCGCCGGCGCCACCACGGCCCGCGTCCCCCCGCGTGCGGCCCCGCCCGGCGTCGCCGCGGGTGCGGCCCCGCCCGGCGTCCTCGCGCGCGCGGCCCCGCCCGGCGTCGTCCGCGGCGGGGAGCGAACGGCCGCCGCCGGCGGCCTGCTCGCGGCGCGCCTCCTGGCGCGACGCGCCGTCCTGGCCGCCGCCCTGGCCGGAGCGGCCACGGCCGCGCCGTCGTCCGCCGGAACGGGCGGCGGGCGCGGCGGCGCCGTCGCTCTCCGGCTTCCGCCGGCCCTGCTGCTGCTTCACCGGCGCCGCGTAGGCGACCGCCGCGGCCTTCTCGCCGCGCACGGCGGCGACGGCGTCGGCGTCCGGCAGGACGGACTCGAACGGAACCTTGAGGCCGGCGGCCTTCAAGAGGGCACGGACGTCGGCCTGCTGGTCGATCGTGGCGATCGTGACCACGGTGCCATCGGACCCGGCGCGGGCGGTGCGTCCGGAGCGGTGCAGGTAGGCCTTGTGCTCGGCGGGCGGGTCGATGTGCACGACGAGCTCGACGTTGTCCACGTGCACGCCGCGGGCGGCGACATCCGTGGCCACGAGGACCTTGGCGTCGCCGGAGGAGAAGGCGGCGAGATTGCGGTCGCGGGCGTTCTGCGACAGGTTCCCGTGCAGGTCGACGGCGGGGACGCCGGCCTTCGACAGCCACAGCGCCATCTTCTTGGCGTGGTGCTTGGTGCGCATGAACATGATGCGCCGGCCGGTCCCGGAGGCGAGCTCGAGCACGAGCTCCTTCTTCTCGTCCGGGTCGACGACGAAGACGCGGTGCTCCATGGAGTTCACGGCCGCCTTCGGCGCGTCGACGGAGTGCACCACCGGGTTGGAGAGGTACCGGGCGACGAGCTTGTCCACGCCGTTGTCCAGGGTCGCGGAGAAGAGCAGGTGCTGGATGCCCTTCGGCGTGCGGTCGAGGATGCGCTTGACGACGGGCAGGAAGCCGAGGTCGGCCATGTGGTCGGCCTCGTCCAGGACGGAGACCTCGACGCGGGAGAGGTCGACGCACTTCTGGTTCAGCAGGTCCTCGAGGCGGCCCGGGCACGCGATGAGCACGTCGACGCCCGCGTTGAGCTCGCGCTCCTGGCGCGACTGCGAGACGCCGCCGAAGACGACGGCGGTGCGCAGGCCCGCGGCCGTGGCCAGCGGCTCGAGCGTCCGGTTGATCTGGGTCGCGAGCTCGCGCGTCGGCGCCATGACCAGGGCGCGCGGGAACCGTGCCCGGCGCGGCTGCGGGTCCGCCGCCAGGCGGGCGACGACGGGGAGGCTGAAGGCGAGCGTCTTGCCCGAGCCGGTCTGGCCCCGGCCGAGCACGTCCTGTCCCTGCAGGGTCGACGGGAGGGTGGCCTCCTGGATCGGGAAGGCGGAGTCGATGCCCTGCGCGGAGAGGACGTCGGCCAGGTTGGCGGGCACGCCAAGGGAAGTGAAAGTGGGGCTCATGGCTGCTTTCGGTCGTGGGTCAGCGCACCGTGCGGGGCGCCGGATCGCCGAAGAAGCCGTGGAACGCGTGGGCCGCGGAACGCCCGGGGGCGTTCGGGTCCTCCGGCCGCCCCGGGCTGGGCCACGGCGGCGGGAGGGACATCTGTCGACGCGGGCCGCGATCGCGCCGCCGGACTGCGGCGGGCGGTGCGGACACCGTGGTCCAGTCTACAGGCGCCGCGCGCGGCGCGCCGCGAGCGGGATCACGTCGGGGACTCCGCCGTCGTCCCCCGGCACCGGCCCGAACGAGCGGCGGCGGCACCCCGGCCGGGCCTGGGCATCGCGGCGTTCGCGCAAGACAACGCAATGTTCGGGCGCGGGAGAACGGCAGGTCGCCTAGGCTCTGGACATGAGCGACGAGGTCTACACCCACGGGCACCACGCCAGCGTCGTCCGCGCCCACGCGCAGCGGACGGTCGACGACTCCGCACCCCACCTGCTCCCCCACCTCCGCCGCGGCATGGACGTCCTGGACGTCGGCTGCGGCCCCGGAACGATCACGACCGGGCTGGCGGCGCTCGTCGCGGGTGGCGACGGCGGGGGCGGCAGGGTGACCGGCCTGGACCGCTCCGAGGACGTCATCGCGCAGGCGCGGCTCCTGGCCGCCGACTCGGGCGTGGAAAACACGGCCTTCGAGGTCGGGAACATCTACGACCTGCCGTTCGAGGACGAGTCGTTCGACGTCGCGCATTCCCACCAGGTCCTGCACCACCTCGTCGATCCGGTCGCCGCGATCCGCGAGATGCGGCGCGTGGTGCGGCCCGGCGGCCTCGTGGCCCTGCGCGAGGCGGACTACGGGGCGATGACATGGCATCCGGCCTCCCGCGAGCTGAGCGACTGGGTCCGGATCTACGACGCGGAGTCGCGGGGCAACGGGGCCGAGCCCGATGCGGCCCGGCACCTGCTCGAGTGGGTGCTGGCCGCCGGATTCGAGGTGGAGCGCGTGCAGGCCACGGGGTCCGTCTGGGTCTACGGGACCCCGGAACGCCGACGGGCGTTCGGACACGCCTGGGCCGAGCGCGTTCTCGAGTCGAACTATGCGGCCCAGGCGCTGTCCGACGGGCTCGCGGAGCAGGCGGACCTGGAGCGGATCGCGGAGGGCTGGCGCAGCTGGGCCGCCGACCCCGCTGCCGTGTTCTTCATGCCGAGCGTGGAGATCATCGCGCGCGTCGAGGACGCCTAGAATCCCTTCGTGACTCCATCCCTCTGGCTCTCCCTCCTGGGTGCCTCCACGCTGATCAGCTTCACGCCGGGCGCGGGCGCGATCAACACGATGACCAACTCGCTCAACGCGGGCTTCCGGCGGTCGATCTGGGGCATCCTCGGGCAGCAGGCGGCCCTGGTGGTCCACGTTGTGGTCGTCGCGGCCGGCGTCGGCCTCCTGGTCGCCGGCTCGCCCCTCGCCTTCGCCGTGGTGCGGTACGCGGGCGCCGCCTACCTCGTGTATCTCGGCATCCGCCTCATCGCCTCGCGTCCCGTGGCCGACACGTCCGAACTCGACGTCCGGGCCAACGAGCCGGCGTGGTCCATGTTCCGGCGCGGCCTGTGGGTGAACCTGCTGAACCCGAAGGCGATCGTCTTCTTCCTGGCCTTCACGCCCCAATTCGTCCGGCCCGACTCCGCCATGCTCCCCCAGTACGCAGTGCTCATCGCGACGGTGGTGGCCGTGGACGTGCTCGTGATGTGGTTCTTCTTTGCCGCGGCCGCCAAGTCGTTCCGTCGCTTCACCCGCAACGTGCGCGGCCAGCGCGTCCTGAACATCGTTTTCGGGGCGCTGTTCATCCTCGTCGCCGCGCTGCTGGCGTTCGTCGGATAGCCGCGGCCCGCTCCCCGTCGCACTCCTCATAGACTGGATCCATGTACCGGATCACCGCAGTTTGCACGGGCAACATCTGCCGCTCCCCCATGGCCGAGTACATGATCCGCAACGCCTTGGAAGAGGCCGGGGTCGACGGCGTCGAGATCACCTCCGCCGGCACCAGCGACTGGGAGATCGGCAACCCCGCCGACCCCCGCGCCGCGGCCCTGCTCACGGCGGGCGGCCTCGACTCGAGCACGCACGTCGCGCGGCAGTTCACGCCCGAGGACTTCGCGCGGACCGACCTGGTCCTGGCCCTGGACACCGACCACTACACCGACCTGCGCCGCCTCGCCCCGACGCCCGCGGACCAGGCGAAGGTCCGCATGCTGCGCGGCTTCGACCCGGCCCTGGCCGGCAAGGGGATCGCCGACCAGGGGATCTACGACCCGTGGTTCGGGGACGAGAAGGACTTCGAGACCTGCCGGACCATGATCCAGGCGGCGCTGCCGGGACTCGTCGAGCACGTGCGCAGCCAGAGCACGGATGCCCGTGGCGCGTAGCGCGCCGCTCATCATCGCCGTCGACGGCCGCTCCGGAGCCGGCAAGAGCACCCTCGCCCTCGAGCTCGCGACCCTGCTCCGGCGGCACCGCGAGGTCTCCCTGTTCCACCTCGAGGACCTCTACCCCGGCTGGGACGGGTTGGCGGAGGGCATCGAGCGCTACGTGCGCACGGTGCTCGAGCCGCTGCACTGGGGCGAAACCGCCTGGTGGCGCGCCTGGGACTGGGTCGGGGACACGGACGGCGAGCGCCGCAGCACGGCCCCCGCCCCAGTCGTCGTCGTCGAGGGGGTCGGGGCCGCGTCGGCGGCCGCCCGCCGCTACGTGGACGCCGTGGTCTGGGTCGAGTCCGACGACGCCGAGCGCCGCTGCAGGGCCCTGGCCCGCGACGGCGACACCTACGCGCCGCACTGGGAGCGCTGGGCCGCCCAGGAGCTCGTGTGGCTCGCCGGCGCCGACGCGCCCGGGCCCGCCGACGTCGTCGTCGCGAACCACGGGACCGCCGCCGCAACCCGCACCCCCGAGGACACCCTGGCCGCCCTCCTGCACCTGCCCGGGCTGGCCCCGGTCCTGGCACCGGAACTCCACGAACGCGGCGCACGCCCCCCGCGCGGGACCGAGGTCCGGTTGCCGCCGGGGGCCACGGCCGCGGGCCTCTTTGAGCAGCTGTTCGGCGCCTCGGGCCACGCCGTGTTCCTCGATTCCTCCACGGCGGGCACCCCCGATCCCGGCCGCCGCAACCGCTTCAGCATCCTGGCCGACGACGGCGGCGCCCTCGGCGCCACGGCCCTGCACCGGAACGGGACCACCGAGGTCACGCGCGGCGCCGCGACCGTCCGCGTCCCGGGGCCGTTCTTCCGGTGGCTCGACACGGTGTGGGGCCGCCCGCGCCTGGCCGGCATGGGGCCGGACGCGCCCCCCGGCGCGCGGCCCCCGTCCGGCGACCGCGCGCCGTTCCGGCTCGGCTGGCTGGGCTGGCTCGGCTACGAGCTGAAGCGGGAGACCGGGGGGAGCGACGTCGCGACCTCCGGGGAAAGCCTCCCCGACGCGGCCCTGCTGCACGCGGGGCGCGCCGTGGTCGTCGACCACGAGGCGGGCTCCGCCATCCTGCTGGCCCTCGACGGGCCCGACGCCGGGGTGTGGCTCGAGGAGACCGCCGCGCGGATCGCGTCCGGCGGCCCGACGGCGGCGGGCGGGGGTCCCGACGCGGGCCCGGCCCTCCCGCCGGTGTCCCCGCCGCCGCGCTTCCGCGCCGCGGACACCCGCGACGCCTACCTGGCCAAGGTCCGGGAGGCCCAGGCGGAGATCCGGGACGGCAACACCTACGAGGTGTGCCTGACCACCCGGCTCCAGGCGAGCGCCGCCGCGGACGCCCTCGACCCCTGGCGGGTGTACCAGGCGCTCCGCCGGAACAGCCCCGCGCCCTTCGCCGCCTACCTCCGCTTCGGGGACGCGGTGCTGGCGAGCACGTCGCCGGAGCGGCTGGTCGGCATCGCCGCGGACGGCCGGATGCGGGCCGAACCGATCAAGGGCACCCGCCGGCGCTCCCCCGACCCGGCGGAGGACGCCCGGCTGCGCGGGGACCTGGCGGCCTCGCCGAAGGACCGGGCCGAGAACATCATGATCGTGGACCTGCTCCGCAACGACCTGGTCCGCTCCGCCGACCCCGCCACGCTCGCGGTCCCGCGCCTCTGCGCCGTCGAGACCCACGCGACCGTGCACCAGATGGTCTCGACCATCGACGCGACGCTGCGCCCCGAGGTGCCCCGCGCCGAGGCCGTCGCCGCCGCCTTCCCGGGCGGCTCCATGACGGGGGCCCCGAAGGTGTCCACCATGGCGATCCTCGACCGGCTCGAGGACGGCAGGCCCCGCGGCCCGTACTCGGGGGCGCTGGGGTACTTCTCGCACGACGGCGCCGCCGACCTCTCCGTGGTCATCCGCACCCTCGCAATGCACCGCGACGGGGACTGGCGCCTCTCCCTCGGGCTCGGCGGGGCCATCACGGCCGACTCCTTGCCCGAGGACGAATGGGACGAGGTCCGCACCAAGTCCCGCGGCGTGCTGGGCGCGCTGGGGGCCGCGTTCCCCGAGGACTAGGTCCGGGCGCGGCGCCGGGCCGCTGCCCGCCCGCCGGCCCGGCCGCCGGCGCCGGGGGATACCGTGGAGGCATGGAGGATCCCGCAGCCCGTGCACGCCGTCCGTCCCGCCGCGCCGGTCCCCCGGCCCCGCCCGGCACGCGCCGCGCGGTGGTCGTCGGCGCCGGCATCAGCGGTCTGGCGACGGCGGGCCTGCTCGCGCGGATGGGGTGGGAGACGACCGTCCTCGAACAGTCCGCCGGCCCGCGCCGCGCCGGCTACATGATCGACTTCTTCGGCCCCGGCTTCGACGCGGCCGAGCGCCAGGGCCTGCTCGGCGCGCTCCACGAGCGCGCGGTCATGTACGACGGCGTCGCCTACGTCGACGGCGAGGGCAGGACGACGGCGCGGCTCGCCATGGACAGCTTCCTCGCGGCCGCCGGGGGCCGCTTCTTCAGCATCCTGCGGCCGGACATCGAGACGGCCCTGCGCCAGTGGCTCCCCGCCTCCGTGCAGATCCACCAGGGGGCCCGCGTCGCCGACGTGGAGCCGGGGCGCATCCCCGTCCCCGGCGGCCCCGCCGACGCGAGCGAGCCCGCGGTCGCCGTCCTCGAGGACGGCCGCCGGTTCCCCGCCGAGCTCCTGGTCGGCGCGGACGGCATCCACTCCGCGGTGCGCCGCTGCCTGTACGGCGCCGAGGAGAGGTACCTGCACCACCTCGACGCGCACGCCAGTGGGTTCGTCTTCGAGGACCGGGCGATGGCCCGCCGGCTCCGCGGGGACGTCCACCTCACCGACAGCCTCCGGCGCCAGGCCGGCCTCTACGCGCTGCCGGACGGGCGCGTGGCGTTCTTCGGCGTCCACGCCACCGGGGACCGCGTCCTCCCGCGGGACCCGCGCGCCGCCGTCGTCCTCCACTACCGCGACCTGGGCTGGGAGCTGCCGGCCGCCGTCGGGCAGGTCGGGCGGGACGTGTACTACGACGTCGTCGCCCAGTCGGTGGTCCCCCAGTGGCGGCGCGGCCGCACGGTCCTGATGGGCGACGCCGCGCACGCGGTGTCCCTGCTCGCGGGCCAGGGCGCCTCCCTGGCCGTGGCCGGGGCGGAGGTCCTGGCCGCGAACCTGGCGACGGAACCGGACCTGCAGCTGGCCCTGCACGAGTACGAGCGGGACTGGCGCCCCGTCGCCGACGAGCAGCAGCGCGCCGGACGCCGCAACGCCGGGATGTTCCTCGCCAAGACGGGCGCGGGACGCGTCGCGCGCCGGCTCGCCGTGCGGGCCATGGGCCTGCCCGGGGTCGGCCCGGCCGCCGCCCGCTCCGTGTTCGGCGCCGCCCTGCCCTCGAAGGGCCGCGGCGCGCCCGGGTAGCGGCGCGCCCGGGCCGGAGGCCGCCGCGCGCTACTGGAGCGTGGCCGTGAGCCGGCAGACGTTGTCGACGTACCGCTCCCAGCGGGACCGGGCCGTCCACGCCCCGAGGGTCAGGAGTTCGGACCGGGACCGGTAGGTGTCCTGCACGCGGGCCAGCTCGGCGACGGCCCGCGCCCCGAGCATCATCACGGACACCTCGAGGTTCAGCGAGAACGAGCGCATGTCCATGTTGGAGGAGCCGAACACGGCGACGTCCTTGTCCACCGTGAAGCACTTGGTGTGCAGCACCATGGGCTCCTCGTAGCGGTAGATCCGCACGCCGGCCCGCAGCAGCATCTCGTAGTAGGACTGCTGGGCGTGGTTGACGAGGAACTGGTCGCCCTTCTTGGACACGAACAGCTCGACGTCGACGCCGCGCTGCGCCGCCGTCGTGATCGCGTACAGCAGCGAGTCGTCGGGGACGAAGTACGGGCTCGTGATCCGCAGGCGCTCCTGGGCCGAGTAGATCAGCGTGTTGAACAGGCGCAGGTTGTTCTCCGACTCGAACCCCGGCCCGCTCGGCACCAGCTGGGCGGTGATCGGCCCGTCGGGCGGCTGGGGCACCACGTCGTCGAGGTCGGCCATGAGCTGCTCGTCCGTCTCGGCGCCCCAGTCGGTGGCGAACATGACGTTGAGGCTCGTCACCATGGGCCCGTGGACGCGCGCCATGAGGTCCACCCACTCGCGCCCGAGCCGGCGGGAGAGGCCCCGCTTGTAGCCGGGCTCGATCAGGTTCTGGCTCCCCGTGAACGCGACCTCCCCGTCGATGACGAGCATCTTGCGGTGGTTGCGGAGGTCCGGCCGGCGCCACTGCCTCCGGAACGGGCTGAGCGGGAGCATGGCGCGCCACTGGATCCCGCCGGCGTCGAGCCGGCGCTTCAGCGCCCGGTAGCCGCTGACCCGCAGCGTGCCCAGGTGGTCGTAGAGGAACCGGACGGTGACGCCGCGGGCCACGGCCCGGTCGAGGGCGTCCAGGAAGGGGCCGGCGTAGCGGGGGTCGTCGCCGACGATGTAGAACTGCGCATGGACGAAGTTCCGGGCCCCGTCGATGGCCTCGACCATCTTCTCGATGGACTCCTCGTAGTCCAGGACGAACTCGAACCGGTTCCCCTCCTGCAGCGGGAAGGCCCCGAGGTTGCGGTTGAGCTCGGTCGCCGAGCGGACCCATTCGGGGCCGTCGAACTCGGGGTCGTCCACGTCGAGGTGCCGCGTCGCCTCGAGCACGCGCCGGTTCACCTCGGTCTGGCGCTGGATCCGGCGCCGGGAGAGGCGGAAGTTGCCGAAGGTCAGGAACAGGAGCAGGCCGATGGCGGGCAGGAAGAAGATGGCCAGCAGCCAGGCCATGGCGGTGGTCGGGCGGCGGTTGCCGGGCACCACGCCGAGCATGACCACGCGGATGCCCATGTCGATCACCCAGGCGACGCCGAGGACCCAGGGCGGTAGGGCGTCCCACAGGGCCAGCGCGTCGAACAACGGACCTCCTCGGGTTTCCCACCGTGCCTGCCCAGCCTACCGGGCCGAACCCACCGGTACTGTTGACCCATGACTGTGCTGGTGTTCCTCGATCCCGACCACGCCGGGGGCCGTGTCGCCGACGCGTCCTTGCCGCAGCTGTCCGTCCTCGACCAGGGCACGACGCGGGGCGACGGCGTCTTCGAGTCGATGCTCTACACGGGCGGGTCGGTGCGGAAGCTCGATGCCCACCTGGCGCGTCTGGCCACGTCCGCCGCGGCCTGCGAACTGCCGCTGCCGCGCCCCGAACGCTGGCGGGCCGCCGTGGAGACCGCCGTGGCCGAGTACGTGGCCGCCGAGCAGCCGGGCTTCGAGGACGAGGCCGTCGTCAAGCTCCTGGCCACGCGCGGGCCCGAGGGCGGCACCGGCACGTTCTGGGTGACCGCGGCGCCGGCCCCGGAGTCCGGGCGCCTCCAGCGCGAGGAGGGCCTCGCCGTCATCACCCTGGACCGCGGCTACGACTCCGCCGTCGCCGAGCGCGCCCCGTGGCTGCTCTTGGGCGCCAAGACCCTCTCCTACGCGGTGAACATGGCCGCGCTGCGCCACGCGCGCGGCCTGGGCGCCGACGACGTCATCTTCCTCTCGAGCGACGGCCGCGTCCTCGAGGGGCCGACCTCCACGGTGCTCATGGCCGTGTGCGACGGCGGGCGCAAGCGCCTCGTCACCCCGCTCCTGGAGACCGGGGTCCTGCCCGGCACGACCCAGGGGGCCCTGTTCGCGGCCGCGGAGGCCACCGGCTGGGAGCTCGGCTACGGCCCGCTGGAGCCCGGGGACCTGCTGGCCGCCGACGCGGTCTGGCTCGTCTCCAGCATCCGCCTGCTCGCGCCCGTGAACTCGATCGACGGCGTGGCGATCGGCCGCGACCGCACCCTGCACGACGAGCTGATGGGGCTGGTGCGTCAGGTCAGGTAGCGCACGCGTCCGCGGGGGCGGGCCGGGCCGCCGCCCGGGCGGGCGGTCGGGCGGGCGGGCGGCCGGGAGCCGCCCGCCGCCGGGCTAGAGCCAGACCGCGTTCCACGTCCCCGCGGCCACGGCCGCCGCCACGGGCACGGCCGCGAGCGCCAGTCCCCCGGCGACGACGACGGCGTCGAGGCCGGAGAACCGCGACGGGCGCGCCCAGGTCCGTGGACCGCCGCCGAACCCCCGGGCCTCCATCGTCACGGCGAGGCGCGAGGCCAGCCGGATCGACTGCACCAGCAGCCCGAAGCTCTGCCCCAGCAGGGCGCGCAGCCGGTGCAGCGGGCCGCCCTGGGCGCCGACGCCGCGGGCACGACGGGCCAGGCCCAGGACGCGCCACTGCTCGGCCAGGAGCCCGACCAGGCGCAGCGCCGCGAGCGTGCCGAGCACGAAGCGGTGCGGCAGGCGGGCGCGCTGCGCGAGGGCGTCGGCCAGGTCGGTCGGGTCCGTGCACGCCATCATCAGCAGGGCCGGGCACGCGATCGCCAGCCCGCGGACCAGCATGGCCGCGCCGAGCCCGAGCGAGCCCTCGGTCATGGTCCACAGGCCGGTGTCCAGCAGGACCCGGCCCGAGTCCTGCCCCACCGCCGCCGTGCTGAATCCGCCGAGTGCCGCCGCGGCCACGAGCGGCCAGCCGCGGCGCCACAGCAGCGCGTACGTCACCCCGGCCAGCGGGACGAGGGCGAGGCAGGCCAGCAGCATGGCTCCGGCGGAGACCAGGTCGATGCTCAGCGCCACCGCGAACGTCGGGACGACGACGGCGAAGAGCTTGCTCAGGGGGTTGGCGCGGGCCAGGGGCGCGTGGTTGTCGCGCAGCGTCAGGATCTCCCTCACCGTGCCGACCCCGTTCCGGCTCCGGCCGGCACGCCGCCGGAGGGGCCCAGCGCCAGCTCCGTGCCGCCCAGCGCGGCGGCGAAGTCGCCGTCGTGGGTGACGGCGACGACGGCGGTGCCCGCGTCGAGCAGCTCCGTGAGCAGGGACGCCAGCTGGGCCCAGGTCAGGGCGTCCTGGCCGAACGTCGGCTCGTCCAGGACGAGCACGCGCGGATGGGCCGCGAGCACGGTCGCCACGGAGAGGCGCCGCTTCTCGCCGCCGGAGAGGGTGTACGGGTTCGCGTCGGCGAGGTGGGCCAGCCGGAGGCGCTCGAGCAGCTCGTCGACGCGCTCGAGGCCCCGGCCGAGCTGGCGGGGGCCGAAGCGCAGCTCGTCCAGGACGGTCCCGGCCACGAACTGGTGCTCCGGCTCCTGGAACACCGTGCCGATCCGCGGGATCAGCTGCTCGGCCCGCCAGCGGTGCGGGTGGGGCCCGACGGCGCGGGAGGCCCGCCCGCGGTCTCCGGGCACCGGCCGGCGCAGGGCGTCCGCCGCCTCGACGGTCCCGGCGAGGGGCTCCAGGAGGCCGGCCAGCGTCAGCGCGAACGTCGACTTGCCCGCCCCATTCGGGCCGGTGACGGCCAGCGCCCCGCCCGCGGGGACGTCCGCGGCCAGGCCGGCGGCCGCGGGAACGGCGGGCCGGCGGCGCGTACCGCGTCCGCGCGCCACGGCCAGGTCCCGGGCGGCCAGCAGCGCGGGCCCGGTCCCCGCGGTCGAGCGCGGGCGGACGGCGGGCGCGTGCCCGGGCACCCAGACCCCGGCCGCGGCCAGGGACGCCCCGTTCCGGCCGAGCACGGCCCCGGGCGGGCCGTCGGCCAGGACACCGCCCGGGTGTCCGGCCCCGCCGGGCGCGAGGACGACGACGCGGTCGACGGCGTCCTGCCACACGGCGACCCGGTGCTCCACGACCAGCAGCGTCGCCCCGGTCTCCTCGGCCGTGCGCACGACGGCGTCGCGGACCTCCAGCACGCCGGCGGGGTCGAGGTTGGCCGTCGGCTCGTCGAGCAGGATCAGCCCCGGGCGCATGGCCAGGATGCCGGCCAGGGCGAGCCGCTGCTTCTGCCCCCCGGACAGGGCCGACGACGGGTGGTCCAGGGGCAGGTGGCCGAGGCCGACGGCCGCCAGGGCGGCGCGGACGCGGTCCCAGATCCGGGCCGGCGGCACGGCGAGGTTCTCGGCCCCGAAGGCGACGTCGTCGCCCACGCGCCCGAGGACGACCTGGGTCTCCGGGTCCTGCTGCATGAGGCCCGCGCGGCCGCGTTCGGCGCGGGGGTGTCCCCCGTCGATCCGCAGGCTGCCGGTTTCCTCGGCCTCGCCGTCGTCCCCCAACACGCCCGCCAGGGCGTGCAGCAGCGTCGACTTCCCCGCCCCGGACGGGCCGATCAGCAACACCTTCTCCCCCGGTTCAATGCGCAGGTCCAGGCCCGCGACGGCGGGGTCCGGCCGGCCCGCGTGGCGCCAGCCCCATCCCTCGGCGGCGATCCCGGCGGGGCGGACGCGCCCGGCCGTCGCCGCGTGCGCGGCGCCCACGCTCAGAGGACGGGCTCGGAGGCGGCGCGGCGCGACGCGAACGCGGACAGCGCCCCGGTCCGCGACAGCCCGCGGGTCGCGATCCACGACAGCAGGCCGGCGATCACGGCGCCGGACAAGGACGTGCAGGCCATGTAGGCGAACTTGTCGCCGAGCCCGTACGCGATGTTCCAGCCCCACGGGGAGAAGCAGTCGTTCAGGCCCATGGCCAGGCCCGCCCCGGTGCCGGCCAGCAGGGCGACGGGCAGCGTGAAGCGGCGGTAGCGGAACGCGGCGATGACCAGCTCCGCGCCCAGGCCCTGCACGATGCCGGACACCAGGACGGTGGTCCCGTACGGCGAGCCCATGAGCAGCTCCCCGGTCGCGGCGACCGTCTCCACGAACAGGGCGGCGCCCGGCTTGCGGATCACCAGGCCGCCCAGGACTGCGGGCAGGACCCAGCCGCCGGACAGCAGCCCGGCCAGGGGGGCGTAGGCGGCGGTGAGGCCGACGGACAGCGGCGGGTAGACGCCGTTCGACCAGACCCAGAACAGGACGCCGCCGGCGACGGCGAGCAGGGCGCCGACGACGATGTCGACGACGCGCCACGAGCGGCGGGCGGGCGTTGCGGTGGTGGTGGCCATGGTTTCCTCCTTGTGCAAGGAGGGGGAGGCGGTGCGCGCACGGTGGCGGCCGCCCCGAGAACTCGACTCCCTATCGCCGGTACTAGCCGGATCAGGTTCGAGGGTCTGCGCCGGTGCGCACTCTCAGCGTTCCTGCGGGCCCTGCGGGTCCGCGACGCTCCCCTGTCGTTGGTTACGGTCCGCACATTCTACCCCAGCCGTTATGCTGGGCGGGACAGCGCCCCCGAGGGAAGAGGACCCTTTCGTGAACCCCGTCTTGAAGCTCATCGGATCGCTCGTCTCGATCGGCCTTGGCGTGGCCGCCGCGAAGTCCCTGGACTTCCTGTGGACCGGGATCACGGGGAAGAAGCCGCCCAAGGCGGCGGACCTGGACACGCTCGCGGAGGCGTCCGTGCGGCAGACGGTGGCCTTCGCGACGGTGTCGGCGATCGTCGGCGCCGTCGTGCGCGTGCTCGGCAACCGGGCAGCCCAGCGCGGCGTCGCCCGCTACATGGCCTCGATGGACGAGGTCTAGCTCCCCGCGTCTGGGCGGTGCGGGTCCGCGACCCGCCGCTTCGCCTGCTCCGTCCCGCCGTGTGCGGCCGCGGCGTCGGCGCCCGCCGGCGACTGGCCGTCGTGCGCGGCCCCGTCGTGGGCCACTGGCGGACCGTGCCCGTCGCCCCCGTCCTGGGCCCGGGCGACGACCTCGGCGAGGTCGTCCACGACGAGCGTCTCCGGCTTGAGGTGCTTGGTCCGGTAGCCGGCCCGCCCGACCATGTGCGCGCTGACCGGCGACGTCAGCAGCTGCAGCAGCCACACCACGAGCAGCGCGGGCACCGCGGCCAGGGAACGGTTCTGCAGGGCGACCGCGGCCAGGAGGAGCAGGAGCCCCAGCACCTGCGGTTTCGTCGCGGCGTGCATGCGCGAGAGCAGGTCGGGGAAGCGCAGGAGGCCGATGCCGGCGGCCGCGTTCATGAGCGCCCCGACGACCAGGCAGGCGGCGGCGGCGTCGTCGAGGAAGCTGTCGAGGGTCGTGGCGTCCATCTACTGCCTCCGGTCCGTGACGTAGCGGGAGACGGTGACCGAGCCGATGAACGCCGTGCCCGCGGCGACAATGACGAACGCCAGGTGGTTCAGGTGTCCCGAGACCGCCATGTCGACGCACAGGGCGGCGATGACGATCGCGAGGATCACGTCGACGGCCAGCACGCGCTCGAGGATCGACGGCCCCCGCCACACGCGCACGATGGCAAACAGCAGCGCGAGTGCCAGCAGGACGCCTGCGGTCCAGGCGGCGACGGTCATGATCACGGGGTTCCCTCCTTCGTCGGGGTCCGTTCGGCCCGCAATTCCGCGAGCTCCCGGGGGGTTCCCATGACCTCGATGAGCCGGGCCTCCGTGTCGCGGACGGTCTGGCGGAAGTGCTCGGCGTCCGCGGGCGTCTCCACGTTGAGGACGTGCAGGTAGAGCGTGGCGTGCGGCCGGTCCACCTCGACGACGAACGAGCCCGGGATGAGCGTGAGCACGTGGCCCAGCACGGTGGTCATCAGGTCCTCCCGGCTGCGCAGCTGCACCCCGACGACGGCGTTGCGCACGCGCGGGCCCTTGAACACGGCGACGCCCAGGACGACGAAGCTCGCGACCGCGACGTCCCACACGAACCGCAGGGCGAACACCACGGCCCGGGCCGGGTTGAACCGGCCGCCCAACTCCACGGGCGGCAGGCGGAACACGGACACGATTCCCAGGGAGAGCAGCAGGCCGAAGAGCAGGTTGCCGGCGGAGAAGTCCATCCACGCGGCCCCCCAGAGCAGGGTCATCCAGACGAGCAGCGGGAGTTCGACGACCAGGCGGGGGCGGCGGCGCCGGCGGTGCCCCTCGGCGCCGGTTGCCCCGGTGCCGATGCCGGAGGCGCGGGCGGGGCTCATGGCGTGCCTCCCCTCGCCGCGGTGCCGAGGACGGACTCGATGTACGGGGCGCGTTCGAGCATGGCGACCGCCGCCTGGTCGCTGAGTTGGAACAGCGGGCCCGCGAAGAACGTCAGGGCCACCCCGAGCACGACCAGGGCCCCGGTGGCCAGCACCATCGTGCGCGGGAGCACCGCCGTGTCGCCGCGGTCGCTGAAGCGGCTGGCCGGGAAGTTGGCGACGTGCTCGTACGTGGTGACGCGGCCGCCGTCGGACGCCGCGACCAGCAGCAGCGGGTCGGGGTCCTCCGCGTCCTCGGCCTTGCGCCAGAACGCGCGGTTCCAGACGCGGGCGACGGCGAGCAGCGTGAGCAGCGACGTGGCCAGCGACCCGGCCAGCAGCACCCAGGCCAGGGGCGTGCCGAGCTCGATGCCGCCCTGCAGCAGCCCGAGCTTGCCCAGGAAGCCGGAGAACGGCGGGATCCCGCCCAGGTTCATGGCCGGGACGAAGTACAGGACGGCCAGGACCGGGGACAGGCGGGCCAGGGCGCCCAGGCGGTCGACGTCCGACGTGCCCGCCCGGCGCTCGATGAGGCCGGTGACGAGGAACAGGGCGGTCTGCACGATGATGTGGTGGGCGACGTAGTACACGGTGGCCCCCAGCGCCGCCCGGTTGCCCATGGCCAGGCCGAACACCATGAAGCCGATGTGGCTCGTCAGCGTGAAGGACAGCAGGCGCTTGAGGTCGGACTGGGCGACGGCGCCAAGGATCCCGACGAGCATCGTCAGGAGGGCGGCGACCATCAGGACCGGGTTCAGCGTGTCGCCCGGGAACAGGAGCGTCTCGGTGCGCACGAGCGCGTAGATGCCGACCTTGGTGAGCAGGCCCGCGAACACGGCGGTCACAGGGGCCGGGGCCGTCGGGTACGAGTCCGGCAGCCAGAACGAGAGCGGGAAGACGGCGGCCTTGATGCCGAAGCCCACGAGGAGCATCACGTGCAGGATCACCTGCGTTCCCTCCGGCAGCTCCGCGAGCTTGCCGGCCAGGTCCGCCAGGTTCACGGTCCCCGTCGCCGCGTAGACCATCCCGATGGCGGTCAGGAACAGCATCGACGAGAGGACGGACACGACGGTGTATGTGACGCCGGCGCGGATCCTCGCCGTCGTGCCCCCGAGCGTGAGCAGCACGTAGGAGGCGGTCAGCAGGATCTCGAAGCCGACGAACAGGTTGAACAGGTCGCCGGCCAGGAACGCGTTCGAGACGCCGGCGACGAGGATCAGGAACGTCGGGTGGAACACGGAGACGGGCCCCTCCTCGTCGCCGTCGGCCATGCCCTGGCCCGTGGCGTAGACGAGCACCGCGAGGCTCACGGCGGTGGACACGACGAGCATCAGGGCGGAGAACTCGTCCACGACCATGGAGATCCCGAACGGGGGCGCCCACCCGCCCAGCACCACGGCCTGCGCGCCGTGGCGCCAGGCGCTGACCAGCATCGCGGACTCGAGGACCAGGGTCATGACGAGCGCCATGATGGTCGTGGCGCGCTGCAGGCCCACGCGCCGGCGCAGGACGAACGCCAGGGCCGCGCCGAAGATCGGCAGCGCGACCGCGAGCGGGGCGAGGGAGACGGCGGCGGGGATCACGGGTTCCGGGCCTCCTTGTTCCGCCGTTCGTCCAAGCTCCCGGCGCGTTCCTCGTCGTGGGCCCGCTCCTCGGGGCCCCGCGCCCGGGCGGCCGCCCCGACGCCCGCCGGCACCGGGGCGGAGTCGTCGGTGAACTCGGTGGTGTCGGCCTCGATGGGCGCGTCCTCCTCGGCGTCGAAGGTGGGCTGCTCGGCGACGCGGCGGTCCTCGACGTCGTCCACGACCTCGTCGCGGCGGGCGATGACCCAGGAGCGGTAGATGATCGCCAGCACGAACGCCGTGACCGCGAACGTGATGACGATGGCCGTGAGGATCAGGGCCTGCGGCAGCGGGTCCGCATACTCCTCCGCCGGGACGCCCTCCGCGTACAGCGGCGCGCGGCCGGCGCCCCCGCCCGCGGCCAGGAGCAGCACGTTCGCGCCGTTGCCGATGAGCAGGATGCCGAGCAGCACGCGCGTGAGGCTGCGCTCCAGCAGCAGGTAGATGCCGCAGGCGAACAGGACGCCCATGACGGCGAGCAGGGTGATGTTCACGCTCATGCGCGGCCCTCCGTTTCCGCCGGCATCGCGCCGGTCGCGTGTGCTGTCGCGGTGGTCGGCCCGCCCGTCCCTGCCTCGACGTCCCGCGCGCCGGGCGGCTCGGACGCGGCCGCCGCCGCGGCCGGGGCCCCGCCGGTCCGCTCGGCCCGCACGTCGATCTCCGAGCCGAGGCTGCGCAGCACGTCCAGGACGAGGCCGACGACGACGAGGTAGACGCCGATGTCGAAGATGGTCGAGGTGACGAACTTGTGTTCCCCGAACACCGGGAGCGCGAACTCGATCGCGGCGGATTGGAAGACCTGGCCGCCGAAGAGCAGCGGCAGCGCGCCGGCGGCGGCCGCGGTGGCCAGGCCGAGGCCCAGCACGGTGCCGGGGCTGACCGGGGTCGCCTCCGCGAGCTCGAACCTCCCGCCGGCCAGGTACCGGATGGACAGTGCGAGCCCGCACAGCAGCCCCCCGGCGAACCCGCCGCCCGGCGTGTTGTGCCCGGTCAGCAGCAGGTACACGGAGAGCAGGACCAGGGAGTGGAAGAGCAGCCGCGTGACGACCTCGAAGATGATGGAGCGCCGCTCGGGGGCCAGGGTCCGGCCGGCCACGAGCCAGGCGTCCCGGGCGCTGCGGGCGAAGTGGCGGGCGATCACCAGCGCCGCCCGGCCGCGTCCCGTCTCGACGAACCGCTCGGAGCCGCGGTCCACGCTGCCGGACTCCACGCGGCCGAGGTGGTGGCGCCGCAGGTCCCCGCGGCCCCGCACGAAGATCAGGCTGGCGACGCCGGTCGCCGCGGCGGCCAGGACGGTGATCTCGCCGAACGTGTCCCAGGCGCGGATGTCGACGAGGGTCACGTTCACGATGTTCTTCCCGGCCCCGCCGAAGTACGCGAGCTCGGGGAACTGCAGGGAGATCGGCTCGGCGGTCCGGGAGGCCATGGCGATCGCGGCGATCGAGACCATGGCGGCCGCGAAGCCGAGGGCGATGGCCGCGCGGACCAGGCGGTGGCCGAGCGGGTTGCGGGTCCACAGGCGGGCCGGCAGCGTGCGCAGCGCCAGGACCATGGCCACGAGGACGATCGTCTCGACGAGCACCTGGGTCAGCGCGAGGTCGGGCGCGCCGTGGAGGGCGAACAGCGCCGCCATGCCGTATCCGGTCACGCCCACCATGAGGACCGCCAGGAAGCGCTTGTTGGCCCGGAGCGCCGCCAGGGCCGCGGCCGTCATGCCGAGCCCGACGACCAGTTGGCCCGGTGCGTCGAACCAGTTCCACGCGTCCGGGGCGGGCGTCCGCAGGAACAGCGCCGCCGCGGCCGGGGCGGCCGCCGCGACGACGAGGATCACCGCCAGGTACACCACCAGCGAGCCGCTCTGCGTGCGCCCGGTCAGCCAGACGGAGACCTCGTCGGTCCCCTGCAGCGTGGCCCGGTAGGCGCGCTCGGAGTCGATGGCGGCGGGGACGCGCGCCTGGAGCCGGCCGACGGGGCCGCGGAGGAGGAAGAGCGCCAGGCCCCCCGCGATGGCCAGCGCGGAGAGGCCGAGCTCCGGCGTGAAGCCGTGCCACAGCGCCAGGTGCAGCGGCTCCTCGGCCGCGGGGAAGAGCCCCGCGTACGCGGACACGGTGGCCTCGACCGGCGGCAGGGCGAACGCCACGGCCACGCTGAGCGCGGACAGGACCGCCGGGGCGGCCAGGAAGGACCAGTCCACGGGCTTGAACCGGGTGGCGCCGAGCCCGGGCTTGGTGGCGAAGGCGCCCCACAGGAACCGGGCGCTGTAGGCGACCGTGAGGGCCGAACCGACCACGACGGACGCCAGCACCCAGACGCCTGCCGGCGTCGTGGCCTCCTCGACCAGCGCGGCGAGGACGGCCTCCTTGGCGACGAACCCGTAGAGCGGGGGCAGGCCGGCCATGGAGGCCGTGGCGATGGCGGAGACGACGAACAGCTTGGGCGCGGAGCGCCACAGGCCGCTCAGCTCGCGGACGTCGCGCGTTCCCGCCTGGTGGTCGATGATGCCCACGACGAGGAACAGGGCCGCCTTGAACAGCCCGTGGGCCAGGAGCATGGCGAGCGCCGCGATGGCGGCGTTGAATGTCCCGAGCCCGGCGACGATCATGAGGAACCCGAGCTGGGAGACCGTGCCGTACGCCAGGACCAGCTTCACGTCGTCCTGGCGCAGGGCGCGGTAGCCCCCGACGAGCAGCGTCGCGGTCCCGAGCCCCACGACGGCCCAGTCCCAGTGGGCCGTCCCCGAGAACCCAGGGGCCAGGCGCGCGACGAGGTAGACGCCGGCCTTGACCATCGCGGCGGCGTGCAGGTAGGCGGAGACCGGCGTGGGCGCGGCCATGGCGCCGGGCAGCCAGAAGTGGAACGGAACCAGCGCGGACTTCGACACGGCGCCCACGACGATGAGCAGGATCGCCACGTCCACGAACGTTCCGCTGGCGGTGAGCTCCGGCGCGGCGGCCAGGATCGAGGACAGGCGATTAGTCCCCGCGGCGAAGCCGAGCATCACCAGGCCGAGCAGCATGACCAGCCCGCCGAACGTGGTCACCATCAGGGCCTGCAGCGCGGACCGGCGGGCGAACACGCGGGTGCGCGCGAACCCGATCAGCAGGTAGGACAGGATGGTCGTCAGTTCCCAGAAGACGAACAGCAGGATCAGGTCGTCCGCGGTGACGAGGCCGAACATCACGCCGGCGAACGCGAGCAGCTGGGCGCCGAACGTCCCCAGGTTGGGGTCTTCGGTCTTGAAGTAACGGGCGCAGTAGAACAGCACCAGGGCACCGACCCCCAGGACCAGGAGCGACAGGGTCGCGGAGAGCGCGTCCATCCGGAACGCGAGTTCGACGCCCAGGGACCCGATCCAGGACCAGACCTCGGACGGCGGCGCGTGGGGGGCCCCGGACGGGGCGGCCTGGTCGGCCCGGAGGTAGCGGGGGAACGTGGCCACGAGCCAGACGAACCCGGCGGCCGGCACCGCCCCCAGGATGTAGAAGGTGCTCCGCCCCAGTTTCCGGAAGATCAGCGGCGCGACGGCCGCAACGGCGAACAGGGCGATGAGCACCAGGAGCATGCGGTCCCTTCCGGTCGACGGTGTCCCGCGGATACACCGGTGGCACGGTGTTGCGCGGGGGTCGCCTCCAGTCTACAGTGCCCCTCCCCCAACCGGGCTACGATGCGTCCATGGGAGACGCATCCGACACTGCCACGGTCCGGGTTCCCCGCACCAGGGTCCTCGCGTGGGCCTCGTGGGACTGGGGGTCGGCGGCGATCAACGCCGTCATGACGACGTTCGTGTTCACGGTCTACCTGACGAGCGACCTGTTCGGCGAGACGGACGCGAACTCCGCCGCGCTCGGCGCGGGGCTGGCCATCGCCGGGGTCGTCGTGGCCGTTCTGGCGCCCGTGACGGGCCAGCGCTCCGACGCGGGCGGCCGCCGGCGCTTCTGGCTCGGCGTGAACACGGTCGTGGTCGCCGCCGCCACCGCCGCGTGCTTCCTCGTCTTCCCCTCGCCCCCGTTCCTGCTCCTGGGCGTCGCGCTGATCGCCGCCGCCAGCGTCTTCTCCGAGTTCGCCGCTGTGAACTACAACGCGATGCTCCCCCAGGTCTCGACCCCGGCAACGATCGGGAAGGTCTCCGGCTTCGGGTGGGGCATGGGCTACCTGGGCGGCATCGTCGCCCTCGCCACCGTCCTGTTCCTCTTCGTCACGCCCGTCGTCGAGTGGCCGGGCGCGGCGACGGGCGACTCGCTGAACCTGCGGCTCGTCGCCGTGTTCTCGGCCGCCTGGTTCCTCGTCTTCGGGCTGCCCGTCCTGTTCGCGGTGCCCGAGGTCCCGGCGAGCGCCCCGGGCCGCCGGGCGGGCGTGCTGGAGTCGTACCGGCTGCTGTGGCGCCACGTGCGCTCCCTGGCCTCCGGATCGCCGCACACCCTGTTCTTCCTCGGCGCCTCCGCGGTCTTCCGGGACGGCCTGGCCGCCGTGTTCACGTTCGGCGGCGTGATCGCGGCCGGCACGTTCGGCTTCGAGCTGCAGCAGGTGATCGTCTTCGCGATCGCGGGCAACGTGGTCGCCGCGCTGGGGGCCATGCTCGGCGGGCTGCTGGACGACCGGATCGGCCCCAAGCGCGTCATCGTGTTCGCCCTGGCCGGGCTCATCGCGGCCGCGGTGGGCGTGTTCCTCTCCCCGGGCGCGGCCGGGTTCTGGGTCTTCGGCCTGGCCCTGTGCCTGTTCGTCGGGCCGGCCCAGTCCTCGTCGCGGGCCTACCTGGCCCGGCTGGCCCCGCCGGGGCGCGAGGGCGAGCTGTTCGGCCTCTACGCGACGACCGGCCGGGCCGTGAGCTTCCTGGCCCCGACCCTGTTCTCCGCCTCGATCGCGATCGCCGCGACCGCCGTGCCGGCCGGGGGCGCCCAGCGCTACGGCATCCTGGGCATCACCGTGGTCCTGCTGGCCGGACTGCTGCTCCTGCTGCCCGTGAAGCCCCCGGCCCGGGAGGCCCGACCGGAGCCGGCGCGGGACTAGGGGGACGTCGGCGGCGCGCCCGGCCGGGCGTCAGGAGCCCAGGCGGGTGCGGTGGAAGTTCTGGTGGCTGCGGGAGGCGGTCGGCCCGCGCTGGCCCTGGTAGCGGTTCCCGTACTGGCCGGAGCCGTAGGGGTGCTGCGCCGGCGAGGTCAGCCGGAAGAAGCAGAGCTGGCCGATCTTCGAGCCCGGCCACAGCTTGATCGGCAGCGTGGCCATGTTGGACAGCTCGAGGGTGACGTGCCCGGAGAACCCCGGGTCGATGAACCCCGCCGTCGAATGGGTGAGCAGCCCCAGCCGCCCGAGCGAGGACTTGCCCTCGAGCCGGGCGGCGATGTCCTCCGGGAGGGTCACGGTCTCGTACGTGGAGCCGAGCACGAACTCGCCCGGATGCAGGATGAACGGCTCGTCCGGCTCCACCTCGACGAGGCGGGTCAGGTCGGGCTGCTCGAGCGACGGGTCGATGTGCGCGTACTTGTGGTTGTCGAAGAGCCGGAAGAAGCGGTCCAGCCGCACGTCCACGCTCGAGGGCTGGACCATGGCGGCGTCGAACGGGTCCAAGTGGATGCGGCCGGCCGAGAGGTCGGCGCGGATGTCGCGGTCGGAGAGCAGCACCCGACCAAAATAGCGCATGCGCGCCGTGCCCGGGCGGCGCTATCCTGAACGCGGGGGGAAGACTCGACCTGCCGCCGGAGACGGCCGGTCCACGCACGACATGAATCGACACCGCACCACACCAGCCATCCGAGCGGCCGCCGCGGCAGCCGGAGCCGCCGCCGCGCTCTGGTGCGCCCTCCCCGCCGTCGCCGCCCCGGCCGACGACGCGGCGCCCGCCGCCTCGGCCCCCGCCGCCTCGACGCCGGCCGACGACGCGGCCCTGGCCCGGGCCGCCTTCGACGACCCAGCCTCCGTCCTGGTGCTGGTCAACCGCGACCGCCCCCTCGACCCGATCGACTACGCCCCGCGCCGCCTCGAGCCCGTCGCCGGCGGCGCCCACCCGATGGTCCCGATCGCCGCCGACGCCATGGAGCGCCTGCTCGACGCGGCGGAGGCGGCCGGGCACGGGCTGCGCGTCGAGAGCTCCTACCGCTCCCTCGAGACGCAGCGCGACCTGTACGCCCGGTACGTCCGCCAGCATGGCCGGGAGTACGCGGCGCTGATCTCCGCGCCGCCCGGCACGAGCGAGCACCAGCTGGGCCTCGCGGCGGACCTCGGGCTGGACACCGGCCAGTGCCGGCTGGAGCGCTGCTTCGGGGACACCCCCGCCGGGCGATGGGTCGCAGCCCACGCCGACGAGTACGGCTTCATCGTCCGCTACCCCCGCGGCGAGGAGGAGGCCACGGGGTACTCCTACGAGCCGTGGCACCTGCGCTACCTCGGCCCCGCCGTCGCCGCGGACGTCGCGGCCTCGGGCGCGGCGACCTACGAGGAGTACGTCGCGGCGGCGCGGCGCGCGGCCACGGGCGGGGACGGCGGCGCGGGCACGTCCCGGGTGCCCGCGCCGCTCGACGGCCGCCCCGGGGACCCCGCAGCGGCTGCGCCGTCGTCCGCCCCCGGCGCACCGGAGCCCCGCGGCGCCGGGGACCCCGCACCCGCCCCGCCGTCGTCCGCCCCCGGCGGCAGCGCCGCGGGCCCGGCCCACAGCGGACCGCCCCTGCGCATCCCTTGGTACCGGGTCTTCCAGACCTAGGCCGAGGCGTGCCCGGGCGCCGGGCCCGGGACGCGGCCACCCGGGCCCCCGCGCCCGGACGGCCGAAGGCGGCCGGCCCCGTGCGGGCCCGGCCGCCTTCGGGCGCGGGCCGGCTACTTCCCGGCGCGGACCGGGATGCCGGTGAACGTGGGCTTAAGGGTCTCGGCGAAGAAGTCGTTGCCCTTGTCGTCGACGACGATGAAGGCCGGGAAGTCCTCGACCTCGATCTTCCAGATCGCCTCCATGCCGAGCTCGGGGTACTCGAGGACCTCGACCTTCTTGATGCAGTCCTGGGCCAGGCGGGCGGCCGGGCCGCCGATGGAGCCGAGGTAGAAGCCGCCGTGCGCGTTGCAGGCCTCCGTGACCTGGCGGGAGCGGTTGCCCTTGGCGAGCATCACCATGGAGCCGCCCGCGGCCTGGAACTGGTCCACGTAGGAGTCCATGCGGCCGGCCGTGGTCGGCCCGAAGGAGCCGGAGGCCATGCCGTCCGGGGTCTTCGCGGGGCCCGCGTAGTAGACGGGGTGGTCCTTGAGGTACTGGGGCATTTCCTCGCCGGCGTCCAGGCGCTCCCGGATCTTGGCGTGGGCGATGTCGCGCGCCACCACGAGCGGTCCGGTCAGCGAGAGCCGGGTCTTGACGGGGTGCTTGGTGAGCTCCGCGAGGATCTCGTCCATCGGCCGGTTGAGGTCGACCTTGACCACGGAGCCGCCGCCGGTGCCGGTGACGCCCTGCGTGTCCCCGCCGTGCTCGGCCACGGCCGGGTGGGACTCCTCGGGCATGAAGCGGGCCGGGTCGGTCTCGAGCTGCTCGACGAAGATCCCGTCCGCCGTGATCTTGGCCAGCATCTGGCGGTCGGCCGAGCAGGAGACGGCGATCGCGACGGGCAGGGACGCGCCGTGGCGGGGCAGGCGGACGACGCGGACGTCGTGGCAGAAGTACTTGCCGCCGAACTGGGCGCCGATGCCGAAGTGGCGGGTCAGCTCGTGGACCTTCTCCTCGAGCTCGGTGTCGCGGAAGCCGCGTCCGGTCATCGCGCCCTCGGTGGGCAGGCTGTCCAGGTACTTGGCGGAGGCGTACTTGGCGGTCTTCAGCGCGTACTCGGCGCTCGTGCCGCCGATGACGATCGCCAGGTGGTACGGCGGGCACGCGGCCGTGCCGAGGGAGCGCAGCTTCTCGTCGAGGAAGCGCATCATGGCGTCCTCGTTGAGGATGGCCTTCGTCTCCTGGTAGAGGAAGGACTTGTTGGCCGAGCCGCCGCCCTTGGCCATGAACAGGAACTTGTAGGCGTCCTCGTGGCCCGGCGCGGTGTCGGAGTAGAGCTCGATCTGCGCGGGGAGGTTGTTGCCCGTGCTCTTCTCCTCCCAGGTGGTCAGCGGGGCCAGCTGGGAGTAGCGCAGGTTCAGGCGGGTGTACGCGTTGTAGATGCCCTTGGACAGGGCCTCCTCGTCCTGGCCGCCGGGGCTGAGCACGTGCTGGCCGCGCTTGCCCATGACGATCGCGGTGCCCGTGTCCTGGCACATGGGCAGGACGCCGCCGGCCGCGATGTTCGCGTTCTTGAGCAGGTCCAGGGCCACGAACTTGTCGTTCGGGCTGGCCTCGGAGTCGTCGAGGATGTTGCGCAGCTGCTGCAGGTGCGCCGGGCGCAGGTAGTGGGAGATGTCGTGCAGCGCCGTCTCGGCCAGCAGCTCGAGGGCCTCCGGGTCGACCTCCAGGAAGCGCCGCCCGCCCGGGCCTTCGACCGCCCGGACACCGTCGGTGCCGATCTTTCGGTAGGGGGTCTGGTCCTCCCCGATGGGCAGGAGGTCCTCGTACTGGAATGCGCTCATGGTCTTCCTCGGTGGGTCTAGGCGGTGCCAATCCACTGTACCGGGCGGGGCCGGTGCGCCGCCCCCGCGTGACGGCGGCCGCCTTGCGCATCCCGGGCGCGCGTGGTCGGGTGGGGACATGAGCGAGGAGAACACCCAGCCCAACGCACCGACGAGCCCGGCCGGGGACGACGGCGGCGCCGCCCCGGACCCGGACGCCCCGCAGACCCATTTCGAGAGCGTCCTGCTCTCCGGCCAGCAGGACCAGTCGCGCGCCGGGGAGGTCATTGGCGCGTTCCTGTCCGCCGAGCTGTTCTTCCTCAGCCGCGAGGAGGTCACCCCGGAGTCCGGGAACGTCCAGCCGCTCGTGCTGCAGAACAAGGACGGCGACCCCGTCGTCGCGCTCTTCACCCACCTCTCCCGCGTCCCCGAGACGTACGTCGACGAGGCGCCGTACGCGGTCCGCGTCGCCGGCGCCTCCGTGGTGGAGCACCTCACGGGCGCGGGCATCGTCATCAACCCCGGCCACGCCATCGGCTTCGAGATCGGCAGCGACGGCGTCGAGGCGATCCGCCGCGACTTCGGGCCGGGCGCCGGCGGGGCAGGCGGCGGGGCCGGCCCCGCCTCCTGACGCGCGGCCCGGAACCGACCCCGCGGGCTTCCCGACGCCCACCGCCCCGGGAAGCCCGCGGGTCTACAGTGTTCCCATGGATCTTGAGGAGACCCCGCTGCCGGGCATCGGCGTCCGGCGGGAACTCACCCTCGCGAGCGGCCGGCGCGTCGGCGTGGTCATCCACCGCGACGGCGGCCTGGAGCTGATCGTCTCCGAGCGCGAGGACCCGGACGCCGTCCTGGCCTCCGTGCCCCTGGGCATGGAGGAGGCCGCCGCGCTCGGGGCGCTGCTCGGGGCCCCGCAACTGGTGGCCCAACTGGGGCAGCAGCACAGCGAGCTGCCCGGCATCGAGACCCAGCAGGTCGTGCTCGGGGAGGATTCCCCGTATGCGGGGGCGACGCTCGGCGCCACGCGGCTGCGCACCCGCACCGGCGTCTCCGTGGTCGCGGTCGTGCGGGCCGGGCAGGTGCTGGCCTCCCCCGTCCCCGACTTCGGGCTGGCCGCGGGCGACGTGCTGATCGTCGTCGGCACGTCGGACGCCCTCGAGCGCGCCGCGCGCCTGCTCGGCGGCGTCTAGGAGGCCACGGTGTCCGGGACCACGCTCGTGCTCGTCGAGCTCGGCGCGTTGTTCCTGGGCCTCGGCGTGCTGGGCCGGCTGGCCGCGCGGGCCGGCATGTCCCCCGTCCCCCTCTACCTGCTCGGCGGCCTCGCGGTCGGCCACGGCGGGCTCGTCCCCGTGACCGGGCTCCAGGAGTTCGGCGAGGTCGCCAGCGAACTCGGCGTCGTCCTGCTGCTGCTGATGCTGGGCCTGGAGTACACGGCGTCCGAGTTGGTCGCGGGGCTGCGCGGCTCCTGGATGGCCGGCGCCCTCGACGTCGTCCTCAACGCCCTGCCCGGCGCGGCCCTGGCCCTCCTGCTCGGCTGGGGTCCCACCGGGGCATTCGTCCTGGCCGGGGTCACCTACATCTCCTCGTCCGGCATCGTCGCGAAGGTGCTCTCCGACCTGGGCCGGCTCGGCAACCGCGAGACCCCAGTCGTCCTGTCCGTGCTGGTACTCGAGGACCTCGCGATGGCGGTGTACCTGCCGATCCTCACCGCGGTCCTCGCCGGGGCCAGCTTCTGGGGCGGACTGCGGGCGGTCGGCATCGCCCTGCTGGCCGTGACCGTGGTCCTGCTCCTCGCGCTGCGGTTCGGGCCGTCGATCTCGCGCCTGCTCCACTCCACGGACCGGGAGAACCTGCTGCTGAACATCATCGGGGCGGCGCTGCTCGTCGCCGGGCTCGCGGCCGCCCTGCAGGTCTCCGCCGCGGTGGGGGCGTTCCTGCTGGGCATCGCGATCTCCGGGGCCACGGCGAACACGGCCCAGAAGGTCCTCGAGCCGTTGCGCGACCTCTTCGCGGCCCTGTTCTTCGTCCTGTTCGGCATCAACACCGACCCGGGCGCGATCCCGCCCGTGCTGGTCCCCGCCGTCGTCCTCGCCGTGCTGACGTCCGCCACGAAGATGGCCACGGGCGCGTGGGCGGCCCGCCAGGCGGGCATCGCCCGCCCCGGCCAGCTGCGCGCCGGCGCCGCCCTGATCGCCCGCGGCGAGTTCTCCATCGTCATCGCCGGCCTGGCGGTGGCCTCCGGCGCCGCGCCCGACGGCCTGGCCGCGCTCGCGAGCGCGTACGTCATGCTGCTGGCCGTGCTCGGGCCGATCGCCGCACGCTGGGTGGAGCCGGCGCTCCTCGGCCACCGGCGGGCCGCGGCGCACCCCGCCGGCCCGTGACCGGCCGCCCGACACGCGCCACGGGACCCGATTGCGCGGACGGGCCCGGTGTGGGATATGCTGAGTCGCGCCCGCGGTACGAACGGACGGCGGGCACATCGCGGGCGTAGCTCAATGGTAGAGCGCCAGCTTCCCAAGCTGGACACGCGGGTTCGATTCCCGTCGCCCGCTCTCTTTATGCCCAAGTTCACTCGGCGCCCCCGCCGGGTGGGCGTAGACTGGACCCCGCCATGAAACGCACCATGTTCAAGTCCAAGATCCACCGGGCCACCGTCACGCACGCCGACCTCCACTACGTCGGCTCCGTCACCGTCGACCTCGACCTGCTCGAGGCCGCCGACATCCTCCCCGGCGAGCTCGTGAGCATCGTGGACGTCACCAACGGCGCCCGCCTCGAGACCTACACGATCGCCGGCGAGCGGGGCAGCCGCGAGATCGGGATCAACGGCGCCGCGGCACACCTGGTGCACCCGGGCGACACGGTGATCCTCATCAGCTACGCGGAGATGGAAACGGCCGAGGCCCGCGAGTACGTGCCCGCGGTCGTCCACGTCGACGCCTCGAACCGCATCGTCGCCCTCGGCTCGGACCCGTCCGAGGCCGTGCTGCCCAACATCGAGCGCCCGCCCCACGCACTCGCCGGCACGCCCGCCGAACGCTAGCCGTTGGGGGGAGTCCTCTCCGGGTTCGCGGTCGTCTGGACGGTCATCGCCGTCGGCTACCTGGTCGGCCGCACCGGGGTGTTGGGCGACGACGCACGCATCGTCCTCAACCGCCTGACGTTCTTCGTCGCCAGCCCCGCGCTGCTCTTCACGACCCTCGCCGAGTCGGACCCCTCGACGGTGCTGGGTCCCCTGCTCGCCGTCGCCGCCCTCAGCGCGTTCGGCATCGCCGTGCTCTATGTCGCCGCGACCCGCTGGTGGCTGCGCCGCTCCCGCTCGGAACTGCTCATCGGCTCCATGAGCGCCGCCACCGTGAACTCCGCGAACCTCGGCCTGCCGATCGCCGCGTACGTGCTCGGGGACATCAGCCAGGCGGCCCCGATCATCCTGTTCCAGCTCGCCCTGCTCAGCCCCGTCTTCCTGGCGCTGCTGGACACGGCGACCGCCGGGCGCCGCACCACGCCCGCCGCCCTGCTCCTGGCCACCGTCCGGAACCCGATGATCGTCGGCTCGATGCTCGGGCTGGCCGTCGCCCTGTCCGGCGTGGGGGTCCCGCGGCAGCTCTGGGAGCCGATCACGATCATCGCCGGGGCGTCCATCCCGGCGATGCTCATCGCCTTCGGCATCTCGCTGGTGGGGTCCCGCCCGCTGCGCCGGTCCTCGGCCCGCCGCGCGGACACGCTCGTGGCCTCCGGCCTGAAGCTCGTCGCGCACCCGCTGCTCGCCTGGGCGATCGCCCGGCTGGGCTTCGGCCTCGAGGGGGACGGGCTGTTCGCCGCCGTCGTGATGGCCGCGCTCCCCACGGCACAGAACGTCTTCGTGACCGCTTCCCGGTACGACGAGGGGCTGGTGACCGCGAAGGACACGGTCCTGATCACCACCGTGGTGGCGATCCCGGCCATGATGGCGGTGCCGCTGCTGCTGCCGTAGCCGGCGGGAGGGGCCTGTCGCGGGCGCGCGGCCGCGGCTAGGCTCACGCCATGGCGACCAACGAAACCGAACAGCTCGAGGCCATCCGCGCCGGCTACGCGGTCGACGGCGAGGCCCTCCACCTCGGTGCCGCCCTCGCCGGCGGCGCGGTCCACGCGGATGCGCCCGTCCGCCTCCCCCTGCGGATGGCCAACCGGCACGGCCTCGTGGCCGGGGCGACCGGCACGGGGAAGACGGTCACGCTGCAGGTCCTCGCCGAGCAGCTCTCCGACCACGGCGTGCCGGTCTTCCTCACGGACATCAAGGGCGACCTGACCGGCCTGTCCACGCCCGGCACGGCGTCCGGGCGGATCACGACGGGACGGGCGTCCCCGTCCGGGCCACGGTGACGTCCTTCGGCCCCGTGCTGCTGGCCCGCATTATGGGGCTGAACGAGACGCAGGAGTCCAGCCTGCAGCTCGTCTTCCACTACGCCGACCGCCAGGGCCTCGAGCTCGTGGACCTCAAGGACCTGCGGGCCGTCGTCGCGCACCTGTCCAGCGACGCGGGCTCCTCCGACCTGGAGGGGCTGGGCGGGTTCTCCCCCGCGACCGCGGGCGTCATCCTGCGCGAGCTGGTCGGCCTGCAGGCCCAGGGCCTGGAGGCGTTCTTCGGCGAACCCGAGTTCGACACCGCGGAGCTGCTGCGCCGGGCCCCGGACGGCCGGGGCGTCGTGAGCTGCCTCGAGTTGCCGACCCTCCTGCGCCAGCCGCTGCTGTTCTCCACGTTCCTCATCTGGCTCCTCGCGGACCTGTTCGAGGAACTCCCGGAGGTCGGGGACGCGGACCGCCCCGAGCTCGTGTTCTTCCTGGACGAGGCCCACCTCCTCTTCGAGGACGCCTCGGACGCGTTTCTCGACTCGATCACCACGACGGTCCGCCTCATCCGCTCCAAGGGCGTCGGGGTGTACTTCGTCACCCAGAACCCGCAGGACCTGCCCGCGGAGGTCCTCGGACAGCTCGGCAACCGCATCCAGCACGCCCTGCGGGTCTTCACGCCGCAGGACGCGAAGGCCCTCAAGGCGACCGTGTCCACGTTCCCCACGAGCGGCTACGACCTCGCGCAGGCCCTCACGTCCGCCGGCATCGGCGAGGCCATCGTCACCCTCGTCGACGACCGCGGCGCGCCCACTCCCGTCGCCTGGACGCGGCTCGCGCCGCCGCGCTCGGCCATCGGCCCCGCGCCGGCCGGGACCGCCGAGTCGGCCGTCGCGGCGTCGGAACTGCTCGCCGAATACGGCACCGCCGTCGACCGCGAGAGCGCGCACGAGAAGCTCGCCGCCGTCGGCGCCCGCGGCGGCGCGACGGGGCAGGGCGGGGACGACGGCGGGGCCCGCGGGCGCGGCCGGCCCGTCCCGACGGGGGCCAGCGGACGGTCCCGGGGCGGGGCCGGCCGGTCCCGCGCCGGCGGCCGTCCGCCCAGCCGCGGCGAGAACCCGTGGGTGGAGGCCGCGACCCAGGTCGCCGGGGTGCTGGGAAAGGAGCTGCTGCGCGGCCTGTTCGGCACGCGCCGCCGCCGCCGGTAGCGGGCCCCGCACGCCGCACCCTGCCGGTCGCGGTCCCCCGCTGCCGGTAACGTAGGGGGCGTGCAGCGCGGTTCCCTCCCCCTCAAGGTCCTCGCCCTGTGGCTGGCCGTGTTGATGGTGGCTGCCACGGCGGCGGTGGTCACCATCGCCCTCGTCAACCAGCGGGTCTTCGGGCCCGAGGAGCAGGTGCGCCGGTACTTCTCCCTGCTGCGCGCGGGAGAGGGCGGCCGGGCCCTGGGCCTGCTCCGGGCCGAGGCGCCGGCGGGCAACGGGCTGGTCCTGGACGGTGCCGGCCTGGCCGCCGCGGCGGCGCCGGTCCGCGGCCTGGAGGTCCTTCCCGCCGAGCCCCTCACGGACGACGAGGTGGAGGTCACGGCCCGGTACACGGTCGACGGGCGCAGCCACAGCACCGCGTTCCGGCTCCGGCACGCGGGCACCGAGTGGCTGTTCTTCGACCGCTGGGCGTTCGCGGAGTCGGAGCTGCCCGTGGTCACGGTCCACGCGGACACCACGAACGAGATCGCCGTCAACGGCCGCCCCTCGCCGCTGGCGTCGGGCTCCCAGCGGATCCCGGCCTTCCCCGGCACGGTCGTCGAGGCGTCCTACTCATCCAAGTACTTCGAGGCGCCCGCCAAGCGGGTCGTCGTCGATTCCCCGGCGGCCGCCGCGGAGCCCGTCGAGCTGGTCACGCGACCGACGGCGGAGCTCAAGGACGACGTCGAGCGTCGGATCCGCGCCTACCTCGACGACTGCGCGCGGCAGCAGGTCCTCAAGCCGGCGGCCTGCCCGCTCACCTACTCGACCACGGCACGCGTGGACGCCGGGACGATCGACTGGGACATCGAGGAGTACCCCGAGGTCGAGGTGGTCCCCGAGGGGGGCCGGTGGCGCATCGCCCCCTTGGAGGCCAGCGCGAGCATCCACCTGGTCGAGCAGGACCTGATGACCGGCGCGTTCGAGGAGAAGACGGTCGAGGACACGTTCGGGTTCACGGCCCGGCTGGACGCGGGTCCGACGTCCCTGTCCGTGACTCCCGTGGCGGCAGACTGACCCTGCCCGACCGGATCGCGCCCAGGGCCCACAGGCCGGCCGCGAGCGACACGACGCCGCCGAAGGCCAGGGCCCAGCGCACGCCGAACTCGGTGCCCAGCCAGCCGATCAGCGGCGCCCCGATCGGGGTGCCGCCCTGGATCACGGCCATGTAGAGGGCCAGGACCCGGCCCCGGTACCGCGGGTCCACGGACAGCTGGATCGACGTGTTGCAGCTGTTGAGGAAGGTCAGCGCCCCCAGCCCGACGGCGACCAGGGAGAGCGCGTAGGCCCAGAAGACCGGCATGGCGCTGGAGGCCACGGAGGCCGCCCCGAACCCGATGGCCCCGCCCACCAGGTAGCGCAGCCGGAACCGGGAGCGCCGGGCGGCCAGCAGCGCGCCGGCGAGCGTGCCCACGGCCATCACGGAGCCGAGCAGCCCGTAGCCGTCCGGCCCGGCGTCGAGCTCCGTGGCCATCATCGCGTTGGTCAGCTGGAAGTTCAGCCCGAAGGTGCCCACGAGGGCGGCCAGGGCGAGGATCATCACGAGGTCCGGCCGGCCGCGCACGTAGCGCAGCCCGTCGCGGATCTGGTGCTTGCCGCGGGCCATGCGCTCGGGCGTGTGCAGCGTCGCGGGGTCCATGCGGGCGATGGCCACGATCACGGCGGCGAAGCTGGCCGCGTTGACCAGGAAGGCCGGGGCCGTACCGATCCAGGCGATGAGCAGCCCGGCGACGCCCGGGCCGACGAGGCGGGCCAGGTTGAAGGAGGCGCTGTTGAGCGCGACCGCGTTGGGCAGGTCCGGGCCGCCGACGACCTCCGAGACGAAGGCCTGCCTCGCGGGGGCGTCGAACGCGCTGGCGACGCCGAGCGCCAGCGCCAGCCCGTACACGTGCCACAGCTCGGCGGCGTCCAGCAGGACGAGGACCCCCAGCGCGAGGGCGCACAGGCCCATGGCCGCCTGCGTGAGCATGAGCAGGTGCCGCTTGTGGTGCCGGTCCGCGACGAGCCCCGCGTAGGGGCCGATGAGCAGGATGGGCAGGAACTGCAGTCCGGTCGTGATGCCGGTGGCCGTGCCGGAGTTGTCCGTGAGGACGGTGAGCACGAGCCAGTCCTGGGCGACGCGCTGCATCCACGTGCCGATGTTGGACACGAGGGCCCCCGAGACCCAGAGCCGGTAGTTGGGGACCCGCAGCGCGGCGAACATGCTGCTCAGCGCGTCACCCCCGAAGATAGTTGCTTGACGACACCAACCATATCCCCGGCCCCGGGCGGGGCGCCATGGGTGCGCCCCGCCCGGGGTGGCTACGGGGCCGGCGCCGGGCCGCCCGCGGCCACGGCGCCCGCCGCCACGGCGCCCGCGGCGCCCCGCAGGCCGCCCAGGGCCCGGTCCAGGTCCTCCCGCAGGTCGGCGACGTCCTCGACGCCCACCGAGAGCCGGACGAGGTCGGTGGGCACCGCCAGGTCCGTGCCGCGGACCGAGGCGTGCGTCATCTCCGAGCAGTAGCACACGAGCGACTCGACCCCGCCCAGGCTGACGGAGAGGGCGAAGAGCCGGGTGGACTCCGCGAAGGCCCGGGCGGCGCGCTCCCCGCCGGCGAGCCGCACGGAGACGATGCCCCCGAAGCCGTCCATCTGCCGCGCGGCGAGGGCGTGGCCGGGGTGGCCGGGCAGCCCCGGGTAGAGGACCTCGGCCACGGCGGGGTGCCCCTGGAGCCACACCGCCAGTTCGTGCGCGTTGGCCCCGTGCCGCTCCATGCGCAGCCCCAGGGTCTTCAGGCCCCTCGCCGCCAGGTAGGAGTCCTGCGGCCCGGCGACGGCCCCCGCCGCGAACTGCTGGAACCCGACGGCCTCGGCGAGCGTCCGGCCCCGGAACGGCCGGTCCGCGACCACGACGGCGCCGCCGAGCACGTCCGAGTGCCCGCCGATGTACTTGGTGGTGGAGTGCACGACGGCGTCGGCGCCCCATTCGAGCGGGCGCTGCAGGTACGGGGACGCGAACGTGTTGTCGACGACCAGCAGGGCCCGCGCGTCGCGCGCCACGAGCGCCCACGCGGCCAGGTCGGCGACGGCCAGCAGCGGGTTGGACGGGGTCTCGACCCACAGCAGGGCCGTCCGTCCCGGCACGACGGCGGCGGCGACCGCCTCCGCGTCGGTGATGTCGACGGCGGTGTGCTCGATGCCCCACGGGGCCAGGACCTGGGCCACCAGCCGGTTCGTCCCCCCGTACCCGTCGCCGCCGAGGACGATGTGGTCGCCGGGGCGCAGGACGGCCCGCAGGAGCGCGTCCTCGGCCGCGATCCCGGACGCGAACGCGAAGCACGCCGCCCCGCCCTCCAGGGCCGCGAGCTGGGTCTGGAACCCATCGCGCGTCGGGTTCGACCCGCGGCTGTACTCGTGGCCGGCGCGCAGGACGTTGATCCCGTCCTGGACGAACGTGCTGGTCTGGTAGATCGGCGGCACCACCGCCCCGGTCAGCGGGTCGGGCTCCTGCCCGGCGTGGATGGCCGCCGTGTTGAACCCGAGCCGCGCCGGCCCCCGCGCCGCGGCCACCTCAGGCCCCCCTTCCGGCCGCGGCCGCCGCCCGGGGAGGCGGCGACGGCGCCGCCGCCTCCGGGCCGCCCCGGCGCGTGGCGCGCCCCGCCAGCGGGGCCAGGGCCCGGTCCAGGTCGGCCACGAGGTCTTCCAACGCCTCGAGGCCGATGGAGAGCCGGACGGTGGTCTCGGCGATGCCCGCCGCGGCGCGCTGCGCCGGAGTCAGCCGGCAGTGGGTCATCGCGGCGGGGTGCGCCACGAGCGAGCGCGTGTCGCCGACGTTGGCGACGAGCCGAAACAGCCGGAGCCGGTCGATGAACGGGCCCACCTCGCCGGGTCCGGCGTCGAGGTCGAAGGAGAAGACGGACCCGGCCCCCCGGGGGAAGTCCCGGGCCGCGAGGGCCGAGTCCCGGTGGCCAGCCAGGGCCGGATGGTGCACGCGCGCGACGGCCGGGTGCCGCTGCAGGTGCCGGGCGACGGCTTCCGCCGAGGCGGTGTGCCGCGCGACCCGCAGCCCCAGCGTCTCGAGCCCCTGCGCGACGGCGGCGGCGCTGGCCGGGGCCAGCGCCGGGCCGAGGTCGTGGAGGTACTTGCTCCGGGCCAGCGTCAGGTAGGCGGCCGCGCCGTGGCGCTCCAGCAGCGTCGCCCCTCCGTAGCGGGCCTTGGGCCGGGCCAGCTGCGGCCACTTCCCCGGGTCGGCGGCGAAGTCGAACGTGCCGCCGTCGACCAGCGCCCCGGCCAGGACCGTCCCGTGACCGCCGAGGAATTTCGTGGCCGAGTGCACGACGATGTCCGCCCCGTGGTCGAACGGCCGGTACAGGGCCGGGGTGGCCAGCGTGTTGTCCACGACCACGGGCACCCCGGCCGCCTGGGCGACGCCGGCCAGGGCCGGCAGGTCCACCAGCGTGGCCAGGGGGTTGGAGATCGACTCGACCAGGAAGGCGCGCGTCGTGGGGCGCACGGCCCGGCCCCAGGCGGCAGGGTCCGCGGGGTCGACGAAGTCGGTCTCGATCCCGAAGTCGGCGAACGTGTCCGTCAGCAGGTCCACGGTCCCCCCGTAGAGGCGCGAGGACGCGACGAGGTGCCTCCCGCCCTGGAGGAGGGCCAGGAGGGCGACGGCGACGGCGGCCTGGCCCGTCGCCGTGGCGACGGCGCCGGTCCCGCCCTCGAGCGCGGCCAGGCGCTGCTCGAACACGGCGGTGGTGGGGTTGCCGGTCCGGGTGTACGTGAAGCCCGGCTCCGCGAGGGCGAACATCGCCCGGGCGGTCCGGTAGTCCGGGAAGGCGTAGGACGCGGTCTGGTGGATCGGGGCGGCGGCGGGATAGTGCGGGGCCTGCGGCGCGTAGCCGGCGTGGACCTGGGCCGTGGCCGGGGCGGCGCCCGGCCAGGGGGCCTGCTGGGTGGCGGTCATGAGGGGCTCCTCGTCTGCGGGGGTTCGGGGGCCGGCGCCGGGCGGCGGGCGGCGGGTACTGCGCGGTGGCGGGCGGCTGGGACGGCGAGAGCCGCCGGGACGCGGCGGGCAGCGGCGGGGTGCCGCCGCCCGCCACTGCTCAGGCGCGGGCGTCCGTCCCGGCCAGGGGGCGCCGGTCCGCGGCGCGGTCCCGGACGCGCGCGGCCGCGGCCACGACGTTCCGCAGGGAGTCCACGGTCTCGGCGTAGCCGCGGGTCTTCAGCCCGCAGTCCGGGTTGACCCACAGGCGGTGCGCCGGGACGCTGCCGAGCGCCTGCCGGATGAGGCCCTCGACCTCCTCCGTGGACGGCACGCGCGGGGAGTGGATGTCGTACACGCCCGGGCCGATGCCGCGGCCGTACCCGAACCCGGCGATGTCGGCGACGATCTCCATCCGCGAGCGTGCGGCCTCGATGCTGGTCACGTCCGCGTCCAGGGCGTCGATGGCGGAGATGACCTCCCCGAACTCCGAGTAGCACAGGTGCGTGTGGACCTGCGTGTCAGCGCGCACGCCGGACGTGGCCAGCCGGAACGCCCGGACGGACCACTCCAGGTAGTCCGCGTGGCCGGTGCCGCGCAGCGGCAGCAGCTCCCGCAGGGCCGGCTCGTCGACCTGGACGATCCCGGTTCCGGCCGCCTCGAGGTCGGCGATCTCGTCCCGCAGCGCGAGGGCCACCTGCTGGGCCGTCTCCCCGAGGGGCTGGTCGTCGCGCACGAACGACCAGGCGAGGATCGTCACGGGTCCGGTGAGCATGCCCTTCAGCGGCCGCTCGGTCAGCGCCTGGGCATGGCGGATCCACGGGACGGTGAATGCCCGCGGGCGCGTGACGTCGCCCCACAGGATGGACGGGCGCGTGCAGCGGGACCCGTACGACTGGACCCAGCCGTGCTCGGTGGCGGCGAAGCCGTCCAGGTTCTCGGCGAAGTACTGGACCATGTCGTTGCGCTCCGGCTCGCCGTGGACCAGGACGTCCAGGCCCAGTTCCTCCTGGAGCCGGACCACGCGCCCGATCTCCGCGCGCAGGAACTCCTCGTACTCCGCCTGGCCGATCGCCCCGGAGCGCACCGCCGCGCGCGCCTTCCGGACCTCCCCGGTCTGCGGGAAGGACCCGATCGTCGTGGTGGGCAGGGGCGGAAGCCCGAGCCGGGCCTGCTGCAGGGCCGCCCGCTCGTCGGCGGGCACCCGGCGGAAGTCCTCGTCCGTCAGCGCCGCGAGCCGCTGGCGGACGCGGTCCACGCGCACTCCGCCGAAGTCGGCGCGGTGGGCGCGGGCCGCGTCGGAGTCGGCGACGGCGGCGGCGATGGCGTCTCCGCCCGCGGCCAGGCCGGTCGCGAGCGAGCGGACCTCGGCGACCTTCTGGTCCGCGAAGGCCAGCCACCCGGCGAGGTGCTCCGGAAGGTTCCGCTCGGCCGCGACGTCGTGCGGCACGTGGAACAGCGACGTGGAGGTGGCCACGGAGACCCCTCCGGGAGCGGCCGCGCGCAGGCCAACCAGCACCTCCAGGGAAGCGCGCAGGTCGTTGCGCCACACGTTGCGCCCGTCGACGATCCCGGCGACGAGGCGGGTAGCGGAGGGCAGTCGCAGGTGCCGGGCGGTGGGGACGTCGCCGCGCACCAGGTCGGCGTGCACGGCCTCCACGCCGGCCCGGGCGAGGACCCCCAGCGCGGCCCCGGGCTCGGCGGGGTCGCCCGCGGTGCCGTAGCCGGTGGTGACGAACAGGGCCGGGCGGGCCCCGCCGTCGCCGGGCGCAGCGAGGGCGCGGTACGCGCGTTCCACCGGCCCGCCCTCGCCGGCCAGCGCGCCGCCCCGATCGGTCGCCAGGCCCGGCTCGTCCAACTGCACCCAGTCGGCCCCGGCCTCGGCGAGGCGGGCGAGGATGCCCCGGTAGGCGGCGACCACGTCGTCCAGCCGCGACAGGGGGTCGAACCCGTCCGGCGAGCCGTCCTCCGGCTTGGACAGCAGCAGGTAGGTGACGGGGCCGACGAGCACCGGCCGCAGGGCGACGCCGAGACCCCGGAAGCGGGCGACGATCGCCTCGAGCCGGTGGGCCAGCGGCGCGAACGGGGTCTCGGGGCCGATCTCCGGCACCAGGTAGTGGTAGTTCGTGTCGAACCACTTCGTCAGCTCCAGCGGCGGCCGCTCGGCGTCGCCGCGGGCGAGCGTGAAGTACGCGGCCGTGTCGACGGACCCGTCCTCCCCGGCGAGGTCGGCGAAGCGGCCCGGCAGGGCGCCGAGCGCCGCCGTGGCGTCGAGGACCTGGTCGTAGAGGGCGAAGTCGGCCGGGATCGAGGAGTCGTCGGTGCGCAGGCCGAGCTCGGCGAGCCGCTCCACGGTCGCGTTCTGGACGGCGCGGTCGGCGCGGTCGAGCCCCTCGGCGTCGAGCCGTCCGGCCCAGTGGGCCTCCAGGGCGCGCTTGAGCTCGCGGGTCCGGCCGATGCGCGGGTAGCCGAGGACGGTGGCGGCCGGGAAGCCGGGGGCCGGGGTCTGGTGCTGGGCGGTCATGGTTCTCTCCTGGGTGGTGTGGTGGTTGTGGTGGTGGGTCGGTCCGCCGGTCAGGCGGGGACGCCGGCGGCCCGGTGGGCCGTGCCGGCGAGTCCGAGGGCCTCGACGACGTCGAGCGATCCGCGGTGGTCGTTGAACGTGTACAGGTGGAGGCCGGGGGCGCCGTCGTCGAACGCCGCCCGGGCCAGCCGCAGGGCGGCGTCGACGCCGATGCGGCGGCGTGCGCCGTCGTCCGAGGCCGTCGCGAGCCGGTGCAGCAGCGCCGGGTCGGGGGCCAGGCCGGTGAGCTGGGCCAGGCGCTCGAGCCGCCGCTCGCTGTCGAAGGGGATGATCCCCGGCACGATCGGGATGGTGACGCCGGCGCGGCGGGCGGCCGCGACGAGGCGTCCGTAGCGGTCCGGCTCGAAGTAGACCTGCGTGATCGCGAAGTCCGCGCCGGACCGCTCCTTGGCGAGCAGCACCTCGAGGTCGTGCTGGAAGGACGGGGACTCCGGGTGGTGGTCCGGGTAGGCGGCCACGCCCACGGACAGGCGTCCGCCGGCGAGCGTGGCCCCGTGCCGCTGCTCCACGTCGCGGATCAGCTCCACGAGGTACCGGGCGAACGGCAACTCGCCCCGGTCGACCCCGGGGTCGGTGGGCAGGTCCCCGCGCAGGGCCAGGACTCCGCGCACGCCCAGGCCGAGCAGCTCCCGGACGGTCCGGTCCAGCGACCGGGTGGTCTCCCCGACGCAGGTCAGGTGCGCCACCGGGCGCAGGCGGGTCTCGTGCATGAGGTGCCTGAGGAAGTCGAGCGAGGCGCGGCGCCTGGACGGGGAACCGTTGCAGGTGACGGACACGTAGTCCGGCTGCGTGGCCTCGAGGGCCTCGACGGTGGCCTGGATCCGCTCCGGCGCCACGCCGGCCCGGGGCGGGTACAGCTCGTAGGAAAGCGACGGCGGGGCCGCCGCGGTGGTCGTGGTCATTCGTCCTCCTCGCGGGATCGCGAGGGAGTGCACGGCATCGGCGCGGGGCCCGCCCGGGCGCCGACGATGTGTCTCCATCGCTTCTGGCGGTAGCACCGTTCCCGGACCGTGGGCCCCGGATGGTTGCTGCGGCGTCGTCGAGCCAGATCTCTCGGCCGCTCTGGATGGCTGGTGGGTCCATGTCACCGCGCCGCCCGGGATGCGGCAAGTTCCCGGCGGCGGCGGCCGTCACGCGGGCGCACATGACGGATCGTGTCCCGGCGGGGCGGCCCGCGGGCGTCACACCCGGGCCGCGCCCGCGTCACATGACGGGCCCGTGACGCCCGAGGGAGGGCACGCAAAAAGGCGGGGCTCCCCTCGGGGAGCCCCGCCTATCGGTGGGGGGTGGGCGGCGCGGGCCGCCGGCGCCTCCTAGTCCAGCCCGCGCAGGTCGAGCGTCAGCGCGGTCTCGCCGCCGGCGTCGAGGACCACCGGGATGCCCCAGTCCTGCTGGTACAGGTGGCAGGCGGCGTGGTCGGGGATCTCCCCGCCGGGCTCGCCGTCGCACGCCGCGGCCCGGGCGGTGATGTGCAGGACGCCCTCGGCGACGTCGGGGTTGAGCACCAGCGTGCGGGCCAGGCCCACGGACGTGCCGGCGCCCTCGAGCAGCAGCTCCTCGGGCGAGGAGGAGATCTTCAGCTGCGTCGGGTCGCCCCAGCGGTCGTCCAGCTTCTGGCCCTTCGGCGCGGCGAAGCGGACCTCGAGGGCGTGCTGGCCGGCGGCGACGGGCGTGCGCGGGCGGGCGGTCTGCGAGGCGCCCTCGTCGACGGTCAGCGCCTCCTTCGGCAGGGGCACCCGCACGAGCTGGTGGCGGTTGGTCTCCACGACCAGCAGCACGGCCTCGCCGTCGACGGAGCCGTCCAGCAGCACGTCGGAGGGCTCGGCCAGGCCGCGGGCCAGGGTGGAGACGGTCCCCGTGGCCGGGTCGTAGCGGCGCACGGCCCCGTTGTAGGTGTCGGCCACGGCGACGGAGCCGTCGGGCAGCGCGGCGACGCCCAGCGGGTGCTGCAGGCGGGCCTGTCCGGCCTCGCCGTCGCGGAACCCGAAGTCGAACAGGCCGGTCCCGATCGCGGACGCGACGGCGTCCACGCGGCCGTCGTCGCCGAGGCGCAGCACGCGCAGCGCGCTGGTCTCCGAGTCGGCGACCCACACGTCGCCCCGGGCGTCCACGGCGAGGCCGGACGACTGGGCGAACCAGGACCCGCCGGCGGGGCCGTCGGTCAGCCCCTCCAGGCCGGTGCCGGCGAAGACCTCGAGCGCGCCGGTGGCCGGGTCGAAGGAGAAGATCTGGTGCGTGCCGGCCATGGCGACGACGACGCGCCCGGCCTTCGCGCTCCACACCACGTCCCACGGCGAGGACAGGGAGGTGTTCAGCGGGTCGGCGCCGAGGTCCCACACCCAGGCCCCGGCGTCGTTCGCGGCGTCCCCGGCGGCCCGGGCCGTTTCGACGTCCAGCAGGCGCTGGACCCCGTTGCCGGCCACCGTGACGACCTCGCCGGTGCCCAGGGAGACGCCGCGCAGGCGGTGGTTGACCGTGTCGGCGACGACGACGTCGTAGCCCACCCGGGCCGCCACGTCGGCGGGCAGCAGCGCCAGGCCCTGGGGCTCGTTGAAGCGGGCCGCGTCGGGGCCGCCGTCGGCGTGGCCCTTCGTCCCCTCGCCGATGGTGCGCACGACGGTGGACAGGTCCCCGGCCAGCTCGACGAGGCGGTGGTGGCCCGAGTCGCCGACCAGGAAGTTGCCGTTGGGCAGGGCCGCGACCTTGCCGGGGAAACGCAGGTCGCCCTCGCGCGCCGGGGGCGGCACGTAGGGGCCGGTGCCGCGGTGCAGCGTCCCCTTGGCCTCGTGCTCGGCGACGAGCTCCTCGACGAGGATGCCGAGGCCGTTGGCGTGGCCCTCCCCCGTCAGGTGGGCGGCGATGTAGCCCTCCGGGTCGATGACGACGAGCGTCGGCCAGGCGCGGGCGGAGTAGGCCTGCCACGTGTCCAGCTCCGGGTCGTCGAGGACCGGGTGGTGGATCTCGTAGCGCTCGACGGCGGCGGCCAGGGCGTCCGGGTCCGCCTCGTGCTCGAACTTCGGCGAGTGCACGCCCACGATCACCAGCTTGTCGCGGTGCTTCTCCTCGAGCGGGCGCAGCTCGTCCAGCACGTGGAGGCAGTTGATGCAGCAGAACGTCCAGAAGTCGAGGACCACGATCTTGCCGCGCAGGTCCTCGAGGGTGACCTGCTTGCCGCCGGTGTTGAGCCAGTTGCGGCCCACCAGTTCGGAGGCGCGGACCCGGTAGGAGGCGCGGACGGACTCGGTGGCTGGGGTGGGGGTGTTCATGCTGCTCCTGGACGCTGTCGGCTGACGTTCTGGTTCCAACGCCATTATCCCCGCGGCTGTTCCCGGCGCCGCCCCGGATGACGGCGGACGACGGCGGGGGCGCCGCCGTCGTCCCCCGCTACCCGCCCGCTTCGGCGAGGGTCGCGTCGAGGATGCCCGAGGCCATCTCCGCGAAACGGCCGTCGTCCAGGCCCCTGGTGCCGATGAAGGAGACCATGGCCACGTGCCCGTCCCGCTCCCCCATGAGGACCAGCGCCTGCTGCTGGAGGGCCTGGCCGTCGCGGCCGCGCGTCCACAGCAGTGCCGAGTCGACATCGGCCCCGGAGACCTCCGGCGCGGTGCTGGTCAGCGGCACCGTCTCCGGGACCACGCCGCCGTTGCCGGTCTCCTGCTGGATGTTCAGCGTCACCTGGGAGCACTCGCCGAGCATCCGCTCCACCGTGGCGTAGTGGGCGTCCAGCGCGGCGCGGTCGTCGACCGGGGCGACCTCGACCGAGCCGGTGACGGAGGCGCCCTGCGTCGTGAAGTCGGTGCGGGCGGCGTCGGCGGACTGCTGCCCGGGAGCCCACGAGAGCTCCTCGACCACGCCGCGGCACGTCGAGGGCGCGACGACGACGCCCTCCAGGGCATCGGCCGGCGCCTCGCGGAGGGCCTTGAGGTCCGCGGACGCGGCGGGGGCCGCGAGCCCGAAGCCGAGGGCCGCCGCGGCGGCGATTCCCGCGTCGACGGCGGCCTGGGCGCGCGGCGACCCGCCCCGGTCCGCGGCCGGCGCGCCGGACCCGGAGCCGCCCGGGGCCGCTTCGGGCGGGACGGCTGCCCCGGTGTCGACCCCGGCGTGGGGGTCGGCCGGCGGCTCGGCGGGGGCCGCGCAGGCGGACAGGGCCAGCAGCGCGGCCGCGCCGGCCAGGGCGGCGCGCAGGGGGCGGGGGCGGTTAGCGGCCACGGCGGTCGATCTCCTCGTCGTGTTGCTTCAGGTCGGCGAACATGCGGTTGTAGGCCTCGAGCTCCGCGTCGTCGTCGCGGTCCGCCTGCCGGTCCCGGCGGCGCGACTCGCGGGCGTCGTCGCGGCTCCACGCGAGCGCGACGCCGAGGGCCAGGACGAGGGTCGGCACCTCGCCGATGCCCCACATGGCGCCCGCCCCGGCGCGCTGGTCCTCGAGGGCGCTCGGGCCCCAGGGGCGCCCCATGTTCCCGAACCAGCTGGCCTGGATCAGGGACTCCTGGCCCATGATCGAGACGCCGTAGAAGGCGTGGAACGCGACGGTGGCGAGCAGGATCAGCAGCCGGATCGGGTAGGCGGCCCGCCGGGGCAGGGGGTCCCCGCCGATCATGGTCAGCGCGAAGATGTAGCCGGTGAGCAGGAAGTGCAGGTTCATCAGCTCGTGGCCGATGTGCTCCTCCATCGCGAACCGGAACAGGTCCGTGTTGTAGAAGACGATGATCGACCCGGCGAAGTTCGCGGCGGCGAACAGCGGGTGGGTCACGAGCTTCGAGAACCAGGAGTGCACGAGCACGAGGATCCACTCCCGGGGCCCGCGCGTGCCGTCGAGGCGCGCCGGCAGGACCCTCAGGGCGAGCGTGACCGGGTTGCCGATGACCAGGAAGATCGGCGCGACCATCGTCAGCGCCATGTGGCCGACCATGTGCATCGAGAACAGGACGATCCCGTAGACGGCGGGCGCGCCCGAGGTGAGGTAGACGAGCACGGCGAGGCCGACGTACCAGGAGACCAGGCGCATGACGGGCCACCGGTCCCCGCGGCGGCGCAGGAGCACGACGCCGCGCGTGTAGGCGACCGCGAGGAAGATCGCGACGGCGAGCCAGAGCCAGTCGACCCGCCACACGGTCAGCCACTCGGTGGGCCCGAGGGCGGGCGGCAGGTCGTACCCGGTGAGGAGGCGGGCCGGGGTGGGCGTCGGGGGCAGTTCCTCGGGAATGGGCGGGGGCGTGCGGGTCAGGGCCGTGGCAACGCCCATGGTCGCCGCCATGATCGCGGCCTCCACCCCGATGATGCGCCAGGCCGCGGGCAGGGCCCCGATCCTCCCGCCCTCGAGCTGCGGAATCGTCAGCATCCGGTGCCCGAGCCCCAGCAGCCCGAGCAGGAGCGTGAGCAGCGCCTTGACCACGACGAGCTGCCCGTACGGGGTCGCGAGCAGGTCGGACCACCCCGCGAGGCGGATCGAGGCGCTGACGATCCCGGAGACGAGCACCAGCGCGAACGCGACGGTGGCGAGGGCGGAGAACCGGCGCAGGACGGTCCCGGCCAGCACGGGCCGGGTACCCGCGTAGCGGCCCGGCGCCGGAGTGCCCAGGAGGCCCGCAATCGCGGCCAGGCCGATGATGCCACCCACCCAGAGGCAGATGCCGGCCAGGTGCAGGAGCATCCCGTTGACGGCGCCCCAGTGGTCGTCGCCTCCCGCCGCGTGCCCGATGAGCGAGAGCGGCAGGATTCCGGCCATCGCGAACACGGCGGCCGCCCCGACGCCGGAGCGCGAGCGGACGCCGAAGGCGAGCGAGGCGACCGAGGCCGCAATCACCGCCATCCACGCCCACGCCTGACCGACGGAGACGTTCAGCGCGTAGTCGATCAGGGCCGCGGAGTAGGCCGGGTCGCCGCTGATCGGCTGGCCGGAGATGTCGGAGAAGGAGAGCACCAGCAGCGCCGCGGCCGACAGCGTCCAGACGGTGGCCGCGACGGCGCCCGCGTTCATGGCCCGGACGAACGCAGGGTGGCCGCCGTCGTCGGCGTCCTCGCCGCGGCGCCCCGGGCGGGTGGAGCGGGGCAGGACGACGGCGGCGAGCACGAGGGTGCCGACGGACACGGCCATGGCCGTGTGGTGGATGGCGGTCGCGATCGGGGTGCCCCAGCGGACGAACGCGCCGGGGTCGGACAGCTGGCCGGCCACGGTCGTGCCCGTGTAGAGCAGGGCGGCGACGAGGCCCGCGAGCCCGGCCAGCGCGGCCGCGCCGAGCAGCCAGGCCGGCCTCGCCGCGGTGGGGGTGGGGGTGTTCACTCGGGTCCCTTCCGGGTCGGGGTTCCGTCGCCGGCCCCCGGGCGGCGCTGGGCCGCCCGGGTCCGGACCGGGCTTACTTCGTCTGGCGGCGGGCCTTGGCCCACACGACCGCGGCGGCCGCGACGGCGGCCAGGGCCAGCAGGACCCACACGAGCGGGGCCGGCAGTCCGGACTCCCCGCCGGCGGGGTCGGTCGCCTCCGGTTCGGCGGCCGGGTCCGCCGTGGCGGTTGCGTCGGGTTCGGCGGCCGGGGCGGAGGCCGTGTCGCCGGCCGGGGCGGATCCGCCGGACGCCGTGTCCTGCGGGGCCGCGCCGCCGCCGGCCCCGGCCACGGTGAACGCGATCGCCTGGCGGTTGGCCTCGGTGCCCTCGATGGGGTGTCCGTCGCTGGAGACGACGCGCCAGGACAGGGTGTACGCGCCCGGCGCCAGGGCCGTCGCGGGGATGACGGTGAGCGCCTGTCCGTCGGTGGAGGTGCTGGTCTCGATCGTGGCCCCGTCAGGTCCGGCCAGGACGGCCTCGGCCCCGAGTTGTTGCAGCTCGCCGGAGAAGCGGAGTTCGAGCTCCCCGGGGGCCTGGCCGAGTTCGGCGCCCTGCTCCGGGGTGGAGGCGACGAGCTGGTCGTGGGCCTGCGCGGCGGGCGCGGAGACGAGCGCCGCGAGGAGCGCCAGGAGCGCCGCGCAGGCCGCGAGGGTGGCGCGGAGCATCGCTCCGGGCCGGTCGATGGTGGGGGTGTGCGTGGTCATGCTGGTTGTCCTTACCGCCCCGTCCGGGGCTGGTCCGTTGGCTGGTCAGGCGGCGGGACGGACGGGCGGGCCGCGGTGGCGCAGGGCCAGCAGGGGGACGCCGAGGTCGTGGTCGGGTGCGGGGCGGGCGGCCGGTGGCCGCGCGGGGGCGGGGGCCGGGACGGCGGGCCGCCAGGAGAGGATCCGGGCCGGGCGGGCCAGCGGCAGGGCGTCCGCAAGGCGCGCGACGGCGGCGTCCCCGCGGCGGAGCAGCAGGACGGTGGCGACGGCGGCGGCCGCGTGGGCCCACACCATCGCGGCGGGCTCGGCCGCCGCCGTGCCGGGGGCCGCCGCGAGCGCCGCGGCGACGTGCGCGGCCGGGTCGTGGCCGGCGTGGGCGCCACCGGCGGCGGCCGTTCCGGGTGCGGCGCCGTGGACGTGGGCGCCCCAGCCGAACGCGGCGTGGTAGAGACCCTGGCTCACTGCCACCGCGGCGGTCGTCCTCCACCAGGCCCAGCCGCGGCCGGACAGGGCCGTGCAGAGGCAGCCGGACACGGCCAGCACCAGCAGCAGGAGCGGTCCCGGCGGGAGGTCCCCGCCGGCGGCCCCGTGCGAGGCGGCGGCGAGGGACACCGCGAAGACCGCGGCGGCCCAGCCGCGCACGGGGCGTGCGGCGCGGTGCTGCATGGCGGACTCCTGCGGATCGGGCTCGGCCGGATCGGTTTCCGGGCGCCCGCCCAGTTTACCGCCGTTCTACGCGCGGTAGAGAGGCGGGCGTGGATTGTCACACCGGGCCCCGGAGACGCCGCGGGCCCGCCCCCGGTGTGGGGGCGGGCCCGCGGTCCCGTCGAGGCGGGGAGGCTACTTGGCGACGGCGGCCTTGAGCTTGGAGCCGGCGGTCAGCTTCACGGAGTGCCCGGCCGGGATCTGGATGGTCTCGCCGGTCTGCGGGTTGCGGCCGGTGCGGGCGGCGCGGTCCGTGCGCTCCACGGCGAGGAAGCCGGGGATGGACACCTTCTCACCCTTGGAGATCTGGTCGACGAAGACCTCGAACACCGAGTCCAGCACGGCGTTGACGGCCACCTGGGAGTTGTTGGTCTTCTCGGCGACGGCGGCAACAAGCTCACTGCGGTTCATGGCGAATCCTGTCCTTTTTGCTGTCTTGTCCCCCGGCCGGTCGGCCGGAGCGCCCCGCGACTGCGGGGTCTTCTGGAATGGAAACTACCAGCCATGCCCGCCGCAACGGCCCAGTTTCGGCGTGTTGGGCCGAATTCATGGGGTTTTTCGGGGGATTTCGGTCCCCCGCGGCGGTCTTGGGCCGTCCCGCGCGCACCCGCCGGCCGTGGCGCCGCCGTCGGGCCCGGGGCACGCAGGCGCCGGACCCGGGGGCATGCGCGCACCGGACCCGTGGCCCGAGCGTTCCGGCGCCGGCCCCCTGTGGGCCGCCGGCCCACCTTGCCGCGCCCGGCGGCGCGTTCCTACGCTGGAGGCGGAAGGTGGTGCCACGATGCCCGCCACAGACGGTGCGCCCGGGCCGGACCCGGACGATGCGGCCCTCCGGGCGGCCCGCTACCGGGACGCCCTGGACGCGGCGGCCCCCGTGCCCGGGGACGAGTTCGCGCGCCCGGGACCGGCCGAGGTGGAGTCGACGCTGCCCGGCGGCGACCTCCCGAGGGTCCGCGGCCGGGACGAGACCTGGCAGGTCGCGGAGGACCGGCTGGCGGCGGCGATCCGGCGCGGCGACTTCGACCACCTGAGCTATGCCGGCAAGCCCCTGCCGGCCTCGGTGTCCAGCGACGACCCGGACTGGTGGATCAAGGCCCTCATCGAGCGGGAGGGGCTCACCGACGTGGCCCCGGAGGCGTTCCTGCTGCGCCGGGAGGACGCGCGGCTCGACGCCCGGCTCGATGCCCTCCGCTCGGAAAAGGAGGTCCGGGACGTCCTGGGCGACTTCAACCGGCGCGTCGTCGAGGCGCGGCGCCAGCTCCTCGGCGGCCCGCCGGTCGTGACACCCACCCGGGACCTCGAGCAGGAGGTGCGGCGCTGGCGCGCCGCCCACGCGCCGCCGCCGTCGGCGCCCGCGCCCGAACCGCCGCGGCGCTGGTGGCGCCGCCTCGCCGCGTGGCTCTGGTCCCCCGCGCGCTGAGCCGGTCCCCGCGCGCTGAGCCGCCGCGGGGCCGGTCCCCCGCGCGCGTCCGTCCCGGGACTGATTGACGGGACTGATTAAACGGGAGCGGCCCCCGCCGACCGGAGTCGACGGGGGCCGCGCCAGGCGGTGCCGCTGGTGGTTACCAGGAGGACTTGGTGATGCCCGGCAGCTCGCCCTTGTGGGCCATCTCGCGGAAACGGACGCGGGAGATGCCGAACTTCTGGAACGTGCCGCGCGGGCGGCCGTCGATGGCGTCGCGGTTGCGCACGCGGACCGGGGAGGCGTCGCGGGGCAGCTTCTGCAGGCCCAGGCGCGCGGCCTCGCGGGCCTCGTCGGTGGCGTTCTCGTCGACGAGGGTCTTCTTCAGCTCGGCGCGCTTGGCGGCGTAGCGCTCGACGATGACCTTGCGCTGCTCGTTGCGAGCGATCTTGGACTTCTTAGCCATGCTGCTTAGCGCTCCTCACGGAATTCGACGTGCTTGCGGACCACCGGGTCGTACTTCTTCAGGACCATGCGGTCCGGATCGTTGCGGCGGTTCTTGCGGGTCACGTACGTGAAGCCCGTGCCGGCGGTGGACTTGAGCTTGATGATCGGACGAACGTCCTTGTCCTTGGCCACTAGAGCTTCACACCCTTCGCGATCAGCTCGGCGACGACCGCGTCGATGCCGCGCACGTCAATGGTCTTGATGCCGCGGGCGGACACGTTCAGCGTCACGTTGCGGCGCAGGGACGGAACCCAGTAGCGCTTCTTCTGGATGTTCGGGTCGAACCGGCGCTTCGTGCGGCGGTGCGAGTGGGAGATGCTGTGCCCGAAGTTCGGCACTGCACCGGTCACCTGGCAAACGGCTGCCATGATCACTCCTCAGTAGTAGTAAATATTGGCGGAACCACAACGGACGCGGCGCCTTGCGGCGGCACGCCGATGCTGCGTTGCTTGGTCCCGCCACCAGTTGTGACACCGTTATTACTGCGACTTTCAGAAGGTAACCAGGCTGGGTGAGAACCAACCGAAGCGCCTTACTTCGCGCGAAAAGACGGTGAACTTCGCGGCCAGTTGGGCATTTTCCCCTACCCGGTCGGCCGCGTTATTCATGGTTACGGGCCGCCGCCATGTCCCAAGGCCCACACCGGGGCGCACGCCAAGGGACACGCGCGGCTTAACGCCGTACCATCCTACTCCGCGACGCCGCGGAGCGCCAATCGGCCCCCGCGCCGCGCGCTCGGCGGCCGCCGTGCGCCACTCCCCGGCCGCGCCTAGTCGCGGAAGATCCAGTGGGCGGGGTCGAGCTCGGCCACGACCTTGCGTCCCAGCCGGGCGAGCTCGGTCACGTCCGAGGGCTCCAGCCCGTCGAAGATGATGCGCCGGACGGACTCGACGTGTTCCGGGGCCAGCCGCTCCAGCATGGACATGCCGTCGTCGGTCAGGTGGGCCATGGTCACGCGGGCGTCGGTGCTGCTGGGGCTGCGCTCGACCCAGCCGCGCCCCTCGAGCTTCTTCACCACGTGGCTGAGGCGGGACAGCGACGAGTTCGTCTGCCCGGCGAGATGGCTCATGGGCAGCTGGCGCCCCTCGGCCTCCGAGAGCATCGCCAGGACGTTGTAGTCGAAGAGCGTGATCCGCGCCTGGCGGTGGAGCTCGCTGTCCAGCCGGCTGGGCAATTGCATGGACACGGCCAGGAGTGCGAGCCAGCAGTCGCGCTCCTCCCGGGAAAGCCAGCGGGGTTCCGTCATGCCCTTCATCTTTCCACAGGCTGGCTGGGCGCCGGCCCTTCCCGGGCGGCACGGGGCCCCGCGGCCGGCGTTGGCCGCGGGGCCGGTCTGGCGCGCTCAGGCGCGGCGGTGGAGGTGGCGGTGGTGTTCGTGGGCGACGGCGAGGCGGCTCAGGGCCAGGGCCGCCACGAGCAGGCCGAAGTCGCGCAGCGCCACGTCGAAGTGGTCGCCGAGCAGCAGCAGGTTCGCGATGATGCCGGCGAGCCAGAGGGCCACGACGAGCCCGCCCCAGCGGGGGCTCACCGCGACCAGGACGCCGGCGACGATCTCGACCACCCCGACGATGTACATGAACATCCGCGGCTCGAGGGGGACGATCTGCGTCGCGATCGGGGCGAGGTAGGTGGTCCAGTCGACGAGGACGTTGGCGAACTTGTCGAGGCCGAACAGGATCGGCGCCACGGTGAACACCGTGCGCAGCAGCAGGAAGGCCTGCCGGGAGGGGTCGTGGGTCGCGGCGGCCGCGGGCGCGGCCACCGGGGCGGTTTTCATGGTTCCTCCTGGTTCTAAGAGTAACGATGCTTAACTTTAGAAAGCGGAGAGTCTAAAATCAAGACCTCGGATACTTAGAAGGCCCCCTCGGCGGAAGGCGGTGGCGCGATGCGGCGGCTCGGTCCCCGGGAGCGGCTGGAGGCGGTGGCGGCACTGGCCGACCCGACCCGGCGCGCCGTCTACGACCTCGTGCGCGCCGCGGACGCGCCGCTCACGCGGGACGCCGTCGCCGCAACGCTCTCCCTGCCCCGGTCCACCGCCGCGTTCCACCTCGACCGGTTGGCGGCCCTGCGCCTGGTGGCCACCTCGTTCGCCAGGACGGGCGGCCGGGCCGGGCCTGGCGCCGGGCGCCCGGCCAAGCACTACGGGCCTCTGCGGCGGGAGGTCTCGGCCGGGGTGCCGCAGCGGGAATACGACCTGGCGGCCGAGCTGATGGCCCGGGGCATCGAGGAGTCCACGCGCACGGGCGAGCCCGTCGCCTGCGCCGTCGAGCGCGCCGCCGTCGAGGAGGGCCGGACGGCCGGCGGCGAGGCCGCGGCGGACGGCCCCGACGGCCTGGTCCGCCTGCTGGCCGACCGCGGCTACGCCCCCCGCCCCGCCGGCGACGGGGGCGTCGACCTCCTCGAGTGCCCGTTCCACCGGCTCTCCGACCGCCACCGCGAGCTGGTGTGCGGGATGAACCGCGCCTACCTGCGCTCGGCGGAGCAGGCCTGCGGCGCGCCGTGGGACGCGGTGCCGGTGGCCCCCGGGGGCCACGGCTGCTGCGTCCGCCTCGTCCCGCACACCCCCACGGCGGACCCCGCGCGCTCCCCCGTGGCCGAAACCCCTACCAGCGAGTAGCCTGAGGGCATCGACGTGTGGGTCTCCTGGCCCGCGGGGACCCCGACGCACCGCGTCGCGCACCGTGTGGCACGCCAGCGCAGGGGGGACACCATGGAACCCACCGACACCCGCACCACCCCGTCCGGCAGCGCCGTGGACGAACGCACCGCGCGAGCGGTGGCCGAGGACGCCCGCGAGTCCGGCTGGGAGCGCCCGAGCTTCGCCAAGGGCCTCTACCTCGGCCGGGTCGACTTCTCCCTGGTCCTGCCGCACCCCGAGGCCGACCCGGAGGACGCCGCCGCGGGCCGCCGGTTCCTGCAGCGGCTCGCCGAGGCCGTGGAGGGGTTCGACTCCGGGCTCATCGAGCGCCACGCCCGCATCCCCGACGAGTACATCCAGACGATGGCGGACCTCGGGGTGTTCGGGATGAAGATCCCGCGCGAGTACGGCGGACTCGGGCTGTCGCTGGCCGACTACGGGCGGGCCCTCATGCTTCTGGGCTCCGTCAGCCCGAGCATTGGGGCGCTGGTCTCGGCGCACCAGTCGATCGGCGTGCCGGAGCCGGTCCGCCAGTTCGGCACTCCGGAGCAGCGGCAGCGCTTCCTGCCGCGCTGCGCGGCCGGGGCCATCAGCGCGTTCCTGCTCACGGAGAACGACGTGGGCTCCGACCCGGCGCGGCTCGGGACGACGGCGGCGCTGGCGGACGACGGCTCCCACTACGTCCTGGACGGCGCCAAGCTGTGGACGACGAACGGCACCGTCGCCGAGCTGCTCGTCGTGATGGCCAGGGTCCAGCCGCATCCCCTGCCCGACGGCGGCACGTCCCCCGGCGGAATCAGCGCGTTCGTCGTCGAGGCGGACAGCGAGGGCATCGTCGTCGAGAACCGGAACCAGTTCATGGGGCTGCGCGGCATCGAGAACGGCGTCACGCGCTTCCACGGCGTCCGCGTCCCCGCCGGGAACCTGCTCGGGCGCGAGGGCCAGGGGCTGCGCATCGCCCTGAGCACGCTGAACACCGGCCGCCTGTCGATCCCGGCCCTCTGCGCCGGCGGGGGCAAGTGGGCGCTGAAGATCGCCCGCGGGTGGTCGAACGCGCGCGTCCAATGGGGGCGGCCGATCGGGCGCCACGAGGCCGTCTCCACCCAGATCGCCCACATCGCGGCGACCGTCTTCGCGCTCGAGTCGGTCTTCGAGCTCTCCGCCGGCCTCGCGGACGCGGGCATGAAGGACGTGCGCATCGAGGCCGCGCTCGCGAAGCTCTTCGGCTCCGAGGCCGCGTACACCATCGCCGACGAGCTCGTGCAGGTGCGCGGCGGACGCGGGTACGAGACCGCCGACTCGCTGCGGGCGCGCGGCGAGCGGGCGGTCGCCGCCGAGCAGCTGCTGCGCGACCTGCGGATCAACCGGATCTTCGAGGGCTCCACCGAGATCATGCGCCTGCTGATCGCCCGCGAGGCCGTGGACGCCCACCTGCAGGCCGCCGGCGACCTGGCGAACCCCGAGGCCGATGTCCGGGCCAAGGCCCGCGCGGCGGCCGGCGCGTCCGGCTTCTACGCGCGCTGGCTGCCGCACATCGTGGCGGGCCCCGGCCTGGTCCCGCTCGCCTACCGGGAGCACGGCCGGCTTGCGGCCCAGCTGCGCTATGTCGAACGGGCGTCGCGGCGCCTGGCCCGGCACACGTTCGCCGGCATGGCGCGGTGGCAGGCCGGGCTCGAGCACCACCAGACGTTCCTCGGCCGCGTCGTGGACATCGGGGCCGAACTGTTCGCGATGACCGCGTGCGTCTCCCGCGCCGAACAGCTCGCCCGCACCGAGCCGGACCGGGGAGCGGCGGCCCGCGAGCTGGCCGAGGCGTTCTGCCGCCAGGCCCGTGGCCGCGTCGAGCGCCTGTTCCGCGCGCTCTGGGACAACACGGACGCCACGGACCGGCGGCTGGCGCGCAGGGTCCTGGACGGGCGGTACGCCTGGCTGGAGGAGGGCGTCCTGGACCCGTCCGAGGGCACGGGCCCGTGGATCGCCGACTGGTCCGCGGACGGAGAGCCGGTCCTGGGCGCCCGCCGGCCGTTCGGCAGCTGAGCGGACCTGCCGTGCCGGCGTGGGTGCAGGCCCTCCTGTGGGGCACCGCGGGCGGTTCGACGCTGGTCCTCGGCGCGGCCGCCGCCTGGCTGTGGGAGATCCCGGCGCGGACCGTGGCGACGGTCATGGCGTTCGGGGCCGGCGTGCTGGTCTCGGCCCTGACGTTCGAGCTCGTGGGCGAGGCCGCCGAGTCCGGGGGAACCGCGGCCGCGCTCGGCGGACTGGTCGCCGGCGCCGCGCTGTTCGTCGGCGCCAACGCCGTGCTGGCGCGCCGGGGCGCGCGGCACCGCAAGCGCTCCGGGGGCCAACAGCCGTCGGAGGGCGAGGCGCCGGGCAGCGGGACCGCCATCGCCGTCGGCGCGCTCCTGGACGGGATCCCGGAGTCGCTGGTGCTGGGGCTCGGCTTCGTCGTCTCCGGCGCCGTCAGCCCCGCGATGCTCGCCGCCGTCGCCATCTCGAACCTGCCCGAGGGACTCTCGAGCTCGGCCGGCATGAGGCGGGCGGGCCGCGGGGCCCGCTACGTGTTCGGCGTGTGGTCGGCGATCGCCGTGCTCTGCGGCGCGTCGGCGGCCGCCGGGTTCCTGCTCCTGGACGGGGCCCCGCCCAGCGTGGTCGCGTTCATCATGGCCCTCGCGGCCGGCGCCATCCTGGCGATGCTCGCGGACACGATGATCCCCGAGGCCTTTGCGGAGCACCATCTGCTCACGGGCCTGACCACGGCGCTCGGCTTCGCGGCCGCGTTCGCCATCCACCGCGCCGGAGGATAGGGAACCGCGAGGCTGAAGCCTGGGGCAGGGCCGGAGGACCGGGGCGGCGGCAGGGGCCGGAGGACCGGGGCCGGGCGGGCCTGGCCCCGGACACGCCGCGGGGCCCGGCCTTCCGCCGGGCCCCGCCGTCGGCCCCGGTCCCCGGGGCCGTGACCTCCTGTACTGCTCGTGCTTGCGTGCTAGTGGTTGCCGTTGGGCCAGCGCAGCAGGGCCGCGATGCCGGCCCCGTCGGGCAGAACGCCCGAGGGGACGTAGCGGATGGACGCGTCCGTGAGGGCGGCCGCCCGCAGCAGCACCTCGGGCGCCGGCCACGAGCCGATGGTCTCGGCCCCCGGCGAGCCGCCGGACTCGGTGGCCAGCCACGGCTCGGACGCGAGGGCCAGCAGCGAGTGCTCGTCCTGGTACTCGGCGACGAGCACGGTCGCGGCCTGGGCCTGCTGGAGCGCCCCCACGACCTCCTCGAAGCCCAACACGGCGTTGGGGTGTTCCGCGCTGGCGCGGTTCGCGATCTTCTCCGTCAGCTCCCTCACGTCGTTGGCCAGGACCTCGTCGACCTTCACGGCGACGGCCTTGGCGACGGCGGCCTCGTCGACGCCGCCGGTGCGCGTGTGCAGGTCCAGCTCGGTGGTGATGGCCCGGGTGCCCTCGGGCAGCTGGCCCAGGACCAGCTCGCGGGCCTTGACGTCGCCCGAGAGCACGACGAGCCGGGCCCGCCCCTCGCGGGCGACCTCGTCGATGTGCCGGGCGATCTCGTCCGCATTGCGGCGCCAGATCTCCTCGGTCTGGGCCCGGTTCACGGGTTCGGTGTACCGTCCGGGGACCTTGCGTGCGTGGTGGGCCTCCTCCGGGTCCCCGGAGACGCTGCGGTGCTCGGCGACGCCCGGGACGGCGGAGTGCTGGAGGCGGACCTCGCCGCCGTCGCGCCCGACCTCGGCGACGACGTACGAGAACTGCCCGCCGCGGGCCCGGGCCAGCGGCACGAGGTTGGGGAACGGGCCGCATTCGACGCGGGGCGCCCCGGCCTCCACGCCCTGGACCAGCTCGTCGAGGACGACCTCGCCGTTGTTCACGGCGACGAAGCGGGCGACCGGCGCGGGGCGGCCGCGGGCGGGGACCATGGCGTCCCGCATGGCGTTGATGTCGGGTTCGGCGGCCTGCTGGCCCTTCAGCAGCTGCGCGACCTTGTCGGGGAGCAGGTCCGCCGCCTCCTGGGCGGACGTCGTCCCGAGCGACGCGTCGACGAAGGCCGTGCACCACGGACCTTCCCTGCGATACAGAGTGGCATCGATTCCATTGGAATCTGCCCGGTTTGCCATGGGGAATCTCCTTCCCACGCGACGGCTCTGCCGCGTGCCTACTCGGTCCGTCCGCCCACCGTAGCACCGGGCGCAGGGTTCGGGTAGGGCCGTCCCCGGCACCGAAAAGGCGCCTCCGACCGCAGGTCAGAGGCGCCTCGCGCGGGGCCCGGGGCCCCGCGCGCGGGGTGCGCCGCGGCTCAGCCGCCGGCTAGCATTCGACGACATTCACGGCCAGGCCGCCGAGCGCCGTCTCCTTGTACTTGTGGCTCATGTCCTTGCCGGTCTCGCGCATGGTCACGATCACCTCGTCGAGGCTCACCCGGTGCTCGCCGTCGCCCATCATCGCCATCTTCGCGGCGTTGATCGCCTTGGCCGCGGCGATCGCGTTCCGCTCGATGCAGGGGACCTGCACCAGGCCCGCGATCGGGTCGCACGTGAGCCCCAGGTTGTGCTCCATGGCGATCTCGGCGGCGTTCTCGACCTGCGCGGGCGTGCCGCCCAGGACCTCCGCCAGCCCGGCGGCGGCCATCGACGACGCCGAGCCGACCTCGCCCTGGCAGCCCACCTCCGCGCCCGAGATCGAGGCCTGCTCCTTGTAGAGGACGCCGACGGCGCCGGCCGTGAGCAGGTAGCGCACGACGACGTCGTCCTTGTCCTCCTGGGTCGCCCAGCCGATGCCGGGCGAGTAGTGGGTGGCGTAGAAGCCGACGGCGGGGATGATGCCGGCCGCCCCGTTGGTGGGGGCGGTGACGACGCGCCCGCCGGAGGCGTTCTCCTCGTTCACGGCCAGCGCCACGAGGTTCACCCACTCCTGCCAGTACTTCGGGTCGCGGTCGCGGTCCTCCTTGGCGAGGCGCCGGTGCCACTCCGGGGCCCGGTGGCGCACGTTGAGGCCGCCGGGAAGCACGCCCTCGCGGGTGAGGGCGTTGTCCTTGCACTCCTCCATGACGCGCCAGAGGTGCAGGAGCCCCTCGCGGACCTCCTCGCGGCTGCGCCACGTGCACTCGTTGGCCATCATCACCCCGGAGACCGGCATCCCCGTGGAGCGGCAATGCTCCAGCAGCTCGGCGGCCGTGCGGAAGGGGTACGGCACCTGCTGGTCCGCGGCCTCCAGCTCGTGGGCGGCCGCCTCCTCCTCGCCGTCCCGGACGACGAAGCCGCCGCCGACCGAGAACCAGGTCTGGTCCTCGAGCACGCCGCCGTCGGCGTCCAGCGCCTGGAAGCGCATGCCGTTGGTGTGCCGCTCGAGGATGGTCAGCGGGTGCTTGACCATGTCCTCCTCGCCGTACGCGAGGTCGCGGCGCGCCCCCGCCTGCGCCGCGAAGCGCAGGGTGCCGGTGGACGCGATGTCCGCGAGCCGCTCCTCGACGGTGGCGGGCAGGATCTCCTCCGGGTCGTATCCCTCCAGGCCGAGCAGGATCGCGGTGAACGTGCCGTGGCCCCGACCGGTGGCGGCAAGGGAGCCGTACACGTCCACGCGCAGGGACGCGATCCGCTCCGCCAGACCGGACTCGGCCAGCGAGACCGCGAACTGGCGGGCGGCCCGCATCGGACCGACCGTGTGTGAACTGGACGGACCGATGCCGACCGTGAACAGGTCGAAAACGCTCAGGGCCACGGCGTTCCTCCGCTAGGAGACGTCCCCGCCGTTGGCGGAGGCGTAGTCGTCGGCGGTCATGAGCGCGCCCTCGGAGCTCACCTCGACGGTGAACAGCCAGCCGGCGCCGTAGGGGTCCTCGTTGAGCAGGGCCGGGTTGTCGACGGCCTCCTGGTTGACCTCGACGACGGTGCCGGACACCGGCGAGTAGAGGTCGGAGACGGACTTGGTCGACTCGACCTCGCCGCAGGTCTCGCCCGCGGTGACCTCGGACCCGGCCTCGGGCAGGTCGACGTACACGACGTCGCCGAGGGCGTCCGCCGCGATCGCGGTGATGCCGATCTTGGCGGGGGTCGACGCGTCGATCCACTCGTGCTCGGCGGAGTAGCGGAGGGAGTTGGGCACGTTGGCCATGAGTGGTCCTTTCGGATCGGTGGTGGTGTGGCGAATGCTACTTCTGACGGCGGTAGAACGGCAGCTCGACGACCTCGAAGGCCTCCGGCTTGCCGCGCAGGTCGACGTCCAGCCGGGTTCCCGGCTCGGCGGCCGAGGGCTCGACGTAGGCCAGCGCCACCGGGTAGCCGAGCGTCGGGCTGGGCTGTCCGGAGGTGACCTCGCCGACCTGCTGCCCGTCGCGCAGCACCGGGTAGTGCGAACGCCCGGCACGGCGGCCGAGGCCCTGAAGGCCGACCAGGCGGCGGGCGGGGCCCGCCTCCTTGACGCGCTCCAGCGCGGCGCGGCCGACGAAGTCGTCCTCCTTCTTCAGGGAGACGACGGGGCCCAGGCCCGCCTCGTAGGGGTTCGTGTCGCGGGAGAGCTCGTTGCCGTACAGCGGCATGCCGGCCTCCAGGCGCAGCGAGTCGCGGCTCGCCAGCCCACAGGGAACGAGGCCCTCGGAGCGCCCGGCGGAGAGCAGCGCCTCCCACAGGGACGCGGCCTGCTCGTGGCCCAGGTAAAGCTCGAAGCCGTCCTCGCCCGTGTAGCCGGTGCGCGCCGCCAGCACGTGCACGGGGGCCCCGGCCACGGTCAGCTCGATCGGCGCCGCGGCGTAGTAGGGCATGTCGCGCAGCGTGGCCTGGTGGCCGGCCGGGGCCAGCGGCAGCAGGATCCCCAGGGCGTTCGGGCCCTGGATCGCGACGAGGCTCGTCTCGGCGGTCTCGTCCGCGACGTCGACGTCGAACCCGGCGGCGCGCTCGCGCAGGGCCGCGACGACGGCGGGGGCGTTGCCCGCGTTGGGCACGACGAGGAACTCGGTCTCGCCCAACCGGTAGGTGATCAGGTCGTCGATGATCCCGCCGTCCTCGGCGCAGATCAGCGAGTACTTGGCCTTGCCCGGCTTGATGACGGCCAGGTTGCCCACCAGGGCGCGGTTCAGGAACCGGCCCGCGTCCGGGCCGGTCACGCGGACCTCGCCCATGTGGGACAGGTCGAACAGGCCGGCGGCCTCGCGGACGGCCTTGTGCTCGGCCAGCTCGGAGCCGTACTTCAGCGGCATGTCCCAGCCGCCGAAGTCGGTGAAGGACGCGCCCAGGCGGGCGTGCTCCTCGTACAGTGCGGTGCGCTGCGGCGCGCTCGTCTCGGTCACGGTGTGCCTCTCGGTCTGATCGGGGGCTAGTTCTCGAACGCCTCGGGGGCGGGGCAGGAGCAGATGAGGTTGCGGTCGCCGGCCGCCCCGTCGATCCGCCCCACCGGCGGGAAGTACTTGTCCTGGCGCAGCGACTTCACGGGGAAGGCGCCCTGCTCGCGGGTGTACGGGCGGTCCCAGTCGCTGTCGACGACGGCGGCCGCGCTGTGCGGGGCCCGGCGCAGCGGGGAGTCCTCCAGGGAGAAGTCCCCGGCGGCGACCTGGTCCATCTCGGCGCGGATCGCGGCCATGGCCTCGATGAAGCGGTCGATCTCGGCCAGGTCCTCGGACTCGGTCGGCTCGACCATCAGCGTCCCGGCGACCGGGAAGGACAGGGTCGGGGCGTGGAAGCCGAAGTCGATGAGGCGCTTGGCCACGTCCTCGGCGGTGACGCCGGTCTTCGCGGTGACCTCCCGCAGGTCCAGGATGCACTCGTGGGCCACGAGGCCGGCCTCGCCGGTGTAGAGGATCGGGAAGTGGGGCCCGAGCTTGGACGCGATGTAGTTCGCGGACAGCAGCGCGTGCTTGGTCGCCGACGTCAGGCCGTCCGCACCCATCATCGCGACGTACGCCCAGGAGATGGGCAGCACGCCGGCGGAGCCGTACGCGGTCGCGGCCACGGGGGTGCCCTCGCGGCCGTTGGACGGGCCGGCCGGGGAGCCGGGCAGGAACGGCACGAGGTGCTCGGCCACGGCCACCGGGCCGACGCCGGGGCCGCCGCCGCCGTGCGGGATGCAGAACGTCTTGTGCAGGTTCAGGTGGGACACGTCCCCGCCGAACCGGCCCGGCTGGGCCAGGCCGACCAGGGCGTTGAGGTTCGCGCCGTCGATGTAGACCTGGCCGCCGGCGGCGTGCACCTTCTCGCACACCTCCATGACGTCCGCGTCGTACACGCCGTGCGTGGACGGGTACGTGATCATGATCCCGGCCAGCGCGTCGCGGTGCGCCTCGATCTTGGCGTCGAGGTCCGCGGCGTCGATGGTCCCGTTCGGGGCGGTCTTGACGACGACGACCTTCAGCCCGGCCAGCACGGCGGAGGCCGCGTTGGTGCCGTGCGCGGACGCCGGGATCAGGCAGACGGTGCGCCCGGTGTCGCCGTTGGCGACGTGGTACTGGCGGATCGCCAGCAGGCCGGCGTACTCGCCCTGCGACCCGGCGTTGGGGGCGATGGAGACGCCCGCGTAGCCGGTGATGGCGCTCAGGCGCGACTCCAGGTCGTCGATGAGCGCGCGCCAGCCCTCGGTCTGGTGGTCGGGGGCGAACGGGTGGATCGACGCGAAGCCCGGCCAGGTGATGGCCTCCATCTCGGCGGTGGCGTTGAGCTTCATCGTGCACGAGCCCAGCGGGATCATGGTCCGGTCCAGCGCCAGGTCGCGGTCCGAGAGCTTGCGCAGGTAGCGCAGCATCTGGGTCTCGGAGCGGACGGAGTTGAAGATCGGGTGCGTCAGGTAGTCCGACGTGCGGGCCACCCCCTCGCCCAGGGCGTCCCCGGACAGGGCGGCCTCGGCGTCGGACACCTTCTCCTCGGCGGCGTCGACGCCAAAGGCGGCGGCGACGGCGGCCAGGTGCGCGGCGGTGGTCATCTCGTCGGTGGAGACGCCCACGGTGTCGGCGTCGACCAGGCGCACGTTGATGCCCGCCTCCTCGGCGGCGGAGACGACGGCGGCGGCGCGGCCGGGCACGGACGCGGTGACGGTGTCGAAGAAGGACCCGGCGGCCAGCTCCACCCCCGCGCCGGACAGCACGGCGGCCAGCGTCCGGGCGCGGCGGTGCACGCGCTGGGCGATCGCCTTCAGGCCGGCCGGGCCGTGGTAGACGGCGTACATGGAGGCGGTGACGGCGAGCAGGGCCTGCGCGGTGCAGATGTTGGAGGTGGCCTTCTCGCGGCGGATGTGCTGCTCGCGGGTCTGCAGGGCCAGGCGGTAGGACACGGCGCCGGCGTCGTCCTTGGACACGCCGACCAGGCGGCCCGGCAGCGAGCGCTCGAGGCCCTGGCGCACGGCCATGTAGGCGGCGTGCGGGCCGCCGAAGAACAGCGGGACGCCGAAGCGCTGGGTGTTGCCGACGGCGATGTCGGCGCCCTGCTCGCCCGGGGGGACGATCAGGGTCAGGGACAGGATGTCCGCGGCGACCGTCACCATGGCGCCGCGCTCCTTGGCGGCGGCGATGGTGGCCGAGTGGTCGACGACGGCGCCGTTGTCGCCCGGCTGCTGCAGGACGATCCCGGAGATCTCTCCCTCGGGCAGGCCGGCCGAGAGGTCCGCGACGACCAGCTCGAAGCCCAGGGCCTTGGCGCGGCCCTCGACGACGGCGATGGTCTGCGGGAAGAGGTTGGCGTCCAGGACGGTCTTGGCGTCGCCCTTGGCCTTGTTCGAGCGGCGCATCAGCAGGACGGCCTCGGCGACGGCGGACGCCTCGTCCAGCAGCGACGCGTTGGCGATCGGCAGGGCCGTCAGGTCCTGGACCATCGTCTGGAAGTTCAGCAGGGCCTCCAGCCGGCCCTGGGAGATCTCCGGCTGGTAGGGCGTGTAGGCCGTGTACCAGGCCGGGTCCTCGACGACGTTGCGCTTGATGACCGGCGGGGTGAACGTGTCGTAGTAGCCCTGGCCGATCATCTGCGTCTTGATCCGGTTCCGGTTGGCGAACGCGCGGAGCTCCTCGAGGACCTCGCCCTCGGACCGGGCGGCCGGCAACTCGAGCGGGCTCTCCTGGCGGATGCCCGCGGGGACGGCGGTGTCGACGAGCGCGTCCAGGCTGTCGTAGCCCAGCTCGCGCAGCATGGTCGCCGCTGCGTCGGAGTCGGGACCGATGTGGCGGTCGGCGAAGGTGGTCTCGGCGGTGGCGGTGCTGGCTGCTGTGGCGGTCATGAGGGGAACTCCAGGTCGTCTGCGGCACGGTGGGCATGCCGTAGGGGCTCGGTTCCTCCCCGACTCTGTCTGTGACCTGAGAGATTCCGCCCCGTCGGGCCGCTGGGGCCGCGCGGCGCTTTGCACCTTCGGTGAACCGCCCACGGCGACCGTCCGGGGACGGGCGCAGCGGTCGGCTGCTTTCCAGAGTTGCCTCTGCGCGGCGGTACGGGGGCCTGAGAGATTCCCGGGGAGGATTTGCTCCTACGGCGCCCGTCCATGGTGTGGACGGGACTCTCCCGCCGCATGTCATTGGCGTGTGCCCGGGTGGGCACGTGACCCATGCTACCGTCCCGGGCGGGCCGTGGCTATCCTGCGGCCGCGGGCACGGCGGCCGCGACGCTCGTCCCGCGCCCGGGCCCGGACTCGATGTTGACCACCCCGCCGCCCTCGCCGGCGGCGGCGCGCATGATCCGCAGCCCCAGCCCGCCCGGAGGCGTCGGCGCCCCGGGATCGAACCCGCGGCCGGCGTCGCGCACGTGCAGCATGACCCGGTGCCCGGCGGCCCCGAACAGCAGGTCCGCCGCGTCGGCGCCGGAGTGCCGTGCCGCGTTGGACAGTGCCTCCCGGGCGATCCGGTGGAACATCAGGGCCTGGGCGGGCCGCAGCGCGGGAACCTCCCGGAGGTCCAGGCGCACGGCGAAGCCCGCGGCCGAGTGCTCCGCGGCGAGGGCGACCAGCGACTCGGCGAGCAGGTCCGGGTCCATCCCCGGGGTCCGCAGGCCGCGCGAGACGTCGCCCAGGGAGCGCAGCGCGGAGTGCAGGGCGTTCCGGGCGTCGACCAGTCGGCCGCGCCGGGTGAGCCCGGCCCGGGCGTCCTCGGCCTCGAGCGCGTAGGAGACCCCCGCGAGCGACTGGATGATCTCCTGCTCCAGGCGCCGCACGGCGCGCGTCCGCTCGAGGTCCTCGGCCGCGCGGGCCTGGTGCCCGGCGTCACCGGAGCACGGGGCCACCATGGCGCCCTCCCCCGGCGGTGGCGGCGCGCCTCACGCGCCGGCCCCCGTGTGGTGCGCGGAGCCCAGGGACAGGACCGTGCCGCCGGGCCCCTCGAGGACGAGTTCGATGGCCCGGTCGGGAATCTCGTAGACGAACGTGGCCACGAGGCGCCCGCCCCGCTCCACGTCGGCCCGTTCCGGCCCGGTCCAGAGTGGATCGATCCGGCTGCCGCCGAGGACCCCGAGCCGGTACTCGTCGCTCTCGAATTCGAGCCCGTCCCCGTCGAGGGCGGTGAACTCGACGAGAACCCGGACGCGGTGGGCGCCTCCGGCGACCGGGGCGGCGAAGGCCGCCGGCGCCGGGTCGCCGGACGGGGGCAGCCATCCGTCGTCCAGCAACGGGATGATCGCGTCGATGCGGGCGACGCCGCCGTCGACCTCCACGGGGGTGCCCGGCGGTGGGCCGGCCGGGGCGGGATCACCGGCGAGCAACAGCGCCGCGGCGGTGCCGGCGGCTCCGGCCGCGGCGACCCCGGCGAGCGCGACGCGGGCGCGGCGTAAGCGGGTCCCGACCCGCGGGGGAAGGGGGCCGGGACCCGCAGCCTGTGGATCCACGGCCGAGGCTGCGTGGTGTTCCATGACCCAAGACTGGCCGCGGGACCATGGGAAAAGCTGGGTCGGGCGCCGGCCCGGTTCAGCGCCCGCGGTCCTGGCTCAGGGCCGGGAACATCCTCGGCGCCGGGGAAGGTCCGGTTCCGGTCTGGTCGAAGACGACGGACACGCTGGTCCCGCCCTCGGCGCGGGGCACGACCTCCGTGCGCCCGCCGGCGGTCGCGGCGATGTCGTGCATGATCCGCAGGCCCAAGTGCCCCCGCCGCTCGACCGGATCCGCGTCGATGCCCCGGCCGTCGTCCTCGATCGCCATGGCGGTCCCCTGCCCGCGGCGCGCGACGTCGATCCACACGTGGACCGCCCCGGCGTGCTTGGCGATGTTCACGAGCGCCTCCCGCGCGACGCGGTACAGCACCGTGGCCTGGTGCTGGTCCAGGCGCAGGTCCCGCCCGACGCGGACATCCACCTCGATGCCCCGTTCGGAGAGTGGCGCGCCGAGCCGGCAGAGGGCCTCGGGGAGGTCGTGCGGCTCGATCTGGGGCGCGTAGAGCGTCCCCGTGATGTCGCGCAGGGTGCGGACGCTGCGGCGGACGACGGCGCTGGCCGGCTCCGCGGGGGCCCGCCCGGCCGTCCGGCCGGTGGCGGGGAAGCCGGGCCGGGCCCCGTCGTCGTCGGCCTCCGCCGCCTCCAGCGCGTACCCGAGGCCCGCCAGGTCCTGGATGACGTCGTCGTGGATGTCCCGGGCGATCCGCGCCCGCTCCAGCTGGCCGGCGTCGACGGCGTGCTGCAGCGCCAGGCGGCGCTCCTCCTGGTGGAAGTGCACGCGCCGCGCCAGCCCCAGGGCGGGCAGCAGCTGGGCCAGCTGCAGGACCACCAGCGCGACGAGCAGGAGCGGCCCCGCCCCGGCCAGGACCTCGCTGCGGGTGCGGTCGACGACCTCGCCCGCGAAGTACGCCTCGAACAGGAGCGGCTCCCCCGTCGAGGCCTCCGACGCCACGTACACCTCCACGAGGCTGCCCTGGCCGGCCTCGAAGAGGTTCTCGACCTCGTTCTGCTCCTCGTAGGTGGCCTGGCCGCGCCCGCTGGCCAGGACCGCGCGGGCGTCCCCGCCGAGCTCGAACCGCTGGCCGATGAGGTCGGCCTCGTCGGAGTACAGGACCGTGCCGTCCCCGCCCCAGATCTTGATCCGGACCAGGTAGCTGCTGTCGACCCACGGGTCGAGGATCTGCCGGATCTCCGCGCGGGCCGCCGGATCGCCGCCGAGGAGCGACTGGTCGACGGCCGGCCCGAGCGCGTAGTCGGCGAGGCGCTGGGTGAGGCCCGTGACCTCCTCGAGGGCCAGGCGCTCGGCCGTGTGGTTGATCCACAGCACGCTCGGAACGGCAACGGCCACGAGGACCAGCAGGCCGGCGGCCAGGAAACGGCGGAGGGCCCGGGACACGGCCCGCCGGGCGTCGCCCTCCTCCTCCGGCCCGTCCACGCGGGGCAGGCTAGTCATGTCCGCGGCCGGGCAGCAGCCCGAGCTTGGCGGCGGTCGCCACCGCCTCCAGCTGGGAGTGGGCGTCGAGCTTCACGAGGATCGACTTCACGTACCCGCGCCCCGTGTTGGCGGTGATCCCGAGCCGGCGGCTGGCGGCGCGGACGTCGACGCCGTCGGCCAGCAGCCGCAGCACCTCCATCTCGCGCGGCGTCAGGCCGGCCGCCGCGGGCGCCGGCTGCCGCTGCCCGTGGCGGGGCAGGGCCAGCAGCGCGGGCGGCACGACCATGCTCCCCTGCTGGGCGTGCCGCAGCGTGTCCAGCATGGTCGCGAGCGAGCCGTCCTTCGGCAGGAAGCCGCAGATCCCGAGCGCCGCCGCCTCCTCCAGGGCCTCGGGCGACGGGTCCCCGGTGAGCATGATGATGCGCGTCGTGGGCCTTGCGGCGAGGATCCGGGCGGCGGCCTCCAGCCCGTCGCCGTCCGGCAGGTGGTAGTCCATGACCACGACGTCGGGCCCTCCCGCGAGGCAGCGTTCCACGCCGTCGTGGACGCTGGTCGCGATGTCGACGGACGCGACGTCCGGCTCCCGGTCCAACGCGCCCGCCAGCAGTTCGGCGAACGTCGTGTGGTCGTCGACGATCAGGATGTCCATGCGCGTCCCGTGGCGCGCGGTACTGGCTGTCATAGGGATCCCCCTCCGTTGGCACTCCCCCTGTGCGCGGTCCCCGCGGCGGCCCGTCCCCACGTGCCATCGCGTGGATCAAGTATCTCCGGAGGAGCCGCCCACGGCTAGGGTCCGGACTCCACGCGACGCGACGGCCCGGCACCCCCGGTGCCGGGCCGTCGCGTTCCATCCGTCAGGCGTGCTGGACCGCCCGCTCGAGATAGCGCCGCACCACCGCCTCCGCCTCGCGGACCGCGGCCCGGGCCGCCTGGTCGGCGGCCCCCTGCGCGGCCCCGTGCAGGGCCAGCAGCGCGGCGACGACGCCGGAGAACTCGTCGGACCCGCCGGCGGTCGCCTCGAGCATGCGCCGCTGGGCTCCCTGCAGCACCGGTCCGGGCGAGCATCCGAGCTCGGTGTCCAGGATGCGCCGGCACTGGTCGTAGGCCATGAGCCCCTCGACCGGGCGCCCGCCGCGCTCCAGCGCGTGGATCAGCGCGGTCCACGCCGATTCGTTGAGCCGGTCCTGGTCCAGGACGTGGCGCGCCCAGGCGACGGCCTCGTCGGTCAGTCCGATGCGGGTCGCGGTCTCCGAGGCCAGCAGCCGGGCGCCGGTCACGCGCGAGGCGTGGTAGTCGCGCTCCTGCGCGGCCCACTCCGGGAGCAGCTCGTCCTCGAGCAGCGGGGCCGACGCGAGCGCCAGGGCCTCGCACAGCTTCGCGTAGGCCTCGCTCGGAGCGCCGTGGCCGGCCGACCGGAGGAGCCCGTTGAACCGGTCGAGGTCCGTGTCGACCAGGCTCCGCTCCAGGTAGTAGCCGCCGTTGGCGGTGCGCAGCGGGCCCGCCTTGCCCTGGCCCGGCTGCAGGGCCCGGCGCAGGACGCTCACGTAGCTCTCGAGCGTTCCGATGGCCGCGGCCGGGGCGCTGCCGCCCCAGAGCAGTTCGACGAGCTCGCTCTTCGAGACGGGTGTCCCGAAGCGCACGACCAGGATCTCCAGGATCTGGCGCGCTTTCGGTCCCCCCAGGTCGGCGGCCGACAGGACGGCGTCCCCACGCCGCACCGCCAATCCGCCGAGAATGCTGATCCCCAATGCCTTGCCTGTCCCGACCGGCCACAGGCCGGACTGGACTCCCCCAATATCCATTGTTTCCCCCCTGATTGGATGAACCCATCCTGCGCTTCGCCCGGCGGCGGAGTCAGCCGTGTTTGGGGGGTGGGGGGATCCCGAGAACAGGGCCCCCTCATTGGGGGGTTGCGCTCCGCGGGCGCCGGTGCTTGGCCGTCGGCGTCGCTCGCCGCGCAGGTTCCCCCGCGATCCCAGCTTGCGACGTCGACCCTTGGGAAACCTTGTCCGGACCGGCCGCGGGACCGCATCGTCGCGGGCACCGCGTTGCCACAATCCGGGCCCGGCACCGGAGGGCCGCGGGCAGCGGAAGAGGGCCCCGGCTGGGGACTTCTGGGGCCCTCTTACCCCAGCCATCCTGCGGGGGGCACCTTGGTGAAAGCTTGCGCCCCCGCGGCCCGGCCGGGTCAGCCGACGGCTCCGCTGACGCCGAGCCACGTGCCGATCGCGTACGTCGTGCCGAGCGCCAGGACCCCGCCGGCCACGACCCGGGCGGTCGGCCGCAGCGGGCGGGCACCGCCGAGGAACGCGCCGAGCCACCCGGTCAGCGCAAGGGCGAGGACGACGGCGGCGAACGTCACCGGGACGCGGAGGGCCGGCGGGAGCAGGACCGCGGTCAGGAACGGCAGGGCGGCCCCGACCGTGAAGGCGAGGGCGGACGCCGCGGCGGCGTGCCACGGGCTGGCGACCTCCCCCTCGTCGAGTCCCAGCTCGGCGTCCAGGTGGGCGGCCAGGGCGTCGTGCTCGGTGAGCTCCACGGCCACGCGGCGGGCCGTGTCCGGCGCCAGCCCCTTGGCCTCGTAGAGCCCCGCGAGTTCCTCGAGCTCCTCCTGCGGCATGGTGCGCAGTTCGTGGCGCTCCTTGGCGATGAGGGCCCGCTGCGAGTCGGAGGAGCTGGAGACGGACACGTATTCGCCCAGCGCCATCGAGATCGCCCCGCCGACGGCGGCCGCGGTGCCCGCGGCCAGGATCGGGCCGGTGGCTTGGGTGGCGCCGGCGACGCCGACGACGACGGCCGCCACGGAGACGATGCCGTCGTTGGCCCCGAGGACACCGGCCCGCAGCCAGTTCAGCCGGACGGCCAGGCCGCCGGGCGCGTGTTCTTCTCCGGGATGCGCCGGCGTCGTCCACCCGTCCATGGCCCCAGTGAATCACCGCCGTGCGGCGGACCGCCAGCGCCGCCGCCCGCCCGGCCGCTACAGGCGGGTGTACCGGGGGTGCCGGGGCTGCAGGAGGTCGCCGGAGGAGGTCCCCGTGAGGCGGCGCTTGACCCACGGTGCGACGTGGTCCCGGGCCCAGCGGGCGTCGGCGAGCAGCCGGGCGGCGCGGCCGCGGGCGGGTGCGGCCTCGAGTTCGGGGGTGTCGATGGCGTGGTCGTGCCGCAGGACGTCCAGGACGCGGGCCGCCATGAGCGTGTGGCCGGGCACGCCCATGTGGAGGCGGTCCTCGGCCCAGTAGCGCCAGTCCTGGAATTCGCGCCAGCGCCAGTAGTCGGCGATCGCGCACCCCTGCGCGTCGGCGATCTCGCGGACCCACTCGTTGTAGATCGCGGTGCGTCCGCGCGTGCGTCCGAAGACCGCGGAGCCGGAGGAGTCGAACCCGGTGAACAGGACGACGGCGGCGCCCGCGTCCCGGAGCCGCGCGACCATGCCCGCGTACCCGTCCATCAGCCCGTCGATGTCGACGCTGGGCCGGAGGATGTCGTTGCCGCCCGCGTAGACGGTGACCAGCGTGGGCCGCAGCGCCAGCGCGGGCTCGAGCTGCTCGTCGATGACCTGCCGGATCTTCTTGCCGCGGATCGCCAGGTTGGCGTACCCCCAGCCGTCGTCGGCCGCGCACAGCTGTTCGGCAACGCGGTCGGCCCAGCCGCGGACCCCGTTCGGGCGGGAGGGGTCCGGGTCGCCGACCCCCTCGGTGAACGAATCCCCCAGGGCCACATACCGTTTCGCGAATTCCACGCCGACAGCCTAGGGCACGCCGCGGGTCAGGCCCGCCGCAGGAGCCCCTCGCCGAGGACGTGCGGCAGGGAGAGCGTCCGGTACCCCTCGGAGTCGAACAGCACGGTGAGCCGGTCGTCGTCGACCCCCATGACCACGCCGCCGCCCCATTCCGCGTGCTCGACGCGGCTCTGCAGCGGGAAGTCGCCGTCGTCCGCCGTGAGGTCCTCGGCGGTGCCCGCCCGGCAGCGGTCGCAGTGGCCGCAGACATCCTCGAGCCCCTCGCCGAAGTAGGCCAGCAGGTACTGGCGCCGGCATCCGTCGGTCTCGGCGTAGCCGCGCATCATCCCGATGCGCGACTCGTCGATCCGCTCGAGCGTCTCGGCCGTCTCCAGGGCCGCCGCGACGGAGGCCCCCAGGCCACGGTCCCGGCCGGCCTCCACGCCGTGGCGGCCGGTTCGGGCCAGCCCCGCCGACTCGAGGAGGTTCACGACGCCCATGGTCCGGCGGGCGGGCAGGTCGACGGCCCGGCGGAGGGCGGCCAGGCGCACCGGGCCGTCGGCGCGCCGCAGCGCCTTGAGCACGGTGCGGAGGTCGTCCTCGCGGGCGGGGTGGGACGCGAAGAAGCTGCGCAGCCCGAGGTCCTCCGCGCGGTAGTGGAGCTCCGCGGTGGCCGGGTCGCCGTCGCGGCCGGCCCGCCCGATCTCCTGGTAGTAGCTGTCCAGCGAGTCGGGGATGTCGGCGTGCAGGACGAAGCGGACGTCGGGCTTGTCGATGCCCATGCCGAAGGCGCTGGTGGCGACGACGACGTCGAGCCCGCCGTCCTGGAACGCGTCGTGGACGGCGGCCCGGTCCGCGGCGCGCATCCCGGCGTGGTAGGCCTCGGCCCGCAGCCCCCGCTCGGCAAGCCGGGCCGCGTACGCCTCCGTGTCCCGGCGCCGCGCCACGTAGACCAGGCCCGGGGACCCGAGTCCGGCCGCCCGCTCGACGACCGCGTCCTCCTTGGCGGCGCGGTCCTCGTGCCGGCGGACCTCGAGGAACAGGTTGGGCCGGTCGAAGCCGAGGACCACGGTCTCCGGGTCGCGCAGGCCGAGCCGCTCGGCGATCTCCTCCCGCGTCCGGATGGACGCCGTCGCCGTCAGGGCGACGGCGGGCGGGTCGCCGAGCCTGTGGCGGGCCGCGCCCAACCGCAGGTAGTCCGGCCGGAAGTCGTGGCCCCAGGCGGAGACGCAATGGGCCTCGTCCACGACGAACAGCGACGGGGCGGCCGCGCGGACCCGCTCCACGACCTCGTCCTTGGCGAGCTGCTCCGGGGCGAGGAAGAGGAAGGCCGCGGTTCCGGCCTCGACGGCCTCCCACGCCGCGCGCACCTGGCGGGCGCCGAGGGACGAGTTCACGGCGACGGCGCGCGCCCCGCCGGGGAGGGCGTCGAGGTCGTCCAGCTGGTCGGCCTGGAGCGCGATGAGCGGGGAGACGACGACGGCGAGGCCGCCGCGGGCCAGGGCCGCCAGCTGGTACACGGCGGACTTCCCGTGGCCCGTCGGCATCACGGCGAGCACGTCCCGGCCGGCGACCGCGGCGGCGATGGCCTGCTCCTGGCCGGGCCGGGGCTCCTCCCAGCCGAAGGTCTCCCGGGCGATCCGGCGCCAGTCCGCGGCGGGGACGGCCGGCGCCGGACGGGCCGGCGCTTCGGTGTCGGTCGCTGGCTCCACGCGGGCTCCCTCGTTCAGGCGTCGATGTGCCGCCACCCTATCCGTGGCCCGTGTCGGCGGGAATCCGCACCGGGACGGGGCCGTGCGCCGGCACCCCGCGCGTGGGTTTGCCAGGCCGCCGCCCGGCGGGTCCCGCCGGGAAGGAACCTGGAGCGGGCTTTCGCTGGGGGCGAAGGCACCGCGTGTCGCGAGCCGTTTCACAGAGACCGCTCAGACTCGTTGGGAAGGGTGGGAGCGTCCCCAACGAAAGGACACCTGTGGACATCCGCACCGCCGTCTTCGCGTCCGTGGCCTCGGCCGGACTCGTCGTGGCCGGGTGGGCCGGCTCCCCGGCACCCCTCGAGCGCCACGCCTCGACGGTCCCGGCCCCGTTCGCCGCCCCGGGCACCGCGCTGCCGGGGCCACGCGCGGGAACCACCGCGACGGCGGCGCCGTCCGACGCGCCGTCGGCCCTGCCCGCGGCCGGAGCCGGGCCGGACGAGGCGGGCGGGCTCTCGCCCGCGGACCCGTCCGACCTGGTCTCGGGCGCGCCCGTCCAGCTGGCCGGCGGGGCGGGCTACGCCCCGTCCGCCTACCCGGGGACGCTGCAGTCGCTCCTCGACGCGGTCCACGCGTGACCGCCGTGCCGGAGGCGGAGCCCGACGCGGAGGAGCACCTCCCGGTCCCGCCCCTCGCGACCAGGACGCTGGAGGCCGCCGGGACGGTGGTCTCCGTCGTCGCGCCGGTGGAGCCCGGCGAGCTCGAGGCGGCCGTCCAGGCCGTGCACCGGGTGTTCACGGAGACGCTGGCGCGGGCCGCCCCGCCGGAGGGGCTCGAGCGTCCCTGGGCCCTGGCGACGGCCGGCGAGGCCCTGCTCCGGATGGACCTGCGGCACTGGGGGGTGAACGCGGACGGCGACGTCCTCTGCTCGGGCTCGCCCGCGCCCGGGCAGCCGGACCCGGGCGACGGCGGCTACGGCACCCCGTTCTATGGCGTGCCGTGGCGGGCCGGGGTGACCTCCCCGGACGACCCGTCCCGGCTGCTCGCCGACGTGCCTCTGGCCGGGACGCCCGGGTTCACGGGGGCGCTGGCCACGCTCGCGCGGCGCGTTCCCCCGGGGGCGGCTCCGGCCGGGAAGCCCGGACTCCGCCAGGTCACGGTCGCGGGCCCCGGCGTGCTGGACGCGCACCGGCTCGCGGCCCGCATCCTGGCGGGCGGCCCCGTGCCCGACGGGGCGCCGGTGCTGGCCGTCGGAGTGGACGGCCGGGTCCTGGCGTCCGCCGCATGGCCGCGGGGCCGCGGCGGGGCCGGGCCCATCCTCGGCTAGCGTCCCGGGGGCGGGCGACGCCCGGCCGGCGCTAGGCGTCGAGCAGGGCCCGGCGCACGGCGACGGTCAGCCGCTGCCCGCGCGACCCCGTCCCGGAGGGCTCGGGCCGGGCCGGCACGTACCCGAAGGCCGTCCCGTAGGCCGGGTCCGCAAACGCCAGGGACGCGTTGGCGCCGTCGTGCCCGTACGCGTGGGCGGAGCCGAAGTCGTTGCGGGGCTGGGACTTCATGAACACGACGCCGAACGCCCCGGTCAGCCCGTTCGAGCGGTCGATCCCGAAGACCTGCTCCTGCGCCAGGGCGGCCCGGGCCCCCTCGGACAGGACCGGCGTCCCGGCGCCGCCGCCGTCCCCGTCGGCCAGCCCGGTCGAGACCGCCGCGTACAGGCGGGCGAGGCCCTCCGCGCTCGCGACGCCGCCGACGGCGGCGAGCCCGGCCTCGCGTACGGCCCGGACGTTGGGCAGTTCGAAGAGGTCGCGGGTCGGCCCGTCCGGGCCCTCGAAGCCGGCCGTCGAGTTCAGGGCGAGCCCGGCGTGGCCGAACGGATCCACGAAGCCGGCCTCCTGCGCCGCGGGCGCCGGAAGGACGGCGCGGAAACGGTGCTCGAGCTCCCCGGGCAGGCCGAGGTAGGCGTCGATGGCGTGCGGCGCGCGGACCCGACGCTCGAAGAGGTCCTGGACGGTCTCGCCCGCCGTGCGCCGGGTGAGCTCCTCGATGAAGACGCCCAGCGACAGGGCGTGGTACTGGTGGGCGGCCCCGGCCCTCCACAGCGGCGCGGAGGCCCCGAGGATGCGGGCGGCCAGCCGGGAGTCGGCGTACTCCTCGAGGGTGAGCCCGCCGTCGGCGCCGGGCAGGCCCGCCTGGTGGCTGAGGAGCTGCCTCACCGTGGTGAGGTCCTTCCCGCGGACCGCGAAGTCCGGCCAGTAGGCGGCCACGGGCGCGTCGAGGTCCAGGACCCCGTTGTCGAGGAGGATGCCGACCGCGACGGCGGCCATGCCCTTGCTGCAGGAGAAGACGCCGGTCAGCGAGTCGAGGTCCGCATGCGGCCCGACCGAGACGTCCACGACGCGGCTGCCCAGGTGGTACACGGCCAGCTGGGCCGAGTAGTCCGGGTCCTCCTCCGCGAACGAGCGCAGGAGCTCGGCGACGGGCGCGAAGCGCGGGTGGACGGTCTCGGTCCGCGGGGCGGTGGGCTGGGTCTGCGTCACGCGGCCAGTGTACGGGCCGGGGTGCCGGCCGCGGGCGGCTGTGGAGGGCCGCCGGGGCCTACCGCTCCGGCGTCTCCTGGCGGAAGCGCAGGCGCCACCGGCCGCCGTCGCGGCTCCAGAGGGAGCCGACGGCGGCGGTGCCGCCCGGGGCGCGGAGGCGGTAGGCCAGCTGGATGGTGTCGGGACCCAGCACGTCGGCGCCCAGCAGCTCGAACCCGTACCCCGGCGCCGGGGCGGCGGGCAGCGGGGCGACGTCGTCGCCGTCGGCGTCGTCGGGGACCGGCTCGGGGTCGGCGTCCAGGCGCGACCCGGCGGCGAGCAGCGCGATCGCGGTGTCGCGGTCGCGGAGCGCGCCGTCGGGGCCGAGCTCGCGGTAGGCCGGGTGGAGCAGGTACTCGAGTTGGCTGACCTCCCCGCGCACCGCGGGCTCGAGCAGCTCGCGCTCGAGGGTCGCGACGGTGTCGACGTCCGCGTTGCCGGTCCCCGTCTCCCGCAGGTCCTCCAGGTCGCTGAAGAGGTCCGGCTGGGGCGGGGCGGCCGCCGCCGTCCGGCGGGGGGCGGCCGCGGAAGCGGCGGGGACCGCCGCCCCCTCGGTGGCGCGGACGGCGGCGCCGGCGTCCGTCGCGGCGCCGGGGTAGCCGGGCCCGGCGTCGACGGCCCGGCCGCCCTGGAACGCCGTGGCGGCGGCGCGGGCCCGCGCGTCGGCGGCCTCGTTGAGGTCGTGCCCGGCGTGGCCGCGGACCCACTCGAACGTGTACTCGCGGCCCTTGAGCTCGGAGTCGATCTGCTTGAGGAGGTCGACGTTGAGCACCGGCTTGCCGTCGGCCTTCTTCCAGCCCTTGCGCTTCCAGCCGGGCATCCACTTGGTCACGCAGTTGATGACGTACTGGGAGTCGCACAGGATGTGCAGGCGCTCCCCGCCGACGTGCCGGGTGGAGCGGAACAGGTCGAGGACCGCCATGAGCTCGCCCATGTTGTTGGTCCCGTGCGGCCAGCCGCCGGCCCGCCACGTCGCGTCGTCCACGTACCAGGCCCAGCCGGCGGGGCCGGGGTTTCCGAGGGCGGATCCGTCAGCGGCGGCAGTGATCGTCATGCCGTCAATCCTGCCACGCGCGGCGCGGCGCCCCGGTCCGGCGGTCAGCCCTCCGCGGGGTAGAGCGGGTTGTGCCCGGCCTCGACCCGCTCGCCGTCGGGCACCGGCCCGGGCGCGGTGCCGCCGCCCCACGGGTCGCCGCCGAGCCGCTCGCGGCCGTGCGGCTCCAGCCAGCCGGACAGGTCGGGGCCGACCGGGACGATGCCGGTCGGGTTGATGTCCTCGTGCACCTCGTAGTAGTGCCGCTTGATCTGGACGAAGTCGATCGTGTCGCCGAAGCCCGGCGTCTGGAACAGGTCCCGCGCGTAGCCCCAGAGGTTCGGCATCTCGTCGAGCTTGCTGCGGTTGCACTTGAAGTGCCCGTGGTAGACCGGGTCGAACCGCACGAGGGTCGTGAAGAGCCGCACGTCCGCCTCCGTGATCCGCTCCCCCATCAGGAAGCGCCGGGTCGCGAGCCGCTCCTCGAGCCAGTCCAGCGCGGCCCAGAGGCGGGCGTAGGCCTCCTCGTAGGCCTCCTGGGAGCCGGCGAACCCGCACCGGTACACGCCGTTGTTGACCTCGGTGAAGATCCGCTCGATCACCGGGGCCATCTCCGCCCAGTCCCCGGCGAGCAGGTCCGGGGCACCGTCGCGGTGGTGTTCGCGCCACTGGGTGGAGAAGTCGAGCGTGAGCTGCGGGTAGTCGTTCGTGACGACGGCGCCGCTGGCGATGTCGACGACGGCGGGCACCGTGATCCCCCGCGGGTAGCCGGGGAAGCGCTTGAAGTAGTTCTCCTGCAGGCGCTCGGTGCCGAGCACCGGGTCGCGCCCGTCCGGGTCAAGGTCGAAGGTCCAGGAGCGGGAGTCGTGGGTCGGGCCGGGCAGCCCCACGGAGAGGACGTCCTCCAGCCCGAGCAGGCGGCGGACGATCAGCGTGCGGTTGGCCCAGGGGCAGGCGCGCGCGGCGACGAGCCGGTAGCGGCCGGGCTCGACGGGCCACAGCTCGGCGCCCTCGGAGGCGCCGGCCTCCGGGTGGCCGATCTTGCCGCCGTCCGGGCCCGCGGCCCCGCGCACGGCCTCCGGGTCGGCGACGATCCGGTCCTCGATGTAGTTGGTGTCGCGCGTGAATTCCCCGCCGGTGACGTAGGACCCCTTCGTGGAGTACTTCTGCTCGCTCATGGCTCCCACCCTAGGACGTGGAGCGGGGCCGGGCCATGCGGCCCGGCCCCGCCGGTACTGGATCGCGGCGCGCGGCTACGCGGAGACGGAGGCCTCGGCGCGCACGGCCTCGAGGGCCTTGGTCCACGGGACGAGCTGGTCCAGGACCGGGGCCAGGGAGGCGGCCTGCAGCTCGGTCGGCTTGAAGGTGGCGAACTCCTCGAAGTCGGTGAAGAGGGAGAACATGCCGGTCTTCTGCACGTGGGCGACCTGCAGCTCGGAGAGGATCCCGCGCAGGTGCTCGACGGCGCGCACGCCGTGGGCGGAGCCGTAGGAGACGATGCCGGCGGCCTTGTTGGCCCACTCGGCGTTCAGGTAGGACAGGGCGTTGGCCAGCGCCGGGGCGACGGAGTGGTTGTACTCGGGGGTCACGAAGACGTAGCCGTCGAACCCGGCGATCTTCGCGGCCCACGCCTGCGTGTGCCCGTTCTGGTAGTTCCCGAAGGCTGCCGGGTAGGCCTCGTCCAGGATCGGGAGGTTGTAGTCGGCGATGTCGACGACCTCGAAGTCCACGGAGGGGTGCTGGACGCGGGCCTGCTCGAGGACCCACTCCGCAACCTGGAGGTTGTTCCGGCCGGGGCGGGTGGATCCGGTGACGATGGCGATCTTGGTCATGTCGACTCCTTGTGCGTGGATGACGTGTCAACGACTTGCTGAAACCAGCATCCCGCGCGAAAATTGATGCGTCAACAATGAAGGGGGAAGTGTGAGAGACGACACGCGCTGGCTCAGCGCCGGCGAGCAGGACATCTGGAGGGAAGTGCGGCGCTTCGCCTGGGAGTTCCCCTCCGCCGTCGACCGGCAACTCCAGCGGGACTCCGCCCTGTCCGGCGTCGAGTACTCCGTGCTCGCGGAGCTCTCCGAGTCGGAGGGCGGGCGCCGCCGTGCCGGCGACCTCGCCGCCGCCCTCGACTGGGAGCGCAGCCGCCTCTCGCACCTGCTGCGCCGCATGGAGACCCGTGGACTGACGGAGCGCTGCCCGTCCGCGGGCGACGCCCGCGGCCAGGAGGTCTCCCTGACCGCCGCCGGGTGGGAGGCGATCCGCGCGGCGGCACCGGGCCACGTCGGATTCGTCCGCGAGGCCGTCTTCGACCCGCTCGACGCGGCGGAACGGGAGCAGCTGCGCTCGATGCTGGCCCGGATCCGCGCCGCCGGCGAGCGCCTCGGCCACTGGTAGGACGCTCCCCGGCCGGCCCACGCCGGCGCCCCCGCCCTGTCCCGGCGCGGGCGCCGGGCCTAGAATGGCCGCACCGAGGAACCAGGTGATGGCCATGAAGCGACAGCAGCACCCCAGCGAAAACCCCGTCGGCCGGATGGAGAGGATGGGCCCGCGGGCGCTGCACGGCTCGGCCGAGAGCCCCGGCATGCCCAACATCGCGGCGGCCCAGATCCCCGGCCCCGGCACGGCCCACATCGTCCGGGGCGAGGACTACCGCCTGCCGGACGAGTCCGCGGACCCCTTCGAGCAGCAGGGCCACGTGCCCGGCCCCCGCTGGATGGCCCGGCTCTTCGGCCGCGGCGACGGTCGCCACCGCCTCGGCGGCCGCTAGACCGGCGGCGCGGCCTCCTCCACGGCCTGCCTCGCCGCGAGCCGCGCGAACGGCCCTCCCGCCCCGGCCAACTCCGCCGGGGCGCCCCGCTCCGTGATCCGGCCCGCCTCCAGGACGGCGACCTGGTCGGAGTCCTCGACGGTCGAGAGCCGGTGGGCGATCGTGAGGGTCGTGCGGCCCGCGGCCAGGCGGTCGAGGGCGGCCTGCACCAGGGCCTCCGTCGTGTTGTCCAGGGCGCTCGTCGCCTCGTCGAGGACGAGGACGCGCGGATTGCGCAGCAGCGTCCGCGCGATCGCCAGCCGCTGGCGCTCGCCCCCGGAGAACCGGTGCCCCCGCGACCCGACGAGCGTCCCGAGCCCCTCGGGCAGGGCCGCCACCGTGTCCGCGAGCCGGGCCGCGCCGAGGACCTCCCACAGCCGGGCGTCGTCCGCGTCCGGGGCGGCCAGGAGCAGGTTCTCGCGCACGGAGGCGTGCAGCAGGTGCGTCTCCTGGGACACGACGCCGACGATTCCGGCCAGGTCCTCGGGGTGGAGGTCGCGCACGTCCACCCCGTCGATGGTCACCCGCCCGGAGGAGGCGTCGTTCAGGCGCGGCACCAGCGACCCGAGCGTCGACTTGCCCGAGCCCGTCGGCCCGACGACTGCCGTCGAGGACCCGGCCGGCAGGTCCAGGTCCACGCCCTCCAGCACCGGCGCCCCGCCGTCGTACGCGAAACCCACGCCCTCGAAGCGCACGTGCCCGCGCGCGGAGGCCGGGTCCAGGCGGACGGGGCGGGCCGGCGGGAGGATCTCCGGCTCCAGGTCGAGGTACTCGAAGATGCGGCTGAAGAACGCGAGGGCCGCCACCCACTGGACCCCGACGTTGAGCAGCCCCATCAGCGGGCGGAAGACGCCCGCCTGCAGGGCGGTGAACGCCACGACCGTGCCGATGCTCAGGTCGCCCGCGAACGGCAGCCCGGCCGTGAAGTAGACCGCGGCGGGAATGGCGGCGAACACGATCTGCATCGTGGCCATGCGCCACCGCCCCGCCAGCTGGCTGCGCAGCTCGAGCCCCACGAGGCGCTCGGAGCGGTCGGCGAAGCGCCGCGCATCCACGGGCCCCGTGGCCAGCGTCTTGGCCAGGCGCGCGCCGGAGACCGACAGCGACTCCTCGACCTGCGTGTGCAGGGACGCCAGCTCGCGCTGGCGCTCGGCCGTGATGTCCCGGCGCAGCAGGGCGACGCGGCGCGACATCCAGATCGCGGGGGGCAGCACCAGCAGCGTCAGCAGGCTCAGGGCCGGGGACAGCGCGACCATCGCGACGGCCGTCGCCACCGTCGTGGTCAGGTTGGCGGCGACGGCGGTGGCGGACGAGGTGACCACGGACTGCATGCCGGAGATGTCGTGCGTCAGGCGGGACTGGACCTCGCCCCCGCGGTTGCGCGTGAAGAAGCCCAGCGACTGCGCCTGCAGGTGGGTGAACAGCCCGACGCGCAGCGTGTGCATGACGCGCTGCCCCATCCGCGTGGCCATCCACGTCTGGGTCACGCCGATGGCGGAGGTGGCGACCGCGACGAGCACCATCCCCCCGGCCAGCAGGCCAAGGAGCGGCACGTCGCGGTTCGGGAGGGCGTCGTCGATGACCGCGCGGACCAGGAACGGCTGCGCCATGCCGGCCACGGAGGAGACGGTGATCAGGCCGACGACGGCGGCGATGGTGCCCACGTGCCGTCGGAAGAGCGCCGCGATGCGGCGCAGCGGGACCGGGTACTGCCCGAGCTGCTCGCGGTCGGCCGGCTGCGCCCGCGCGGGTCCGCCTCCGCCACCCCCAGCGCCGGGGCCGGCGGGCGGCGCGGCTCCTCCCATGCCGATGGGCGCGGGTCCCGGTGCCTGCATCGCTGCCTCCCTCGCCGCGGCCGCCCCTCGCCCGCCGCTTCATTGCAGAGGCTACCTCACTATGATGTAGCCCGACAATAGCGGTAGGCTGGGCCCGTGGACACCGAGCGCAGCCCCTCCGACCTCGCGATGCTCTTCCACGGCGCCTTCCGGGGCCTGCGGCGGCGCTGGTCGGAGCAGCTGGCGCCCTACGGCCTGCACCCCGCCCAGTGGCGCGCCCTGAACACGGTCGCCCACGCCCACGGGGGCCTGCGCCTCAAGGACCTCGCGGCGAAGCTGGGCATCGCCCCCCGGTCGGCCACCGAGGTCGTGGACCAGCTCGAGGAACGCGGGCTCGTGCGCAGGGCGGCGGATCCCGGCGACCGGCGCGCGACCCTCGTCGCCGCCACCGAGGACGGACACGCGCTCTGGGGGCGGATCGGCGCGGCGCGGCGCCGGGGCGCCGAGGCGTACTTCGCCCACCTGACCCCCGAGGACCGCGGCGAGCTCGCCCGGATCCTGGCGCGGCTGGCGGACCCGGACGGCGACGCGCCGGCACGCGACGGCGGACACGGAGAACCCCCGGCCTGAGCGGGGCCGGGGACACCGGGCGGCCCCACCGTGCGCAGGCGGGGCGGCGGGCGACGCACGGAGGGCCCCGGCCCGGGCCGGGGCCCTCCGTGCGGGCGCCTAGGAGAGCTTCGAGGCGACGAGGCCCGCGAGGTCGACGAGGCGGTTGGAGTATCCCCACTCGTTGTCGTACCAGGCGACGACCTTGACCTGGTTCCCGCCGATCACCTTCGTGAGGCCGGAGTCGAAGATCGAGGACGCCGGGTCGGAGACGATGTCGGAGGAGACGATCGGGTCCTCGGTGTACGTCAGGACGCCGGCCCAGCGCGGGTCGGCGGCGGCCTCCCGGTAGGCGGCGTTGACCTCCTCGGCGGTGACGTCGCGGGAGACGGTCACGGTCAGGTCCGTGGCGGAGCCGGTCGGCACGGGGACGCGGACGGCGTACCCGTCCAGCTTGCCCTTCAGCTCCGGCAGGACCAGGCCGATCGCCTTGGCGGCGCCCGTGGAGGTCGGAACGACGTTCAGGGCCGCGGCGCGGGCGCGGCGCGGGTCCTTGTGCGGGCCGTCCTGCAGGTTCTGGTCGGCGGTGTAGGCGTGGATGGTCGTCATCAGCCCCGACTCGATGCCGAACCGGTCGTTGAGGACCTTCGCCAGGGGCGCCAGGCAGTTCGTCGTGCAGGAGGCGTTGGAGACGATGTGGTGCGCGGCGTCGTCGTACAGCCCGTCGTTGACGCCCATGACGACCGTCAGGTCCTCCCCCGTGGCGGGCGCGGAGACCAGGACCTTGCGGGCCCCGGCGACGAGGTGCTTCTCGGCGTCCGCGGCGTTCGTGAAGAAGCCGGTCGACTCGATGACGATGTCCACGCCGAGCTCGCGCCACGGCAGGCTGCCCGGGTCGCGCTCGGCCAGGACGCGGATGGTGCGCCCGCCGACCACGAGGTTCCCTCCCTCGACGCGCACGTCCACGCCGAGCCGCCCCGTCACCGAGTCGTACTTGAGCAGGTGGGCCAGGGTCTCCGGCGAGGCGAGGTCGTTGACGGCGACGATCTCGAGGTCGGCGCCCTGGGCGAGGGCGGCGCGGAAGAAGTTGCGGCCGATGCGGCCGAAGCCGTTGATTCCGATGCGGGCGGTCATGGTTCCTCCTGGCGGGCGGTGGTCCTGAGGCTGGCTGTCGCCAATGGATTGAGACTCTTTATTTAGTCTCTAAATTTAGCTTCCATGTCTATTATGGGCTGATGGTCCGCGGGACGCAAGACCCGGCCCGGACCAGCCCGACCCGCACGAAGGAGACCGGTGGAACGCTCGGCGACGAACCCCCAGATGCTGCGGCACGCCAACCTGCGGGCCGTGCTGGACGTGATGCGCCGCCGGGGCACCGTCACGGGAACCGACGTCATCGAGGCCACCGGGCTCACGCGGGCGACGGCGATCGCCGTGTGCGACGACCTGACGGGCCGCGGCTGGGTCCGCGAGGTCGAGGGTGTGCGCTCCACGGCGCAGCGCGGCCGTTCCGCCCGCCGCTTCGAGCTGGACACCGGCGCAGGCCACGTGTTGGGCATCGACGTCGGCCTCGCGACCGCGACCGTGCTGGTGGCCGACCTCGCGGGCGCCGTCGTCGGGCGCGCCTCGAGCCGCTTCCCCGGCGACGCCAAGGCGTCCGTCGCCCAGCGGCGGGAGACCATCGACGCCACGGCTCGGAGGGCCCTGGACCGCGCGGGACTGGGGCCGGGGCACGTGCTCGCGGCGGGGATCGGCGTGTCCACCGTCGTGGACCGGCGCGGCCGCATCGCCCCGGGGCACCCGCTGGCGGCCACCTTCGACCTGGACCTGCCGGGCACGGTGTGGGCGGACCGGGCCTGGCCGGTGCTGCTGGCCAACGACGCGAACCTGGCGGCCCTGGCCGAGCACTGGCGGGGCGTGGGCGCCGGCGAGGAGGACCTGGCCGTCATGCTGGCCGGCGAGCGCCTGGGCACGGGCCTGATCGAGGGCGGCCGGCTGCTGCACGGCGCCGGCGGCGGCGCGGGCGAGGTCGGCTCGTCGCTCGGCCTCGTCGAGGGCGTCGGCAGCCAGGACGGCATCGCCAAGCTCGCCCGGCACTGGGGCTCGGCGGCGCTGCGCGAGGGCCGCGAGACGCTGATCCGGGAGCTCGTGGGGCCGGGCACCGACCGCGCCTCGGCCCGCTACGTGTTCGAGGCCGCGGCGGCCGGGGACGCGGTCGCCGTGGACATCCTCGAGCGGATCGCGCGCCGGATCGCGCGCGTGGTGGCCCTGCTCGGCACGTTCCTCGACCCCGGCCTGGTCGTCATCGGCGGCGCCGTGGCCCGCTCGGCGGCGATGCTGCTGCCCGGCATCGAGGCCGAGCTGCCGCGGCTCATGGACGTCCCGCCGCGGCTGGCGGTCTCCGACATGGGCGACGAGCTCGTGGCCACCGGGGCGTTGCGCCTGGCCCTGGACCACGTGGAGGCGAACCTCCTGGAGCTCGAGCCGCGGCCCGCGGCCGCCGCCGGGGCGGCGGCCGGGACCCCGAGCGGGAGGGTTCCGGGCGGGTCGGCCTAGAGTTCGGCCTTGCCCCGGCGCCAGTACCCCATGAACGCGACCTGCTTGCGGTCCATGCCGGCGTCGCGGACCAGGTATCGGCGCAGCGCCTTGATCGTCCCGGCCTCCCCGGCGAGCCACGCGTAGAACGGCTGCGAGCCGCCGATGCTGGTCTCCCAGAGGATGGTCGCGTCGATGTCGACGTCCTCCGGCTCCGCCCCGGTGACGACGGCGCCGGCCGCGGGGATGGCGACGGCGGAGCGCACCGCCGCGTCGAGCAGCTCGCCGTGCGGGTGCGCGCCGCGGGGCAGCCACTGGACGGTCACGCCCGAGCGCGTGAACGAGCCCTGGATGTCGTCCACGGAGGGGACCTCGATGAACGCGTTGCCGGTCATTCCCGGCGGGAGCGACTCCAGGATGGAGCAGATCGCGGGGGCCGCGGTCTCGTCCCCGGCCAGCAGCACCCGGCGGGCCGAGCCGGGCCGGAACTCGATGCCGCCCCACTCCGGGCCGCACAGCCGGCGGTTCGGCCCGATGATCGTCACGGGGTCCCCCGCCTCGGCCTGCGCGGCCCACACGGAGGCCGGCCCGCCGACGAGGCGCCCGTGCTCGCGCCGCACGTGCAGCACGAAGTCCACGTCCAGCTCGGGGTCGGGGCCGGCGTTGCCGGGGTGGCCGGCCGGACGGAACGAGCGGACGGTGTACGTGCGCATCGTGCCGCGGACCTCCGGGTCCAGGCCGAGCCACTCGCGGTACCAGCCGCTCGCGTCGCCGTCGGGCAGCGTGCCCCCGGGGCGCAGGTGCGCCAGCGGGTCCGGCGCGTCCGCGCCCTCCGCGCGGCCGGCCGGCGGGACCACCACCTTGATGCGCAGGTCCAGCGGGTGGCCTCCGGTGCCGAAGTGCTCCAGCTCGGCCCCGGCCAGCGTGATGCGCCGGAAGCTCGGCCCGAGCTCCTGGGTGTCCACGACGGTCAGCCCGAACGCGATCGAGGAGCTGGTCTCGAGGGCGGGGGTTCCGGCGCCGCCGTCGTCCCCCTCCCCCGCGCGGTCGCGGTCCGCCGGCACGAAGCGGGTGACCGTGGAACGGAGCGCCGCGGGCGCCTCCGCGGCCCCCGCCGCGTCCGCTCCCGGGCGTACGGCGCGGTGCCGCCCGATGGGCAGCACCAGCGGGGTGCCGGCGACCGGGTCCGGGATGACGCGCGAGGGCATGCCGAACACATCCATGACCATCTGCTCGGTCACGACGGCGGAGGGCCGGCCCGCGGCGACGATGCCCCCGTCCTTGAGGGCGATCAGGTGGTCGGCGTACCGGGCCGCAAGGTTCAGGTCGTGCAGGACGATCGCGACGGTGGTGCCGCGGCGGCGGTTGAGCTCCGCGACGACGTCGAGGACCTCCAGCTGGTGGGCGACGTCGAGGTACGTGGTGGGCTCGTCGAGCAGCAGCAGCTCGGTCTCCTGGGCCAGGGCCATGGCGATCCACACGCGCTGCCGCTGGCCGCCGGACAGCTCGTCGACGTTGCGCTCGGCCAGCTCCACCGTCCCGGTGGAGGCCAGGGCGCGATCGACGGCGGCGTCGTCCTCCGCGCTCCAGCGCCGGAACCAGCCCTGGTGCGGGTAGCGGCCCCGGCCGACGAGCTCGCGCACGGTGATCCCGTCCGGGGCCGTGGGCGTCTGCGGGAGCAGGCCCAGCACCTTCGCGACCTCGCGGGCGGAGCCGGAGTGGATGTCCCGCCCGTCCAGCAGGACGGAGCCGCCGGCGGGCTTGAGCAGCCGGGAGAGCCCGCGCAGCAGCGTGGACTTGCCGCACCCGTTCGCGCCGACGATCATCGTGATCTCGCCGGGCGGCAGGGTCAGGTCCAGCCCGTCCACCACCGTCGCGGCGTCGTAGGAGAGGGTCAGGGAGCGCGCCTCGAGAGTGGGCACATCAGCCTCCGGTTCCGTGTCGGTTGGCGCGCACCAGCAGCCAGAGCAGGAACGGGGCGCCGAGGGCGCCCGTCACGACTCCGGCCGGCAGGTTGGTGCCGCCGAATGCGTTGCCCGCCAGGAAGTCGGCGCCGAGCACGAGCACGGCGCCGGTCAGGGCGGAGCTGGTCAGGTGGGTGCGGCCGCCGTTCATCATCCGGGCCAGGGGCCCGGACAGGAAGGCGACGAAGGCCAGGGGGCCGGCGACGGCGGTGGCCGCGGCGGTCAGGGCGACCCCGACGGCCACGAGCGCGAGCCGGGCCCGGCCGGGGTCCAGGCCGAGCCCGGCTGCCGTCTCGTCGCCGAGCTCGAGGATCCGCAGCCGCCCCGCGGCCAGCGCGGCCGCGGGCAGCAGGAGGGCCAGGGCGGCGGCCAGCAGGCCGGCCCGCTCCCAGTTGCTGGAGTTCAGGGAGCCGACGAGCCAGTGCAGCGCATCGCCGGCGACCCGGACGTCGGTCCGGGTGAGCAGGTAGTTGATCGTCGCCTGCAGCATCGCGGCGAACGCGATCCCGACGAGGATCAGCCGCCCGCCGGTGTGCCGGCCGGAGTCCGCGAGGCGGTAGATCGCCAGGGCGACGGCGAGCGCCCCCGCGAACGCGGCCGCGAACAGGGGCGGGCCCTGCAGGCCGAACACGAGCATCCCGGCGATGGCGGCGGCGGCCGCGCCGTAGCCGATGCCGATCACGTCCGGGCTCGCCAGCGGGTTGCGCAGCAGGGACTGGAAGAGGGCCCCGGACAGCCCGAACGCGGCGCCCGCCAGGGCGCCGACGGCGGCCGACGGCAGCCGGTCCTCCAGCACGATGAAGCTCGCCCCCGGGACCGTCTCGCCGGAGAGGACCTGGACGAGCACGTCCGGCGCGACGACGAAGTCGCCGAGCATCGTGCCGACGGCCACCAGGAGCACGACGGCGGCGGCCAGCAGCGCGGTGACGGTGCGGCCGCGGCCGGCGGCGCGCCGCGGGGACCGGGTGGGGCCGGCGGCGGTGCCGCGGGCCCGTCCTCGCGTCGGCCGCGATGCGGCGCCGGCCGGGGCGTGCCGCCCGCCGGCGGGCTCGAGCCCGGGGGCGGGGTCGGGGGCCGCGGTGGCGGGCGCGCGGTGCGGGGCCGGCGCCTCGGGCATGTGACGGGCGGGGCCGGGCACCGCGTCCTCGGCGGCGGGGCGGGTGGCGGTCACAGGGACACCTGCTTCCGGGAGCGGATGAGCCAGATGAAGACGGGGGCGCCGACGAGGGCCGTCATGACCCCGACCTGGATCTCGGTGGGCGGCAGCAGGACCCGGCCGGCCACGTCGGAGGCCAGCAGCAGCACCGGTCCGGCGAGGGCGGACAGCGGCAGGACCGCCCGGTAGTCCGAGCCGGCCAGCGCCCGGACGGCGTGCGGGACGATCAGGCCCACGAACGCGATCGGGCCGGCGAGGGCGGTCGCCGCCCCACAGAGGACGACGGCGCCCAGGCCGGTGACGGCGCGGGCGCGGCCGGTCCGCACGCCGAGGGAGACGGCGGCGTCGTCGCCGAGGGCCAGGGCGTTCAGCCACCGCGGGGCCGCCAGGCAGACCGCGGCCCCGACGGCGAGGAAGGGCAGCACGCTGGCCATCTCCCCCAGCGACCGGGCGCCGAGCGTGCCGACCTGCCAGAAGCGGAAGCCGTCGAGGGCCTCGAGCGAGACCATGAGGACGCCGTTCATGACGCTGCCCAGCCCCGCGGCGACGGCCGCGCCGGCCAGGGCGAGCTTGACCGGCGTCGCCCCCTCGCGGCCGAGGCTCGCGACCAGGTAGACGAGGACGGCGGCGAGCGCCGCGCCGGCGAACGCGAACCAGATGTACCCGGTCACCGAGGCCAGGCCGACGAGGTGGATGCCGAGGACGACGGCGAGCGCCGCGCCGGCGTTGACGCCGAGGATGCCGGGGTCGGCCAGGGGGTTGCGCGCCAGCCCCTGCATGGCCGCGCCGGCCAGGGCCAGCGCGGCGCCGACGAGCAGGCCGCCGACGGTCCGCGGGATGCGGGAGAGGACGACGGCGTGGTCGCCGTTGGCGGGGTCGGCCGCGGTGAGCGCGTCCCACACGGTGGACGGCGGCACGGGCCGGGCCCCGACCCCGAGGGACAGGGCGGCCGCCGCGGCGACGGCCACCACGAGGACGAGCCCGACGGCGAGCGCGGCGCGCGGGCGGGACCGCGGCCGGGCCGGTGCGGCCGCGCCCCGGGCCGCCGCGGGTCCCGCGGCGGCCGGAGGGGCCGCCGCCGCGCCGCCCGTCGCGGTCGTCCGCTGGGTGGTGCTGCTCATGTCCTGTTCCTTCATCGTGTGCCGGTCCGCCCTAGACTGGCGCCATGCCAGCCCCGACGAGTCCCGGCCCGTACCGCGGCCCGGAGCCAGAGCCCGTGTCCGCGTTCGCGTCCGTCCTGACGGCGCCCAACCCGGGCCCCATGACCCTGGACGGCACCAATACCTACGTGCTGCGCTTCCCGGGCTCCACGGAGACGGTCGTCGTGGACCCGGGGCCGGACGATCCGGGGCACGTCGCGCGCCTCGCGGCCGCCGGCACGGTCCGCCTGGTCATCGTGACGCACCGGCACCCCGACCACACGGCCGGGATCGACGCGCTCCACCGCGCCACCGGCGCCCCGGTCCGGGCGGTGCTGCCGGAGTTCTGCCGGGACGCGGAGCCGCTGCTGGGCGGTCCGCCGCCGGCCGGGGACCTGCCGCTGTCCGGGCGCGAGGTGGTCCGGGCCGCCGGGCTGGAGCTCTGGGTGCTGGCCACCCCCGGGCACACGTCCGACTCGGTCTCCGTCTTCCTGCCGCACGACGGGCCGCACGGGGCCATGGCCACCGGCGACACCGTCCTGGGCCGCGGGACGACGATCCTGGACTCCCCCGACGGGCGCCTCGGCGACTACCTCGGCAGCCTCGAGACGCTGGCCGGGTTCGGCCCGGCCGTCCTGCTGCCGGCCCACGGCCCCGTGCTGCCGGACCTCTCCGCCGTCGTGGCCCAGTACGCCGCGCACCGGCGGGAGCGACTGGACCAGGTCCGGGCCGCCCTGGCCGCGATCGCCCGGGACGCCGGGGCGGACCACGTGCCCGGGGTCGCGGAGGTCACGGACCGCGTGTACGCGGACGTCGACCCGTCGGTCCGGGGTGCGGCAGAGCGCTCCGTGGCCGCCCAGCTGGAGTACCTGCTGGGGGCCACGGAGCGCTGACGTTCCGGCCCGGGGGCCGGGGCCGCGGTCGCGCACGGCTAGGACACGGCCTCCGCCGCCTTGGCGATCTCCGGGACGAAGTGCTCGACGGCCCACGGCACGCTCAGCGGGCTGGCGGCGGAGATGGACAGGATGGTCTGCTGGTCCGCCGTGCCGACCAGGCCGCCGTTCTTGACGGCGGGGATCTGCCCGTACAGCGGGTCGGCCTTGATCTTCGCCGCGCTCATGGTGTCGAACGGGGTGAAGAAGATGTCGGACTTGAGCTGGTCGGCGTTCTCGGGCGCCCACTCGAGGTAGAACTCGCCCTCCTTGGCCTTCTGGTCCACGACCGGGGCCTGCTTCATGCCGAGCGCGGTCAGGAAGCGCGGACGGTTGTCCTCGCCGGCGTAGACGTAGATCGGCGGCTGCGGGCTGACGCTGCCCGCGATGAACGTCGTGCCCTTGAGGGCCGGGTTCGCCTCGGCGGCCTCGGCCACGGTGCCCTCGACCTCCTCGACGACCTGCGCGGCCTGCTCGGACTTGCCGAGGGCCTTGCCGATCGTGGTGGTGGCGTCCTGCCAGGAGGCCGTGTAGTTCGGGGCCACCGGGCCGACGACCGGCGCGATCTTGCTCAGCTTGTCGTAGTCCTCCTGGGTCAGGCCGGAGTAGGCGGCCAGGATGACGTCCGGGGAGAGCTTCGCGATCGCCTCGAAGTCGACGCCGTCGGTCTCGTCGTACTGGACCGGGGCCTGGTCGGAACCGATCGGGGCGTCCAGCTCCTCGAGCTTGGCGTCCTTCCAGTCGGTCGAGCCGTTCTTGTTGGCGCCCCACGTGTCCAGGGCCATGCCGACCGGGACGGTGTCGAGGGCCAGCGCGACGTCGGCGTTGACCCACGAGATCGTGGCCACGCGCTGCGGCTGCTCCTCGATCGTCGTTTCGCCGTAGATGTGCTCGACGGTGACCGGGAAGGCCCCGGAGGCGGAGGCGCTGGAGGCGCCCGGGGCGGCTTCGCCGTCGGCCGTGCCCCCACAGGCGGAGACGGCGAGGACGGCGGCGGCGGCCGCGGCGAGCAGGCCGGTCCGGCGGGTGAATTCCATGGGTTTCCTTCGGGTATCGGGCGGGCCGGAACGGTCGGTCGGCCCGGGGTCAACGGGGTGGCGCCTTGGTGAGGTTAGCCTTAGTGACCACAATTACGCAACGCAGACGACGCGTAATGTGACGCGCCGCGTCCGCCGCTACAGTCGGCGCATGGCACTCCCCCCGCGCCCGCGCCGCACCCCCAGGCTCCCCCGCCCGAAGCGCACCCCGGACGGCCCGGTGCCGTTCGCCCTGGTCACCGGCGCGACGGCGGGGCTGGGCGCCGAGTTCGCCCGCCAGTTGGCGGCGGCCGGCTGGCCCCTGGTCCTCGTCGCGCGGACCCCGTCCCGGCTCGAGGCCGCGGCGGCGGCGCTGCGGGCCGCGTCCGGCGCGGCCGTCGAGACCCTTGCCGCGGACCTGTCCACGGACGACGGCGTGGCCGCCGTCACCGGCCGCCTCGCGGACCCGCTGCGGCCCGTCGGGCTCCTGGTCAACAACGCCGGCCACGGGCTGGGCGGGCACTTCGCGGACAATCCCTGGGAGGACGAGCGGGCGCTGCTGCGGATCCACACCGAGGTGCCGCTCGCCCTGTCCCACGCGGCCCTGCGGGCCATGGGCCGGGCCGGTGGCGGGGCCGTGATCAACGTCGCCTCCGTCGCGGCCTTCACTCCGCGGGGCACGTATTCGGCGGCCAAGGCGCTGATCGTGAACTTCAGCCGCTGGGCCAACGCCTACTACGGCCCCTCCGGGATCACGACGACGGCCGTGTGCCCGGGCCTGGTCCGCACCGAGTTCCACGCCCGCATGGGGATGGACACGCGGGGCATCCCGGCGCCGATGTGGCTCGATCCCGCACCGGTGGTGGCGGCCGCCCTCGACGCGGCCGACCGCGGGCGGGCCGTGTGCATCCCGACGCTGCGCTACCGGGCGGCCGTCACCGCGGCCCGCGTCCTGCCGGACCGCGTGGTCGAGCGCCTCACCCGCCGCGGCTGACGCCCGCGCCGACCCGTTCCGCGCCGCCCCGCCGGCCCGTTCCGGGCGCCCCCCGGGGCCCGTTCCGGGCGCTCGCTCCGGCCCGCCGACACGGTTTGCGACTTAGGTTTGCCTTGCTATAGCTTCAGAAAGCACAGCCGATTTACGAAACCTGCTTGTTCGCTAATGACGCCCCCTTGAGTCCGCCCCGTTCCGGGGCCCTAGGATCGGAGATCCCGTGAAGACGCCCCTGCGCTCCGTGCTCGGCACCGCCGCCGCGGCCGCCGCCCTCCTCGCCACGACCGCCTGCGGCGGGAACGCCGGCGCCGACGCCGAGGCCGGCGAGACCATCGCCGTCGAGCACGCGCAGGGCTCGACCGAGGTCCCGGTGGACCCGGAGACGGTCTACACCTTCGACCTGGGCGTCCTCGACAGCATGGAGGCCCTGGGCGAAGAGGCCGACGGCGTCCCCGAGGCGCGGTTCCCCGGGTCCCTGGCCAAGTACTCCGGCGCGGACTACGCGAAGATCGGGTCCATGAAGGAGCCGGACTTCGAGGCGATCGCAGCCGGGGCCCCGGACCTGATCATCATCTCGGACCGCACCGCCGGCGCCTACGGCGAGCTGAGCAGGATCGCGCCGACCATCGACCTGAGCGTCGACCAGGCGGACCCCATGGCTTCCTTCACGGAGCAGGCCGAGACGCTGGGCCGCATCTTCGGGCAGGAGGAGAAGGCCGCCGGCCTGCTCGAGGGCATCGGGGAGCAGATCGACGGCGTGCGGGCGCAGGCCGCCGACGCCGGCGGGGCCCTCGTCGTGCTGACCTCGGGCGGCAAGGTCACCGCGTACGGCGCCGGCTCGCGCTTCGGGATCGTGCACGACGTGCTCGCACTGAAGCCGGCCGCCGACGTCGAGTCCGAGGGGTCGCACGGCGAGGCCGTCTCCTTCGAGTTCATCCAGGAGACCGACCCCGACCTGCTCTACGTGATCGACCGCGACGCGGCCATCGGCACCGAAGGCGGCCAGGCGGCGCGGGCCGTGCTGGACAACGAGCTCGTCGCGTCCACCGCCGCCGCGAAGAACGACAAGGTCGTCATGCTCGACCCCGGGTCCTGGTACCTGGTCGGCTACGGCCTGAACAACGTCGAGGCGATGGTCGGCGACGTCGCCGCGGCCCTCTAGCCCGGCGCCCCACCCATGAGCGCACCCGCCGCCACCGGCACGGCCGCCGCGGAAACCCCCGCGGCGGCCGTCCGCCTGTCCGCCGCGGGGCTCCGCGGCCGCCTCGCGCTGCCGGGGGCGGCGGCCGCGGTGCTGGTGCTGGCCGCAGCCAGCATGTTCGTGGGCGTCTCCGACGTCGCCCTGCCCGACCTGCTGGCCGGCGACGCTGCGGCCTGGGACCTCCTGTGGGTCTCCCGCGTCCCGCGCACCCTGGCCGTGGTCCTGGCCGGCATGGCCGTCGCCGTCTCCGGACTAGTCATGCAGCTGATGGCTCGCAACCGGTTCGTGGAGCCGTCCATGGTGGGAACGGTCGAGTCCGCGACGCTGGGCATCCTGGCCGTCACGGTGCTCGCCCCCGCGGCCCCCCTCCTCGCGAAGATGGGCGTCGCCAGCGCGTTCGCCGTGGCCGGCACGGCGGTCTTCATCGCGATCCTGAACCGCCTGCCCGCCCGCAACACCCTGCTGGTGCCGCTGGTCGGCATCATGCTCGGCGGCGTCGTCTCCGCCGTCGCCACGTTCTTCGCCTACCGCCACGACCTGCTCCAGACGCTCAACGCCTGGCTGGTCGGCGACTTCTCGGGGGTCCTGCGCGGCCGCTACGAGCTGCTGTGGGTCGTCGCGGCGCTCACGCTCGTCGGCTACCTCGCCGCGGACCGCTTCACGGTCGCCGGCATGGGGGCGGACTTCACCACCAACCTCGGCCTCGACTACCGGGCGACGCTGCGGCTCGGCCTGGTCATCGTCGCCCTGATCTCCGCCGTCGTCGTCACGACGGTCGGCGCACTGCCGTTCCTCGGACTCGTCGTGCCGAACCTCGTCTCCCGGCTCTTCGGGGACCACCTGCGGGCGGCCGTGCCGTGGACGGCGGTCTTCGGCGCCGGCCTGGTGCTGGTGTGCGACATCCTGGGCCGGACCATCCGCTATCCGTACGAGGTCCCCGTCGGGATGGTCATGGCGGTCCTCGGCGCGGCGGCATTCCTGGCGATGCTGCTCAAGGCGGCCCGGCGTGGCTAGCCCCGCCCCCGTCTCCGCCGCCCGGCAAGCTCCCGGGTCGCGGCGCCGGCCCTCCCCCGCGGCCACGACGGCGCTGCTGGGCGCGCTCGCGCTCGCGGCCGTCGCCGCGTTCCTGACCGTCGGCCTCCAGGGCAACCTGTCCTACGTCCTGCCGCTGCGCGGCACGAAGGTCGCCGCCATGGTCCTGGTCGCGGCCGCCGTCGGGCTGTCTACCGTGATGTTCCAGACGGTCACCGCGAACCGGATCCTCACGCCCTCGATCATGGGCTTCGACGCGCTGTACCTGCTGATCCAGACCGTCCTCGTGTTCGGGCTGGGGGCCGCCCGCGTCGTCTCCACGCCGCCGGCCGCGTCCTTCGCGCTTGAGGTCGTCCTGATGGTCGCGTTCTCGATGTTGCTCTACCGGTGGCTGTTCACCGGCGGGACCGGCTCGCTGCACCTGGTCCTGCTCGTCGGGATCGTCCTCGGCACGCTCTTCCGCGGGACCGCGTCCCTGCTCCAGCGGCTCATGGACCCCAGCGAGTTCATCATCCTCCAGGACCTGTTCTTCGCCTCGTTCAACCACGTGGACCCCACGCTGCTCGGCCTCTCCGCGGCGATCGTGGCCGCCGCCGCGGCCGTCGCCTGGCGCATGCGGCACACGCTCGACGTGCTCGCCCTGGGCCGGGACACGGCCGTGAACCTGGGCATCGACCACCGCCGCTGCGTCACCGTCGTCCTGGTGCTCTGCGCCGTGCTGGTCGCCGTCTCGACCGCCCTGGTGGGCCCGGTGACGTTCTTCGGCCTGCTCGTGGCCAGCCTCGGCTACCAGCTGTGCCGCACGTTCACGCACCGGTGGCTGCTGCCGACCACGGCGCTGCTGGGCACGATCGCCCTGGTCGCCGGGCAGCTCGTCCTCGAGCACGTCTTCGGCTTCGCCACGGCCCTGAGCATCGTCATCGAGTTCGCCGGCGGCCTGCTGTTCCTGTTCCTGCTGCTGAAGGGTTCCCTGAAGTGATCCGCATCGACGGCGCCACGAAGACCTACGGCGCCGCCCGCGTCGTGGACTCCGTCACCACCGAGATCCCCCGCGGCGGGGTGGCCTCCATCATCGGTCCCAACGGCGCCGGCAAGTCCACGCTCCTGGGGATGGTCTCCCGCCTGCAGCCCCTGGACGGGGGCAGCGTCAGCGTGGGCGGCCTGGATGTGGCCTCCACGCCGAGCCGCGAGCTGGCCACCCGGCTCGCGATCCTGCGCCAGGACAACCACCTGCCGCTGCGCCTGACCGTGCGTGACCTCGTCGGCTTCGGGCGCTTCCCGCACTCCGGGGGCCGGCCGACGGCGGCGGACCGGGAACACATCGAGGCCGCGCTGGACCAGTTGGGCCTGGCGGCGCTGTCCGGGCGCTACCTCGACGAGCTCTCGGGGGGCCAGCGCCAGCGCGCGTTCATCGCCATGGTCCTGGCCCAGGACACCGAGTACCTGCTCCTGGACGAGCCCCTCAACAACCTGGACATGCGCCACTCCGTGGAGACGATGCGGCTGATCCGGCGGCTTGCGGACGAGACCGGCAAGACCGTGGTGGTCGTCATCCACGACATCAACTTCGCGTCCTGCTACTCGGACACGATTCTCGCCATGCGCGGCGGGCGGCTGCTCCACCAGGGGACGCCGGGGGAGATCATGCGCCCCGACGTCCTGCGCGACATCTACGACATCGACATCCGCATCGAGGAGATCGACGGCCAGCGGATCGGCGTCTACTTCGCCTGAGGCCCGCGGCACGCCCCCGCGGTGCGCACCGGAGGCGCCCGGACGGGGCAGAATGGTCCGGTGACCTCCCCCGCCGCGCCCTGCCTGTCCCGCATCCTCGCGGACTCGTCGGACCGGGTGGGATGGCTGCGGGCCCGCTCGCGGGGGATCACCGCCACGGACGTCGCGAAGCTCTCCACGCCGCGCAGCATCGAGGCCGCGGCGCACTCCAAGCTGCATGGTAGCGGCTTCGGCGGCAACCCGTACACGGAGCACGGGCGCGCCCGCGAGCCGGTCATCGCGGCCTGGGTCAGCGCCGAACACGGCATCGTCCCCAGCACGCTGCTCTTCCACGCCGAGCGCGAGCGCCTGCACCTCGCGACGCCCGATGGCCTGGCCGTGCGCCCGGACGGGCGGGTGGAGCTGGCGGAGATCAAGACGACCAACAAGCCGTGGCGCTCCATCCCCCGCCACTACCTGCGCCAGGTCTGGTGGCAGCAGTACGTCATCGGGGCCGAGCGCACGCTCGTGGTCTGGGAGGAGCACCGCGACTTCGTGCCGGTGCACGCCGAACCGAAGGCCCGCTGGGTGGACCGTGACGACGCGCAGATCGCCGACCTCGTCGCCAAGGCGGGCCAGCTCGTGGACGTGTTGCGCCGCCGCACGCAGGCCGCCGCCGCGGCCGCCGCACGCCGCGCCGACTACGGCCCGGCGGCGCTGCACCTGTAGCCGCGGGCGCCCCAAGGCGCCCCGGCGGCGGATTCCGGCCGCAGTGCGGCGCTGGCGTGCGCGGCCGGCCTACGCCGTCGGCTGCTGGCGCAGCAGCGGGTCCGGCAGGGCGTCCGGCTGGTGCTCGCGGAGCCAGGCGACGAGCCCCTCGCGGACCTCGTTCTTCACGCCAACGAGGTCCCCGGCGTTGCGCGCACTGAGGATCACGGTGAGCGTCATCGTGCCCCCGACGGCGTCGGTGACGGACACGTCGTTCTCCTGCTTGTCCCACAGCTCGCTGGCCTCCAGCAGCCGCGTGGTCTCGGCGCGGATGGCGTCCACGGGGGCGGTCCAGTTCAGCTGCAGGGTGAAGAACCCGCCGAGGTTCTCCGTGCCGCGCGACCAGTTCTCGAACGGGAGGGTGGTGAAGTACGTGGAGGGCATGATCAGCCGGCGCTCGTCCCACGTCGCGATCACGACGTAGGTCAGCGTGATCTCCTCGACGGTGCCGCGCTGGCCCTCGACGAAGACGGTGTCGTCGACCCGGATGGCGTCGGTGAAGGCGATCTGCAGCCCCGCGAACACGTTGGACAGGGTCCCCTGCACGGCGAGGCCGGCCACGACCGACACGAGGCCCGCCGAGGCCAGGAGCCCGGCGCCGAGCGCCCGGACCTGCGGGATCAGCAGCAGGATCGCCGCGACCGCCAGCGTCAGCACGACGGCAGAGACCACCCGGCGCAGAAGCGTCACCTGCGTGCGCATCTTGGCGAGGCGCCGCGCATCGGGCAGGTTCGACCGGTACTTGGCCAGCAGCGCCGACTCGACGAGCAGCAGCAGTCGGGTCACCAGCCACGCGAGGCTGCCGATGAGCGCCACCAGCAGGAGGAAGTTCACGGCACCATGCCAGTCCGCGTCGTCGGCGACGGCGCGCAGCGCGCTGATGGAGCCCGCGATCGCCAGGACGAGGAAGAACGGGACCCGGGCCTTCGCGAGGTCCCCGCGCAGGAGGGGCCGGCCGCGGAGCAGGCGGTTGCCCACCAGGGCGAGCACGAGCGTGACGACGGCGGCGAACACGACGGCGATTCCCACGCCCACGAGGGGCTGGACGAACTCCGGCAGGGAGTTCGTCTCGTCGGTGAGGCCGTCCAGGGGCTGGGTGATCTTGGAGAGGCTGTCGTTGGCGGCTAAGCGGACCATGGCTCCCATCGTTCCACCCGTACGGGGGCCCGCGCCAAACGCTGCCGCGCCGGGGCGTGCCTCCCGGGCCGTGACCTCCGGGCGGGCCCGGCCCCACGCCGTGACCGCGCCGTCGCCGTTTCGTCCCTGTCCCGCGTCTCCCGGCCGGCTGCCCGCCCCCGGCGATAACACTTGCGCCGCAACCGTGGAAACCCCTGTTTGCGGCCCCCTCCGAGGCGGATCATGGATCGAACCACCCGTCCACCGTCTTGGGGAGATGAACCACCATGAAGGCCCTGAAGCTGGGCCTCGCCGGGGCACTGTTGGCTGCGGGCGCCACGCTCGCGCCGCTGTCCCCGGCCCAGGCCGCGCCCTACTGCGGCATCTACTGGGGATCGCTCGCGGAGTCCCGCGCCGCGATGTCCACGGCCCGCGTCACCGACGTCCGCGTCGGCCGGCACGCGTGTTTCGACCGTTTCGTCGTCGACCTGCGCGGCGATGTCAGGGGCTACGACGTCCGCTACGTCGATGCGGTGTTCACGGAGGGCGAGGGCCGCCGCGTCCCGCTCGCCGGCGCCGCCGACCTGCAGATCGTCGTCCGGGCCCCCGCCTATACGTCCTCCGGGCAACCGACCTACGCCCCCGCCAACCGGAACCGGATCGTCAACGTCGACGGATTCCGGACCTTCCGCCAGGCGGCGTACCTCGGCAGCTTCGAGGGGCAGACGTCCTTCGGCCTCGGCGTGCGCGCCCGCTTGCCGTTCCGCGTCTTCGCCCTCGACGGCCCGGGCACCGGCTCGCGCCTCGTCGTCGACGTCGCCCACCGCTGGTAGGCGCCGCCGCCCGCCAGCGACACCCCCGGAACCCGCGGCCGCGGCCGCGGGTTCCGTGCGTTCCCGCGCCCCGGCCGTGGCACGATAGCGCCATGACGACCAGGCCCTACGCGGAAATCGACGTCTTCACCGACACGCCCTACCTCGGCAACGCCTTGGCCGTGGTCGTGGACGCGGACGGAATGGACACCGCGCAGATGGCACGGTTCGCGGCCTGGACCAACCTGTCGGAGACCGCGTTCCTGCTGCCGCCGACGCAACCGGGCGCCGACTACCGCGTGCGGATCTTCACGACGGAGACTGAGTTGCCCTTCGCCGGACACCCCACGCTGGGCGCCGCCCACGCGTGGCTCGACGCCGGCGGGACCCCGGCCCGCCCGGGGACCCTCGTCCAGGAGTGCGGGGCCGGCCTGGTCGAGGTGCGGGCCGGCGAACCCGGTCCCGGCGGGGCCCGACGGCTGGCGCTCAAGGCGCCGCCGCTCGTGCGCACCGGCCCGCTGGAGCCCGGGCTCCTGGAGGCGGCGCTGCGCGGCCTCGGGCTGGGCCGCGGCGACGTCGTCGACCACCAGTGGGTCGCCAACGGCCCGCTCTGGGCCGGCCTGCTGCTGGCCGACGCGGACGCCGTGCTGGCGCTCGAGCCGGACTTCGCCGCCCTGTCCGGGCTCGAGGTCGGCGTCGTGGGCCCCCACCAGGGCCCGGACGCCCCCGCCGACTTCGAGGTCCGCGCGTTTTGCCCGGGCTTCGGGATGGACGAGGACCCGGTGACCGGCAGCCTCAACGCCGGCCTGGCCGAGTGGCTGATCGGCTCCGGCCGCGCGCCCGAGCGGTACACCGTGCGGCAGGGGACGCGGCTGGGCCGTTCCGGATTCGTGGAGGCCAGCCGGGAGCCGGACGGGATCTGGGTGGCGGGCAGCGCCCTCGCCTGCGTCCGGGGCACCGTGCTCACCGGCTGAGGCCTCCAGTAGGCTCGTGCGGTGACGAACAACGCGACCGCCCCGCCCGACCCGCACCGCGACCGCGCGGCGTGGCGGGCCCTGTGGGCCCTGGTCATCGGGTTCTTCATGATCCTCGTGGACACGACGATCGTCTCGACGGCGATGCCCGCCATCATGGGCGCCCTCGAGACCGGGATCAACGGGGTCATCTGGGTCAACAGCGCCTACCTCCTGTCGTTCGCCGTGCCGCTGCTGATCACGGGGCGCCTCGGGGACCGGTTCGGCCCCAAGCACCTCTACCTGGCCGGGCTGGCCGTCTTCACGCTCGCCTCCCTGGCCTGCGGGATGGCCCCGACCATCGGCTGGCTCGTCGCCGCCCGCGTGCTCCAGGGCCTGGGCGCGTCCCTGATGACGCCGCAGACGATGACCTTCATTACCCGGCTCTTCCCCGCGGAGCGGCGGGGTGCGGCGATGGGCGTGTGGGGCGGCGTGGCCGGGCTGGCCACCCTGGCGGGGCCGCTGCTCGGCGGCGCGCTCGTGGACACGCTCGGCTGGGAGTGGATCTTCTTCGTGAACGTGCCCGTCGGGGTCGTTGCGTTCTGGCGGGTCGCGCACCGGGTCCCGCAGCTGCCGCGGCACGCCCACCGCTTCGACGTGCCCGGCGTCTTCCTCTCGGCCGGGGCCATGTTCCTCATCGTCTACGGCATCCAGGAGGGCAACGCCTACGGCTGGGGCCGGATGGCCGGATGGCTGACCGTGTGGCACCTGATCGGCGCCGGAGTCGTGCTCCTGGGCGTGTTCGTCGCGTGGCAGCACGCCAACCGGGGCGAGCCGCTGCTTCCCCTCGGCCTGTTCGCCGACCGCAACTTCTCGCTGGCGAACGTGGCCATCACCTGCATGGGCGTGACCATCACCTGCGTGAGCATCCCGATCATGTTCTACCTGCAGTCCGTGCGCGGGCTCACGCCCACCCAGGCGGCGCTCGCGATCGCCCCCATGGCCCTGGTCGCCGGCGTCGTCGCCCCGTTCGCGGGCCGCCTGGTGAACCGGGTGAACCCGAAGTGGCTCGCCGCCCCGGGGTTCGCACTGTTCGGCGCGTCGATCCTGGCGTTCGGCGCGCTGGCCGGGCCAGAGGCGCCGCTGTGGCCCCTGGTCGCGGCGACCGCGTTCATGGGGCTGGGCAGCGCCTGCGTGTGGCCGGCCGTCTCGCTGACCGCCACCCGGGACCTCGGCCCGGCCAACGCCGGCGCCGGGTCGGGCGTGTACAACACGACCCGGCAGGTCGGGGCCGTGCTGGGCTCGGCGCTCATCGCGGCGCTCATGGAGTCCCGCATCGCGGCGGAGAGCGCCGCCGTGCTCGCCGCCCTGCCGCCCGGCACCGCCCCGGACACGGCCGCGGAGCCGGGCAGCGTGGGCGAGGGCATGGGCCGGGCTGTCCCCGAGGTCCTGCACGCCGCCTTCAGCGCGGGCCTGGCCCAGTCGCTGCTGCTGCCGGGGCTGGCCGCGCTCGCGGGCGCCGCCGTCGCCCTCTGCTTCCGCACCCCCACCCCCGCGCCCCACCCGGTGACCGTGAAGGAGCCCCGCCCATGACCACGCACGTGCCGGACGGGGCCCTGGAGCTGCTGCTCGCGCAGGGCTTCGACACGACCAGCGTCGACGAGCTCGCGGCCGCGGCGGGGATGGGGCGCAGCACGTTCTTCCGCCGCTTCGGGTCCAAGGAGGGCATGGTCTTCGCCGACCACGAGGCCGTGCTGGCCGACGTCCAGGCCCGCCTGGCGGGCCCCGCGGACCCGCTGGCCGCGGTCGTGGACGCGGCCCTCGCCGTGTTCGACCACCACGCCGGGCTCGGCGAGTCGACCCTGCTGCGCCACCGCCTGCTGCGGGAGGTGCCCGCCCTGCGCGACCGCGAACTGGTCACCACGCACCGCTACGAGCGCGCCTTCCGCCACGGGCTCGAGACCGCGTACGGCCTGGACGGGGCCGGCCACGACTCGGCGGCGCGCGTCGCGGCGACGGCCCTGGCGGCGGCGACGGTCGCCGTGCACAACGCGTTCCTGCGCGCCTGGCTGCGCGATCCGGCGGGCGCCCCGCGGGAGGCGCTGCGCTCGCAGCTCGAGTCCCTCGCGTCGCTGTTCGCCCCGCGGCTGGCGGGGGACGACGGCGGCGCGCCCGGCGGGCCGGACGCCGCGGGGGCGGCCGCGGCCCCGGCGGCCGGGGTCCCCGCGCCGGCCGTCGTCGTCGTCCTGCCGCCCGGAGCCGACCGGCGCGCCGTGCTCGAGGCCGTCGACCGGGCGCTCCCCCCGTCGATCTGAGACTCAGTCCCTTGGAATTGGGACTCGGTTCCAATACGCTGGTGGCCACCGTCCAGTGAAGGAACCGCCATGCACCCCTCCGCGCCAGCGCCCACCGCCCCCTTCCCGCAGGGGACCGTCGAACCCGAGTACGAGCTCTGGGGCGAGGTCGACACCGACCCCGCGGGCCTCTTCGCGGACGTGCCCGAGGCCGACCGCGCCTACTGGGACCGGGCCCGCCGCTTCAGCCTCGAGGAGGTCCGCCCGGTCATCGACGCGCACTGGGACGCAGCGGACTACCCCTTCGACCTCGCCCGCCGGCTGGGCGAGCTGGACCTGCTGCGCGACGGGCTCGACCTGCCCGGCTTCCCGGCGATGAGCGGACTCGCCGCCGGGCTGGTGAACATGGAGCTCTCGCGCGCGGACGGATCCGTCGGCACCATCGCGGCCGTGCAGGCGGGGCTCGCCCTGCGCTCGATCGCCCTCCTCGGCTCCCCCGAGCAGGTGGCCCACTGGGGCCCGCGGCTGGCCCGGGCCGAGGTCCTCGGCGCGTTCGCGCTCACCGAGCCGACGCACGGGTCCGACTCGGTGTCCCTGGAGACGACGGCGACCCGCACGGCCGGGGGCTGGGTCCTCAACGGCGAGAAGAAGTGGATCGGCAACGGCTCGACGGGCGGCGCCACCGTCGTCTGGGCCCGGGACGACGACGGCGCGGTCCGCGGGTTCATCGTCCCGCAGGACGCGGAGGGCTACACGGGCACGACCATCCCGGGGAAGCTGAGCCTGCGCGCCATCTGGCAGGCCCACATCCGCATGGAGAACGTGTTCGTCCCCGACGCGGACGCGCTGCCGGGCGCGCGGTCGTTCAAGGACACCTCGAAAGTGCTGTTCGCGACCCGGCTGGGGGTCGCCTGGTCCGCCGTCGGGCATGCCGTGGCCTGCTACGAGTCCGCCGTCCAGTACGCGGCCCAGCGCCGGCAGTTCGGGCGCCCGCTGGCCGCCAGCCAGATCATCCAGGAACGCCTGGCGCGGATGCACTCCGAGCTGGCGACCATGCAGCTCATGGTGCGCCACATGACCGCCCTCGAGGAGGCCGGGACGCTCACGCCGGTCCAGGCGTCGCTGGCGAAGTACACGTGCACGCGCACGGCGCGCGACATCGCCCGCAACGCGCGGGACCTCCTGGGCGGGAACGGGATCCTGCTCCAGAACCGGGTGGCGCGGCATCTGGCCGACATCGAGGCGATCCACACCTACGAAGGCACGGAGACCGTGCAGGCCCTCATCATCGGCCGCTCCATCACGGGCCTGTCCGCCTTCGCGGGATAGCGGGGGGCCGCGATTCACACGGTGGTCGCGGGTGTTTTTCAGGAAACCCTCAGGTTCGGGTCCTAGATTCGTGTGTACCTCATGAAGGTGCGAGTGATGCGAGCACCGGTTGGATTTAGCGGCAACTCCCCCCCACGCCGCCCGACCGGTGCTCGCGCTTTTAACGCGCGGCGCGCCCAGCGGCGGCCGGTCCACGGCCCCCTCGACTTCTCCCCCCGGCGGGGTGAGACTGGGGACTACAGGGACCCCTGACCGAGGAGAGACCATGACCGCCAACACGCCCGCCGAGGACCTGCCGACGCCGGAGCCCGGGGCCGCCGTGGACGACGCGGCGAGCCGCGCCGAGGCCGAGGCCGTGGCCCTGCGGTTCGCCCACGACGACGCCCGGGTCGACGAATGGGAAGAGGAGTCCTTCCCCGCGTCCGACCCGCCCGAGAACTACTGACCCGCCGGTCCCCACCGGACTCCCAACCGGCGCACAGGTTGCTCCAAGATTCCGCCGCTAGGTTGGAACCACCTTCTCAAGGTGCGAGTGATCAGAAGCACCGGCCGCAGCGGTTTGAATGCCTCCTTTTCCGCTGTTGGCCGGTGCTTCACCCGTTAAGGGGCGCATGGCCCGGCGCCCGCCTCCGTCAGTAGCCCCGGCCCGGGTCGTACTCGTTCCGGAGGGGACGCCTGTCCAGGTAGCGCCGCAGGTTGTCCACGAACAGCTCGACGACGGCGTCGTTCTCCGTCCGCACGTTCGCGGCGTTGTGCGGGCTGATCAGCACGTTCGGCGCGTCCCACAGCGGGTGCCCGGCGGGCAGCGGCTCCGGGTCGGCCACGTCCAGGACCGCCGCGGCCAGCCGCCCCGACCCCAGCGCGGCGAGCAGCGCGTCCTGGTCCAGGACGGGACCGCGGGACAGGTTCACGAGCATGGCCCCGCGGGGCAGTCGGTCCAGCAGCGCCCCGGACGCGAGCCCCGTGGTTTCGGGCGTCAGGGGGCAGGCGAGGACGAGGATGTCGGCGGCCGCCAGCTCGGCCGACTCGGCCAGCCCGGCCAGCGGCACGGTGGCCGCGAAGGGGGCCGCGAGGCGCCGGCCGCTGCGGGTGGTGCCCGCGGTGCGGACCCCGAACGCATCCAGGACCCGCGCGACCTCCCGGCCGATGCTCCCCGCACCGACGACCAGCGCGCTCCGGCCGCGGAGCGTGTCCACGTTCCCGCTCCCCCAGCGGTGGGCCGCCTGGTCGCGCAGGAGCCCGGGGACCCCGCGGACGAAGTGCAGCAGCCCGGCGAGCGCGAATTCAGCCAGCGGGGCCGCGTGCACGCCCGCCGCCGTCGTGATCCGCACCTCGCCGGCGGCGTGCCCCGCGGCCTGGGCGCGGGCCCCGACGCCCGCGGACGTGCCCTGGATCCAGCGCAGCCGGGGGCTGTTCTCCCGCCAGGCGGCGGGGGCGTGCCAGTCGAAGTCGAACATGACCTCGGCGCGGGCGAGGAGCGCGCGCCAGCGTTCGAGCCCGGCGGGGCCGAGCCGCGGCGGGATGCCGACGTGGTCGGACGCGAAGCGTGCGGCCGGCACCAGGTCGGGCTCGTGCAGGACGTCGACGCCGGGCACGGCGGCCCGGATCCGGTCCACCAGCCGAGGCTCCAGGGGGCTGGCGACCAGGACGGCGGGGCGGGCCGCGGGCGCGGGGTCGGTCGGGCGTGGCATCGGCGGTGCATCCTCCAGATTGCGGGCTTCGGCACCATGAAAGCATGCGGACGGAGCTGGATTAGAGTGTGAACCGAGTCCCGACCCGAGGAGATCCATGATCCGCAGGTCCGCCCGGCGCCGCGAGGCGCAGACCCCCGCAACCGCCACCTCCACGGTCCCCCCGCCGCCGGATCCCGGGCGCTCCGCGCTCGAGACGCGCCGCATCACGCACCTCTGGGCGGACCCGCTGGGCCGGGCCGCCATCCGCGCCGTCCAACTGATCGTGGTGCTGCTCCTGACGGGCGCCTTCGTCTGGGCGCTGATGCGGCTCAGCCTGGCCGTCCTGCCGCTGCTGCTGGCGCTGATCATCGGCTGCGCGCTGGCGCCGCTGGTGCGCCTGGCCCGGCGCGCCATGTCGCCGCTGCTGGCCGCCTGGACCGTGTTCCTCGGGGCGCTGCTCGTGCTCGGCGGGATCGGGACCGCGATCGGGTTCTCGGTCCGCGCGGAGTGGCCCGAGCTGGTCGACCAGGCGGTCCAGGGCTTCCACGAGCTGCAGGCGATGCTGCAGAACCTGCCGTTCGCCATCAGCCAGCAGCAGATCGACGAGGGCATCAAGGCCGTCACCGACTACCTGACCAGCGCGCAGTTCGGCGCGGGCGCGCTCACGGGGCTGTCCGCCGCGGGCACGTTCCTCACCGGGCTCGCGCTCTTCCTCGTGATCCTGTTCTTCTTCCTCAAGGACGGCGACCGGATCTGGGAGTTCTTCCTCTCGTGGGTCCCCCGGCACCAGCTGGGGCGGTGGCACCGCACCGGGGACCGCACCGTCGACACCCTCGGCGGCTACATCCGCGGCACGGCGGTCGTCGCCGCCGTCGACGCCACCGCCATCGGCATCGCGCTGTGGATCCTGCAGGTCCCGCTCGCGCTGCCCCTGGCCGTCACGGTGTTCATCACGTCGTTCATCCCGCTCGTCGGCGCCACCATCGCCGGGGTCCTGGCCACGCTCGTCGCCCTCGTGGCCAACGGGCCGGTCGTCGCGCTGATCGTGCTCGGCGTCGTCATCCTCGTGAACCAGCTCGAGGGCAACTTCCTGCAGCCGGTCGTCATGGGACAGGCACTGAACCTGCACGCGCTCGTCATTCTGCTCGCCCTGACCATCGGCACCGTGCTGGGCGGGATCGTCGGCGCCGTGCTGTCCGTGCCGCTGACCGCCGTCGGCTGGGCCGCCGTGAAGATCTGGACGGGGCGGGACGAGGCGGAGCAGGCGGAGGCAGCCGGCCAGTAGTCTGGCGGCATGTCCCCCGCCACGCCCCCCGCCCCGGCCCCGCCGCGGATCCTCCAGGTCGGCCCCGTCGACCCGACCGTGTCGGCCGTCCTGGCCAGCGAGTTCGATGCCGTCCGGTGGCCCGACGACGCCTCCGGGCGCCGCAGGCTGCTGGCTGCCCACGCGCCCGGTCTGCGCGTGGCCGTCTGCTCCGGGACGGTCGGGGTCGACGCGGGGATGATGGCCTCGCTGCCGGCGCTCGAGGCCATAGTGAACTTCGGGGTCGGCTACGACTCGACGGACATCGTGGCGGCGGCGGAACGGGGCATCGCGGTCAGCAACACGCCCGACGTGCTCACGGACTGCGTGGCGGACACCGCGCTGGCCCTCTACCTCGACGTCCACCGAGGCATCACGGCCGCCGACCGCTACGTGCGCCGCGGGGAATGGGCCGCCGGATCACCCCGCCCCCTGGGCACCAAGGCCTCGGGCCGGACCGTGGGCATCCTCGGCCTCGGCCGGATCGGAGGCGCGGTCGCCCGGCGCCTGAAGGCGTTCGGCTGCGAGGTCCGTTACCACAACCGCCGGCCGGTACCCGGGTCCCCGTACCGGTTCCACGGCTCGGTGCACGCACTCGCGGCCGAGGTAGACACGCTCGTCGTGGCGGCCTCCGGTGGACCCGGCTCCGCCGGACTGGTCGACGCCGAGGCCCTCGCGCTCCTCGGCCCGGAAGGCTTCCTGGTGAACGTGGCGCGGGGGTCCGTCGTCGACGAGGAAGCACTCGTGGCCGCCCTCGTCTCCGGCGAGCTGGGCGGGGCGGGGCTCGACGTCTACGCCCACGAGCCGCGCGTGCCGGAGGCCCTCCTCGGGCTGGACCGCGTGGTGCTCGCCCCGCACTTGGGCAGCGCGACGCGAGAAACCCGGGCCGCCATGGCGGAACTCGCCCTCGCGAACCTGCGGAGCTGGCTCGACTCCGGGACGCTGCTCACCCCCGTCCACTAGGGTGTGTTGCTAAAGCGTTGCGGCGCTTTGATCGGGTTCGATGGCTTAGTGGCTAATCGCGATTTGATCTCCGATGGCGTGTGGGAAGTGATCGGTCCGGTGTTCCCTCCCTACAAGGGAACCGGGCGACCCGTGGCCGACCGGCGCACCGTGGTAGAGGCCGTGGTGTGGAAGTTCCGCACCGGGGCCCCATGGCGGGACCTGCCGGAGCGGTTCGGGAACTGGAACACGGTCTTCAAGAACTTCGACCGCTGGGCCAAGGACGGCACTTGGGCGCGGGTGCTCGAGCGGGTCCAGACCCGGGCCGAGGAGCTCGGGGACCTGGATTGGGTGGCCTCGATCGACTCGTCCATCGTGCGCGTGCACCAGCACGGCGCGAACCTTGCCCGGGGCACAGGGGGCCGGATCGAATTACAAGAAAACCGGCCCGGAGCCGCCTGACCACGCGATCGGGCGCTCCCGGGGCGGTCTGACCTCGAAGATCCACCTCGTGGCCGACGGGAAGGGCCGCATGCTCTCGGCGGTCCTGACGGCCGGCAATGTCAACGACACCACGATGCTCGCTGCCGTGATGGATGAGATCAGGGTTCCCCGGCCCGGGCCGGGCCGGCCGCGCCGGCGGCCCGACCGGGTCCTGGCCGACAAGGGGTACCCGTCCAAGGCGAACCGCGCCTGGCTCGCCGCCCACGGGATCGCCGCGACGATCCCGGAGACAGCCGACCAGGCCGCCAACCGCCGCAGGAAAGGATCCCGCGGCGGCCGGCCACCGGCCTTCGACGCGGAGCTCTACAAGGGCCGCAACGTCGTCGAGCGCTGCTTCAACCAACTCAAACGCTGGCGCGGCCTGGCCATGCGAGCCGATAAAACGGCCCGCAACTTCCACGCCGCAATCCAACTCGCCTCCGCGCTCAACTGGCTAGGAACCAGCTTTAGCAACACACCCTAGGGGCCGGCCGGAACGCATGGAAGGGGTCCTGCTCGGGTTCAGCGTCGTGCTCGTCATCGTGGCCGTGGGCCTCGCGACGGCGGCGCTGCTGCCCGGGCAGGCCCCCGCGATGCAGCGGGGACTGACGCCCGCGATCTACTACATCACCAACCCCGCGCTGATGCTGGTGCTCGTGGCCGGCACCGACCTGGGCGCCGTCGCGGGCGTGTACACGCCGATCGCCCTGGTCAGCGCGGCGGTCGCGGGCGGCGCCTACGCCGCCGTCAGCCGGTTCCTGCTGCGCCGCACGGCGGCCCAGACCGCCATCGGGGCGATGGCCTCCTCGTACGTCAACGCGGGCAACATCGGCCTGCCGATCGCGCTGTACGCCGTGGGCAGCGCGACGCCCGTCGTCGCCGTGCTGCTCGCGCAGCTGCTCGTCGTCGCCCCGGCCTACCTCTCGGTGTTCGCGTGGTGCGCCCCGCGCGCGGCGGGCGACGGCGGCGCCCCGCTCTGGCGGACACTCGGGCGCTCCATAGCCAACCCGGTGACGGTGGCGACAGCGGCCGGCGTCGTCCTCTCGCTGACCGGATGGCAGCCGCCCCCACCGGTGTGGACGCCCGTGGAAATGCTGGGCAATGCGTCGATCCCCCTGCTGCTGGTGCTCTTCGGCATGAGCCTCCACGGCCAGCGCCCCTTCAGCCAGCGCGCGCTGGCCGCTGACATCGCCCTCGCGGCCGTCGTGAAACTGGCCCTCATGCCTCTCGTCGCGTGGGCCGTGGCGCGGTTCGCGTTCGGGGTAGACGGCATCGCCCTGCTCGGGGTCGTCGCCATGGCGGCCCTGCCGACGGCGCAGAACGTGTTCCTCTTCTCCAGCCAGTTCCGCATGCCATCCACGCTGGTGCGGGACACGATCTTCGTCAGCGCCGTGCTGTCCCTGCCCGTCGTGCTGCTGGTCGCGTTCCTGCTCCGGTAGCGCCGCGGCCGCGTGCCGCTACAGGGACACGATCAGCAGCGTCGCCGCGAAGACCAGGCCCGAGGCGATGAGCGTGATCGTCGTGTAGCCGAGGATGTCGCGCATCTTCAGGCCCGCGATGGCCAGCAGCGGCAGCGCCCAGAACGGCTGGATCATGTTCGTCCACTGGTCCCCGTAGGCCACGGCCATGATCGGAATGGCCGGGTCGACGCCGAGGCGGGCCGCCGCGTCGAGCATGATCGGGGCCTGCACGGCGAACTGGCCGCCCCCGGAGGGGACGAAGAAGTTCACGAGCCCGGCGGAGAGCATGGCCAGCACGCCAAACGTCTGCGGCGTGGAGATGGCGACGAACGCGTCGGAGAGCACCTGGATCAGCCCGGTGCCGGTCATGATGCCGAGGATGCCCGCGTACAGCGGGAACTGCAGCAGGATCTCCCCGACGTGGGAGGCCGCGTGCTTGGTCAGCCCGACGAGCTCGAACGGGCTGCGGACCAGCAGCAGGATCAGCGCGAGGAAGGACCAGTTCACGATGTCCAGCGTGAGCGTCCCGCCGGAGCCGAAGTGGATGGCCAGGTAGGCGACCAGCAGCACGCCCAGCAGCAGCGTCGGCAGCCGGCTCGCATCCACGCGGTCCGCCGGGGTGACCACCTCGTCGTCGATGGCGACGTCGGCCTCCCGCGCGTCCACGCGCAGCTCGACGATCCGGTCCGCGCCCCGCGGCGCCACGAGGAACAGGGCCAGCGCGACGGCGGCGACCGTGGCCGCGGCAGCGACCAGGTTCCACGCCGAGAAGGTCGTCTCCGAGATCGGCAGCGGCGCGCCGAGGTGCTCGGAGATGAAGGAGTCCGGCGTGGCCGCGGCGAGCGGGCCGGAGCCGGAGTAGCCCATGTGCCAGACGACGAAGCCGGAGAACCCGGCCGCGACCAGCATCGGGAAGTGCAGGGCCAGGCCCCGCTCGCGGCCCTGGGCGGCGACCTCGCGCGCGAGCAGGGCGCCGACGACGAGGCCGAGCCCCCAGGTGATCAGGGAGGCCACGGCGGCGACGAGGAACACGAACAGGTAGGCCTGGACGGCCGTCTTCGGGACCCGGGCCAGGGCCCGGAGCAGGCGGCGCACGGGCCGCGTGTTCGCGAGGATGTGCCCCAGCAGGAGGATCAGCGCCATCTGGGTGATGAAGGACAGCAGCCCCGCCAGGCCGTCGCCCCAGGACCGGACCACGAGCACCGGCGAGGAGTCCGTGGCCAGCAGGGCCAGGCCGGCGACGGCGAACGTCAGGACGATCGCGAAGACGAGCGCGGAGGGGATGAAGCGCTCGACGAGGTGGTTCACGGGGCGCATCGCGCGCGACAGCGCGGCGCCCTTCTGCTGGTTCTGCGTCGTGGACACGGCGGCTCCTTGGTCGGCGGGCGGCGGCCCGCGGGCGTGCTCCCCGTCACCCTAACCGCACGCCGACCTGCGGTGGAGGCGTGCCGGCGGCGTCGGAGACGGGCGGCGCTCCCCCGGCGCCGGGCGGTAGCATCCTGCCCATGGCAAGCACCCCAGTGTCCGGTTCCGCCGTGCGCCTCGACGCGTGGCTGTGGGCCATCCGCGCGTTCAAGACCCGCTCGGCGGCGACGGCCGCGTGCCGGGCCGGGCACGTCCGCCTCAACGACCGTCCGGCCAAGGCGGCCCAGACCGTGGTCCCCGGCGACCGGATCCGGCTCCGCCAGCCCGGCTTCGAGCGGCAGCTCGTGGTGCTGCAGACGATCGCCAAGCGCGTCGGGGCGCCGGTCGCGGAGAAGTGCTACGAGGACCGCACGCCGCCCCGGTCCAAGCCCCTGGTCCCGGACGTTCCCGTCCGCGACCGCGGGACCGGACGGCCCACCAAGAAGGACCGCCGGGAGATGGAGCGCCTGCGCGGACAGCTGCGCGAGACCGGCTGGTAGGCCCCGGACGCGCGCCGGCCCCGCCCGGCGTGCTCACCGGGCGGGGCCGACGCGGCGGGGCGCCGCCGCGGGGGTGCGGCCGCGGGCGCTACGCCCCGTTGGCCGCGGCGCCGTGGGCGTGGCCGCGGCCGGCGCCGCGCGAGCCCAGTTCGGAGTCGAGGCGCAGGATCCCGTCGCCGTCCTCCCCGATGAGCTTGACGCGGCCGATGATCTCGTCGACCGTCGCCTCCTCCTCCAGCTGCTCCTCGACGAACCAGCTCAGCATCGGGAAGGCGTCGATGTCGCCCTCGCTCTGTGCCGTCCGGAAGAGGTTGCGGATCGCGTCGGAGACCCGGCGCTCGTGCGTGAGCGACAGCTCGAACGCGGCGAGCACGCTCTCCGTCTTGCCGGCGGGGCCGGCGATGTTCCCGATCACCGGGTGGGCGCCGCGGTCGGTCATGTGCCGGATGAACTTCTCGGCGTGGACCACTTCCTCCTGCGCCTGGTGGCGGAACCAGCCGGCGATGCCCGGGAGGTTCAGCGTCTCCATGTCGATGGCCAGCTGGCGGTAGACGACGGAGGCCTCAAGCTCCAGCGTCACCTGGTCGTTGAATGCGTTCTCGAGTGTTCCCTTGAGCTCCATGGCCCCAATCTACGCCGGACCCCGTGATCGCGCACCGAAGTTCGGCCAAACTTATCCGCCTACCGACTAGGCACGTTGCGGAATTGCCGAAGGCAAGGCTTGCCTGCCAGGGGCGGCCGGTAGGGTGGTGCGGGTGGAAGCGATCAGCATCTCCCCGGGCGACCAGATCGTCCTGACCGACACCCGCACGCCCAAGCCGGCCCTGTCCGCGGCGATCGAGGCGGCGGGCTTCATCGTCGGCCCGGGGGTCTCGAAGAAGACCAGCCTGCTGGTCGCCGGCGACCCGGACGCCACGACGTCCAAGGCCAAGAAGGCCGCCGACTACGGGATCCCCATCCTCGGCGAGGACGAGTTCATCCAGCGCTTCCTCGGCGGGGCCGTGGGCGGCGGGGCGGACCTTCCGCGGCGCCCGGCCCCGGCGACGGCGGCGGAGCTGGCCCCTGCCGGCAAGCGCGACGTGGCGGCGGTCAAGGCGGCCCTCTCCGCCCTGCAGGAGGGGATGGACGTGCACGTCGTGTTCACCCAGCCCGGCGCGGGGGACTTCGTGGTCCGCGGGCCGGTCCGCTATTCCACGCTCATGGACGCGTGGCTGCTGGCCGCCCTGCCGGTCGGCTCCAAGACGACGCCCGACAAGTCGGTGCGCCTGATCGCGCTGGCGGAGAACGACGGCGCCGGCCACCCCGCCGAGGCGGCCGATGCCGCCGCGCCGGGGGCGGACGACGGCGGCGGCGCCCCGGAGCCCGGCGCCCACGCGGCCGCGGCGTTCGAGCATCCGGTCTACGGGGCGTTCACCGTCCACGGGCGGATCGTGCGCGGCGCCGGCGGGCACGCGACGCTCGGGACGTGGCTGCTGGACACGGACCACGTCCAGGGCGTCGCCCCGCTGCCCGGGCCGTAGCGACTACCGGCCCGCGGGGAGCCGCTCCCCGCCCTGCAGGCCGGCGCGCTCATCGGCCCGGATGATCCGGCGGGCGATGAGCGAGGACACCAGCGAGACCGCGGCGATCGAGAACAGCAGGATCGCCGGGCCGGTCGACCCTCCGCCGGCGGCCTGCTGGATCGCGACGGCCAGGGCGGGCATGAACCCCGCGATGATGCCCGCGATGTTCGCGGCGAGGGCGATCGACGAGTAGCGCAGCCGGATCGGGAACAGCTGCGTCAGCGTCGTGCCCACGGTCGCGTACGGGATGGACGCCAGGCCGAGGCCCAGGACCATGGCGACCGTGATGGCGAAGGCGCTGCGGGTATCGACCAGCCAGAAGACCGGGAACGACACGACGACCGCGATGACGTAGCCGGCGACGACGACGCCGGAGGCGCTGGTGCGGTCCGCGACGCGGCCGGCGATCCACATAGAGACGATCTGCGCGACCGCGCCCCAGGAGATGGCCGTGAGGATGACCGCCGGGTTCAGCCCGAGGTTGTTGGAGACGTAGCCGATCATGAACGTGGTCAGCAGGAAGAACCCCGCGTTGCCGAACAGGTAGGTGCCGATGCCGACGGCCAGGCGGCCGGGGAGGTGGCGCAGGATCTGGGCGACCGGGACACCGTGGTGCGTGTCCTGGACGGCCGAGGCGGCCCGGTAGTCGGCGGTCTCCTCGATGGACAGGCGCAGCCAGACGCCGACGACGACGAGCAGGATCGAGATCAGGTACGGGATGCGCCAGGCCCAGGCGAGGAACGCGTCCCCCGAGGCGGCGACGACGCCGGCGACGATGAGGCTGGAGAGCAGGGTGCCGGTCGGCGACCCGAGCTGGACGACGGCGCCGTAGAAGCCGCGCTTGTCCGCCGGCGCGGACTCGACCGCCATCAGGGTCGCGCCGCCCCACTCCCCGCCGGTGGCCAGGCCCTGGACGAAGCGCAGCAGGGCCAGCAGGATCGGGGCCACGATGCCGGCCGTCTCGAACGTCGGCAGGACGCCGATCAGCGCGGAGGCCACGCCCATGACGACGATCGTCACGATCAGCACCCCCTTGCGGCCCAGCCGATCGCCGTAGTGCCCGAACACCAGCGCGCCGACGGGGCGGCCGATGAAGCCGACGCCGAAGGCGAGGAAAGCCTGGATGCTCTGCAGCGCGGGGTCGTCGCCGCCGAAGAACAGCGGGGCGAAGACGATCGACGCCGTCGTGCCGAAGAGGAAGAAGTCGTACCACTCCAGCGAGGTGCCGACGTAGGACCCGATGAGGGCCTTCCGGACCTTCTTCGGGTCGGACTGCACGGCGGCCGGGGTCCCGGGCACGTCCGGCGTCGGCGGCGTGGGCGTGGGTTCGGTGGGTGTCATCGTCGCTCGATTCGTCGTCGCGGGCGGCCGGGGCGGCCGGGGCGGACGCCCGCGGTGCGGTGCGGGCCACTCCAGCGTGACCCACGCAACCCGTACCGTCCACTACCGGTTTCCCATGGTTTCCATGCCGGAACGGCATGCAGCATCATGGGCCCATGAACCTGCGCCGCCTCGAGTACTTCCTCGCCGTCGTCGACGCCGGGACCGTCACCGCGGCCGCCGAGAAGCTGCGCATCGCCCAGCCGGCGCTGAGCCGGCAGGTCCGCACGCTCGAGCGCGAACTGCGGCTGCGCCTCTTCGAGACCCGCGGCAACCGCCTCGTCCTCACCCCGACGGGCAGCGCCTTCGTCCCGATGGCCCGGCGCCTCGTCCTGCACGCCCGGGACACCCAGGAGGCCGTCGACGCCCTCCGGGCGGGGCGCGTCGAGCGCCTCACCGGCGCCGCCACGGCGGCCTCCATCCGGGGTTTCGTCGCGGACTTCATCGCCTCGACCGGGCCGGACGACCCGCTGATCACGACCCGGGAGGCCGGGCACTTCGAGCTCGAGGACACCCTCCTGCACGGCGTCGACTTCATCATCGCGCCCCGGCCGCCCGGCCCCGATCTCGCGCGCGAGGACCTCGGCGGGGTCCCGCTGCGCGCCCTCGTCGCCCCCAGGCACCCGTGGGCCGGACGGCGGGAGCCCCTCGGGTGGGACGAGCTGGTCCGCGAGCACCTGATCCTGCCGTCCCACCACAGCGTCAGCCGGCACCTCGTCGACGCGGACCTCGCGGCGCGCTCGCTGTCGCTCGGCGAGGCCACGGAGTGCGACGACGGACCGACGGTCATGGCGCTCGCGGCGGCCGGGCGGGGCGTCGGCATCACGACGGAGCACCCCGGCCCAGGCGTGCGGTCCACGCCGATCGCCGACTGCAGCCTCCTCACGCTGCACATGGCGTGGCTGCGCGGCCACTACGCCGAACCCACGCTGAAATCGCTCGCGGGGCGCATGCGCGACCGCATCGCCCGCTGGGCGTGACCCGCTTCCATGCCGCATGGGCATGGGAATGGAACTCTTGAGGCATTAGACCGCATGGTCCGATGGGGCAATACTGGTGTGAGCGCCGACACGGCGCCGCCCTGCCAGAAAGGACGAGCACGGTGTTCGACGCCCTCTTCGCCAACGGCCGGTTCCACACCCAGGACGCCCGGCGGCCCGTGGCGTCCGCGGTCGGGATCCACGGCGGGCGGATCGTCTCGCTCGACGACGACGTGCCCGCTTCCGCCTTCCGCGAGCGCTTCGACCTCGGGGGCGCCGTCGTCGTCCCCGGCTTCCACGACGCCCATTGCCACCTGACCCACGTCGGCGAGGCGGCGTCCCAGGTCGACCTGAGGCCGGCCGCCGTCGCGTCCTTGGACGAGCTGCTCGCGGCCGTGGACGCGGAGGCGCGCCGGGCCCCGGACGGCGCATGGGTCGTCGGGCAGGGCTACGACCAGAACCACCTCGGCGACCGGCATCCGACCGCCGAGCAGCTGGACGCGGTCAGCCACGGGCATCCGGTCTACCTGATCCACAACTCGCGCCACCTGGGCGTCGCCAACACGGCGGCGTTCGAGCTGGCCGGCTACCCCGGCCGCCGCGGCGTCACCGCACCGGAGGGCGGCGCCGTGCCCCAGGACGGGGAGGGCCGCGCGGAGGGCGTCCTGCTGGAGACGGCCCGCGCCCTCGTCATGGACCACCTGCCCGCCAAGACGGCCGAAGACGTCGCCGGGTACGTCGGGGCGGGCTCGGACAAGCTGCTCGCCCTGGGCATCACGTCCATCACCGAGCCGGGCATCGGCGCACCGGACCACCTGGGCCTGTCCCGCTTCGACCTCGCCGGCTACCAGCTGGCCCAGGAGGCCGGGCGGCTCGGCGTGCGCGCCACCGTGATGCCGTACCTGACGACGCTGCACCGGCTCGGGGACTCCGCCGTCGACGGACACGCCCTGTACGGGCTGGACCTCGGGCTGCGCACCGGCTTCGGCAACGACTTCCTGCGCATCGGACCCACGAAGGTCCTCTCCGACGGCTCACTGATCGGGCGCAGCGCCTACATGTGCTGCGACTACGCCGGCGAGCCCGGCAACCACGGGCTCCTGCAATTCCCCGAGGAGACCCTGCGCGAGCGGCTCGTCGGGGCCCACCTCGCCGGGTGGCAGCTGGCCGTGCACGCCATCGGCGACGCGGCCCTGGACAAGGTCATGGACATCGTCGAGGAGGCGCAGGCCGTGCGCCCCCGGCCCGACGCGCGGCACCGGATCGAGCATGCGTCGATGGCCTCCGACGCGCAGATCGCCCGCATCGCGGCCCTGGGCCTCGTCCCGGTCCCCCAGGGCCGGTTCGTGTACGAGCTGGGCGACGGCGTCGTCCGCGCCATCGGGCCAGAGCGCGCTGCCCTCGCCTACCGCGTCGGTGCCCTGCTCGAGGCCGGGATCGAAATCCCCGCGTCCACCGACGCGCCCGTCGTCTCGCCCGACCCGATCCTGAACATCGCCTCCCTGGTCAACCGCACCACCTCCGGCGGCGCGGAGTTCGGCCCCGCCGAGCGGATCACCGTGGAGCAGGCGGTGCGCGCCTACACGGTCGGCAGCGCCCATGCCGTCCACCAGGAGCGCGAGAAGGGCACGCTGGCGCCCGGCCTGCTCGCCGACTTCACGGTCCTGGACCGCGACCTGTATTCCATCCCGGCCGACGCCATCGCCGACACGCGTGTCACCGCCACCGTCGTCGGCGGCCGCCTCGCCGCCGGGTCCCTCTAGACCCGCCCCGGCGGCCGACACCCGCCACCCCCTTCGACCACCAGGAGCACCCATGGGCCAGCCCACCCACGCCGGTCAGGCGATCGTCGATTCCCTCGCCGCCCACGGCGTCCGCCGCGTCTTCGCCGTCCCCGGCGAGAGCTACCTGGCCGTCCTCGACGGACTCCACGGCGCCGGCATCGAGACCGTCGTCTGCCGCCAGGAGGGCGGCGCCGCGTACATGGCCGAGGCCCACGGCAAGTTCACCGGCGAGCCCGGGGTCGCGATGGTCACGCGCGGCCCCGGCGCGGCCAACGCCTACGTCGCCCTGCACAGCGCCTGGCAGGACGGGACGCCGATGGTCCTGTTCATCGGGCTCGTCCCCGTCGCGGACCGCCTGCGCGAGTCGTTCCAGGAGTTCGACCCGCACGCCTGGTTCGGCACGCAGACCAAGCGCGTCTTCGTCCTCGACGAGGCCTCCCGCGCCTCCGAGGTCGTGGCCGAGGCGTTCTTCGCCGCGAAGTCCGGGCGCCCGGGACCGGTCGTCGTCGGCCTGCCCGAGGACGTCATCACCCGGGAGTCCACGGCCCCCGTGCACCGGCCGATCGCCGTCTCCGACGGCGCCGTCTCGCCCGCCCAGCTCGATGCCCTCGCCGCGGCGCTGCGCGGGGCGCGGCGGCCCCTGCTGTTCGTGGGCGGCCAGCGCTGGACGACGGCGGCGTCCGCGGACCTCACCCGCTTCGCCGAGACCAACAACATCCCCGTGGTCCACGACTGGCACGCGGCCGACCGCGTGCCGTGGTCCTCGCCCGCCCACGTCGGCGAGCTCGGCTACGGCCGGGCGGACACGCCGGCCCGGATGTTCGCCGAGGCGGACGTCCTCGTCGCCGTCGGGGCCGTGCCCACGGACGTGCCGACCGACGGCTTCACGCTGCGCCAGGACCCGGACGCGGTGAACTACCTGGTCACCATGGACACGTCCCTGCGCGGCCGCTCGGGCCCCGTGACGGAGCACGTCGTCGCCTCGCCGGCCGAGTTCGCCCGCGCGGTCTCCGGGCTGGACCTGGGCCGGGCCGCCGCATGGGACGCGTGGCGGGCCGCGGGCCGCGCCGACCGCGAGGCCTTCACCGCGCTTCCGGAGGCAGCGGAGCTCCCCGCCACCCGGCCCGGAACCGCCCACTTCACGGCCGTGCTGGGCGAGCTGGTCCGGCGCCTCCCGGCGGACGCCGTGACCACGATGGGCGCGGGCAACCACTGCATCTGGGCGATGCGCTACGTCCCCACCCACACGTTCCCGTCCCAGCTCGGCACCCGGAACGGCTCGATGGGCTACTCCATCCCCGCCGCCGTCGCGGCCGCGCTGGAGTCCCCCCGGCGGCCGGTCGTCGCGGTGTGCGGGGACGGCGAGTTCCTCATGAACGGGCAGGAGCTGGCGACCGCCGCCCAGTACGGTGCGCCCCTGCTGGCCATCGTCATGGACAACGGGCAGTATGGGACCATCCGCGCCCACCAGGAGGCCCGCTACCCGGGACGCGTGTCGGGCACGCAGCTCGCCAACCCGGACTTCGCCGCGATGGCGCGGGCCTTCGGGGGGCACGGCGAGACCGTGGCCGACGACGCGGACGCGGCCGCCGCCGTCGAGAACGCGCTCAAGGCCGTCACCGAACAGCGGCGCCCCGCCGTCGTCCACGTCCTCACCGACCCCGACCTCCTGCTCCCCTAGCGACCACCACAGAAGGGACACCGATGAGCCTCTACGCCGTCACCAACCCCGCCACCGGAGAGACCGTCGCCACGTATCCGACGGCGACGGACGCGGACATCGCCGCCGCCCTGGATGCGGCCGGCAACGCCTACCGGACCTGGCGCCGCTCCCCCGTCCAGGAGCGCGTCGACCTGCTGAACCGCGTCGCCGACCTCTACCAGGAACGCCGCGAGGAGCTCGCCGCCGTCATCACGCGCGAGATGGGCAAGCCGGCCTTCCAGGCGGGGCTCGAGATCGACATCGTGGTCTCCATCTACCGGTACTACGCGGAGCACGGGCCGAAGTTCCTCGAGGACGAGGAGCTCGACGTGGCCGCGGGCGGCAAGGCGGTGGTCCGCAAGGAGGCCGTCGGGGTGGTGCTGGGGATCATGCCGTGGAACTATCCGTACTACCAGGTGGCCCGGTTCGCGGCGCCGAACCTGATGAACGGGAACACGGTCCTGCTCAAGCACGCCCCGCAGTGCCCCGAGTCCGCCCTGGAGATGGAGAGGATCTTCCGCGACGCCGGTGCGCCGGAGGGCGCGTACGTCAACCTCTTCGCCACCAACGAGCAGGTCGCGGACGCCATCGCCGACCCGCGCGTCCAGGGCGTGTCCCTGACCGGCTCCGAGCGCGCCGGGTCCGCCGTCGCGGAGACCGCCGGCCGCCACCTGAAGAAGGTCGTGCTCGAGCTCGGCGGCTCCGACCCGTTCCTGCTGCTGGACACCGAGGACATGAACGGCGCCGTCAAGCGCGCCATGCTCGGGCGGATGGGCAACGCCGGGCAGGCCTGCAACGCGGCGAAGCGCTTCGTCGTGCTGGAGGACCTCTACGACGACTTCGTCGAGAAGTTCACGGACGCCCTCTCCGCCATCGAGCCGGGCGACCCGACCCAGCCCAAGACGTTCCTGGGCCCCCTCTCCTCGCAGGCGGCCGCGGACCAGCTGGAGCGCCAGGTCCAGTCCGCGCTCGCCGAGGGGGCCACGGCCACCACGGGCGGGGGCAAGGTCGCGCCGGACTCCGCCTACTTCCGGCCCACCGTCCTGACCGGGATCACGGAGGACATGGACGTCTACCGGCAGGAGCTCTTCGGCCCGGTCGCCATGGTGTTCAAGGCCAGGGACGAGGAGGACGCCATCCGCATCGCCAACGACACGCCGTTCGGCCTGGGCGCCTCCGTCCACACGGCCGACCCCGAGCGGGCCCAGCGCGTGGCCAACGAACTCGAGGCCGGGATGGTCTACATCAACGAGCCCAGCGGCACCGCGGCCGAGCTCCCGTTCGGCGGCGTCAAGCGCTCCGGCGTGGGCCGCGAGCTGGGCAAGTTCGGCATGAGCGAGTTCGTCAACCACAAGCTGGTGCGCACCCGCAAGTAGCGGCGGGGGGCGCGTAGGCTTAAGCCATGCGCCCCCTCCGTTCCGCCGCCGCCCTCGTCCTGGCCGCCGCGGCCTCCCTCGCCCTCGCCGGATGCGAGCAGGCCGAGCAGGCCGCCCGCGACGCCGCCTCCCAGGCGGCCTCCGACGTGGCGAACGCCGCGTCGAGCGCGGCCGCTGACGCCATCGCGGCCGGCCGGGACGAGGTGCTCCGGCAGGCGTGCGCGCCGCTCGAGGACGGGACGCTCAGCGCCGAGGACGTCCGCCTGCTCTCGGCCCTCGCCGAGGGTGCCGAGCAGGTCGGCCTCCCGGCCGAGGTCGCCGAACCGCTGCAGGACATCGCGGCCGCCGGGGACCAGGCGCCCGAGGAGGCCGTCCAGGCCCTGCGCGACGGCTGCGCCGACGCGACCGGCGGCGCCAACTAGGACCCTCCCGCCGCTTGGGGGCCGCCGTTCCGGCCGCCGCCACCGCCGCGGGCACGGCGACGGGGGGCGCCTACGCGGTCCCGAACCCCCGGTACCCGCCCGAGGCCGGGCCCCAGCTGCTGTCCAGACCCGTCACGTGCCCGGGCGTCCGCCCGGAGCCGAGCCAGGCGACCAGCTCCTCCAGCGCGGTCCGCGGCCCCTCGGCAACGACGCGGACCGTGCCGTCCGGCAGGTTCTCCGCGACCCCGGCGAGCCCCAGCCGTTCGGCGGCCTCGCGCACGGCGTAGCGGAACCCCACGCCCTGCACGGTTCCGGACGCGACGGCCTCCAGCCGCGCGTCGTGTTCCCTGGCCTGCATGGTCCCTCCCTGCTCGTCGCGGGCCCGCGTCCCGGGCCCGGTTGACCGCGGCCCTCCTCCGGGCCGCGGTCGCGGTCAGCCCGCCGCCAGCGCGATCGGCGGCACGTCCGCCTCGAATCCGAACACCTTCGCATAGAACGCCAGCGAAAGCTCCCGCGCCCGCACGATGTTTTCCAGCCGGCGGAACCCGTGCTGCTCCCCGGGGAACAGCACGTACGCGTGCGGGATGCCCTTGGCGGCCAGGGCATCGGCGAACGCCTGGGACTGGTTCGGCGGGACGACCTTGTCCTCGTCGCCCTGCAGCAGCAGCACCGGGCAGTCCAGCCCGTCGACGTGGTTCAGCGGGGCCCGCTCCGCGTAGACCTCCCGCGCCTCCGGCCACGGGCCGACCAGGCCGTCGAGGTACCGCGACTCGAAGTCGTGCGTGTCCGCGGCCAGCGCGGCCAGGTCGGCGACGCCGTACCGGGAGATCCCCGCGGCGAACGTGTCCTTCCGGGTCAGGCAGGCCAGGGTCGTCCAGCCGCCGGCCGAACCCCCCTCGATCGCGAGCCGCGCCGGGTCCGCCAGGCCGGCCGCGACCAGGCCCTCCATGGCCGCGACCGTGTCGGCGACGTCGACGATCCCCCACTGGCCCTTGAGCCGCTCGCGGTAGGCGCGGCCGTAGCCGGTGGAGCCCCCGTAGTTGATGTCCACGACGCCGATGCCCCGGCTCGTGTAGTACGCGATGCCCAGGTCCAGCTTCGCGAAGGCCTGCGACGTCGGGCCGCCGTGCACCATCGCCACGAACGGGGGCAGCTCCCCCTCGGGCCCGGCGTACCCCTCCAGCCGCGACCGGTACACGTGCGCGTACACGCGCCCGCCGTCCGGGGCGGGGAACTCCATCGCCTCCGGGCGCGGCAGCACGCCGGGGTCGGGCGGTTCCGGCACGGCCCGGCGAAGCGTCCGCGTGGCGCCGGTGGACAAGTCCACGAGCCGCAGCCCCTCCCCGTCCTCCGGGGACGTCCCGAGCACCAGGGCCCGGTCCCCGTCCACGTCGGTGGGCACCGCCCGGGTGTAGGGCAGGTCGAGGTCGCGCAGCGTCCCGGCGGCGGGGTCCACGATCCCGAGCGCCGCCCCGTGCGTGCCGTGGCTGGCCAGCAGCCGGCCGCCGTCGAGCACCGCGTACCAGGTGGTGCCGATGGCCCACAGCGGTCCGGCGAACTCCTCCGCGCGCCCGGCGAGCGCCCGCGCCGCCTCCGGTCCGGCGTCGGCCGGCTGTGCGTACGGGTTCCACCAGCCGGTGCGGTCGGAGACGTACACGAGGGTGTCGGCGTCGAGCCACTCCGGCTGGAGCACGGACTCGCGGGGGCCGCCGGCCGCGGTGCGGGCGGGGCCGGCGACGCCGTCGCCGCCCAGCTCCGCGACGTAGAGGCGGGTGGCGTCCCACGGCATGTCCGGGTGCTCCCAGCCGATCCACGCGATCCGGCGGCGGTCCGGGCTGACGCGGGGCCCGGCGACGAAGCGCGACGGCGGCGCCACCGCCCGCAGCGCCTCCGGGTCGTCGGCGGCGGACCCGTCGAGGGGGACGGCGACGGCGTAGCGCCGCGGCTCGGGACCGCGCAGGTCCTCGCAGACCGCCAGCAGCTCCCCGTCGCGCGGGCCGGGGCCGAACTCGGCGAAGCGCAGGGCCGGCTCCGTCCCGGAGTCGGGCGTCAGCGGCACCGGCGCCTCGGTCCGGGCGGGGTCCAGCAGGTAGAGCCGCTGGTCCGTGAACTCGGCGAACACGACGTGGGCCCGCCCGTCGACGGCCACCGGGGCCCACGAGGCCCCGCCGTACTCGTGGACGCGCGAGCGGACGTTGAACGGCGCGGGGACGAGCTCGCGCGGCGGGGCGCCGCCGTCGTCGTCCAGGGCCGCCGCGACGACGGTGAGCCGGCCGCCCTCGGCGGGCCGGCCCTCGAGCCACCACGCCTCGCCGCCGACGAACCGGCCCCCGCCCAGGGGCAGCGTGCCGGCCGCCGCGTCCACGGCGGTCAGGGGCGAGGGCCAGGAACCGAAGGGCAGGCGGGTCGTCATGGCGCCAGACTATCGGGGACGGCGCCGGCCGCGCCCGGGCCCGCGGCGTCGCCGCCGGACCCGGCGGCCGAGCCCGGCGGGCCCGGCCATGGCGCCTCCGCGGGACCACGGGCACACTGGTGGCAGCGCCCGCGCGCGACGGCGGCCGGGCGGGGACGGAGGAACCATGCCGCTGCTGTATTCGGCGACGGTGTCCGCGGACGGGTTCATCGCGGGCCCGGGCGGGGACATGTCCTGGCTGGCCGCGTACCTCGGGGAGGCGGACCCGCTCGTGGACGGGCTGGTGCCGCGGATCGGCGCGATCCTCGCCGGAGCGCGCACGTTCGGCGGGGACGACCCGCACCGCGGCGACCCGGAGCGCGAGGGCGCGTTCGGCGGGGCCTGGCACGGGCCGCAGTTCGTGCTCACCCACCACCCGCCCGCCGAGCCGGTCCCCGAGACCGAGTTCCACACCGAGCTGGCGCCGGCCGTGGCCGCGGCGCGGACGGCCGCCGGGGACCGCTACGTGAACGTGCTGGGCGCGTCCGTGGCCCGGCAGTGCCTCGAGGCCGGGGAACTGGACGAGGTCCTGCTGTTCGCCGCCCCCGTCTTCCTCGGCGGCGGGACGCGGGTCTTCGACCGGCCGGACGGGCCGCCCGTGCGGCTCGAGCGGCTGCTGGCGACCGAGACGCCGCACGCCGTCGGCTCGTGGTACCGGGTGCTCCGGTGAGCCCGGCGGTCCGCGCGGGGGCCCGGCACCGCTACGCCGTCTTCCTGCGCGGCATCAACATCGGGGGCGTGCGCATCGACATGGGCGAACTGGCCCGCGTCCTGTCCGCGGCCGGGTTCACCGGGGTGCGGACGCTGCTGGCCACCGGGAACGCCGTCCTGGAGGCCGACACCGCGGACGCGGAGGCCGTCGCCGCCCGTTGTGAGGCCTCCCTGCGGGACGCGTTCGGCTACGGCGGCTGGGTGCTCGTCAAGACCCCGGAGCAGGTCGCCGCGATCGTGGACGGCTACCCGTTCACGGCGGCGGACGACGGCGTGGCCCGCCACGCCTATGCCGTCCTGGCCGCGGGGCCGGACACGGTCGCGGAGCTGGCGGCCGCCGCTCCCCCGTCCGGCGGCGACGACCGCTGGCGGGCGGCCGGGGACGTCCTCTACCGCGAGGTCGAGCGCGGCCGCACCCTGGACACGGAGCTGGCCAAGGTCCTCGGGCGGGCCCGGTTCCGGCGCGGGACCACGACCCGGAACCTCAACACGCTGCGGAAGGTCCGCGCGGCGCTGGAGGGCTAGCGGGACGGCGCGGGAGCGAGCCGCCACCAGCCGGCAACGGGCCCCTTGCGGCGGGAGGCCGCTGCTCGGCGGGTTCCCCGGGCCCGAACCGTTAGTACTTGCCGGCCCCCGGCCGATCCCGTTCGCAGATCACGCCCGGATCCGGAAATCGCTCTCAGTTGCAGGCCGGAAAGGCCCCGATCGGGCGGATGACCTTCGAACGATTCCCGATTCCGGCGCGCAACTGCCAACGATTCACGATTCGAGCCCACAACCCAGAACGATTCCGCCCTCCGGCGCGCAACTGCCAACGATCCGCATCGCGGGGACGCCCCCCCGGGGGCTTTCCCAGCCCGGGGCGTCCGTCATGCGGACTACCGGGTCCCGGCCGGCTCCGGCTCCCGCACGCGCGGGCCGTCCTCGATCCGGCGCGGCCCGTTGATCATCACCGCGCCGACCAGCATCACGGCGATGCAGCCGGCCAGCATCGCGAAGGACGCGCCCCAGCCGCCGGTCGCGTCGCGGACCACCCCGAACAGCATCGGGACCAGGGCCGCCCCCGCGTAGCCGAGGCCCTGGCTGAACCCGGACAGCACGCCCGAGCCGTGCGTGGTGCGCGAGCGGAGGTTGACCATCAGCAGGGCCATCGCGAACGTGCCCTGACCGAGGCCGGCGAACGTGATCCAGGCCCAGGTCGCGCCCGTGGGGTCCAGGTAGAGCCCGAGGTGCCCGGTGGCCCAGCATCCCGTGAACAGCAGGACGGCCAGGACCGGATGCCGCAGTCGCGGAACGACCAGCGGCACCAGCAGGGACACGGGCAGCCCGAGGATCGCGAAGTACGCCAGCGCGCTGCCCGCCGTCGCCTCGCCGATGCCCTGCGCGACAAGATACGGGGGCAGCCACGTGAAGTAGACGTACGTCTGGGCCGAGTTGCCGGCCAGGAAGATCGCCAGCCCCCAGGCGACGGGGTGCCGCCACGGGTTCAGGGGGGACGCGGGGACCTGCGGCCCGCCGGCCCGGGGCCGGTCGGGGCGGCCGGCCGCGAGGTGCGGCAGGTCCGCCGGGGCGCGCGGCGTTGCGGCGGGAGGACCGGGGGCGGGGGCGCCGCCGTCGGACTCCTCCGGCCGCCGCCGGGCGCGCCGGTCGCGCGCCAGCTGCACGATCCACGGGACCAGGACGACGGCCGAGGCCAGCGCCCAGAACGCGATCGACCCGCGCCAGCCGAGCACGCCGGCCAGCGGCACGGAGAACTGCGGCGCCATCGCCGTGCCGACGGCCAGCAGCGTCACGTACCCGGCGGTGACGACGCCGAGCCGGTCCGGGAAGTACTTCTTGACCAGGGGCGGGAGCACGACGTTGCCGATCCCGTACCCGGCCATCGTCACGGCCGACAGCAGCAGGAACAGCGGGACCCCGCCGACCGCCGCGCGGGCGAGCTGCCCGGCCACCGCCAGCAGCACGGCCACCCCGAGCGTCCGCTCGAGGCCCCAGGCGCGGATGAGCCGGGGCGTGCCGAGGCCGGACACGGCGAAGATCACCGGCGCGAGCATCGCGAGCACCCCGATGGTCAGCGCGTCGAGCCCGAGTTCCGGGCGGATCGAGCCGAGCAGCGGGGGGACGGAGACGACGGCGGCGCGCAGGCTCAGGGCCATCAGCAGGATCCCGAGCAGCGCCCCGATCCGGCCGCGCCAGGGGTGCCGGGGCAGTGTGAGCGTCACGGGGCGGTGCTTCCCTTCAGCCGGTCCACCTGCTCGAGCAGGTCCTCCGGCGACCGGCCGAGCGCGCTCCGGGGCCAGCTCGGGAGCGTGGAGTGGTAGTAGAGGCCCTCGCCGATGAGCATGATCGCCTCGGCCGCGTTCGGGTCCCCGACCTCCGCGCGGATCAGGGACATCCAGCCCTCGTGGACGCGGCCCAGCGCCTCGAGGGCCGGTTCGTGGTGGGCGCCGGCGAGGCGGACGACGGCGGAATACGAGGTGTCGAGGACCGACCCGGTCGAGGACGACGTACGCACGTAGTAGCGCGAGGCCCCCTCGGGGGCGGCCCGCATCGCGTCCCGGTCCTCCGCGGCGGCGGCCTCGAAGCGCTCGATGACGCCGGCGGCGAGCGCGTCCTTGGACTTGAAGTGGTAGAGCAGCCCTCCCTTGGACACCCCGGCGCGCGCGGCCGTGGCGTCCATGGTGGCGGCCCGCTCTCCGTCCTCGGCCACCAGGGCGGCGTAGGCGTCGAGGATCTTCTCGCGGGTGTCGGGGCGGGCCATGGCTGCCACTCTAGCCAACGAACTCGTCAACTATACCGTCTGGACGGTACAGTTACAGCGGGGGCCGCGGCCCTCCGCCCGCTCCCCCGACGTTCCGCCGCCCGATCCGAGGTGTCCCATGGCCCAGCACGCAGCCCCCACCCCCGCAACGCGCCGCGACCCCGGCCGCGCCCGGCGCTGGGCCGCGCTCGCGGTGCTCATGTGCCCGGTCCTGCTCGTCTCGGTCGACAACACGGTCCTCAGCTTCGCCGTCCCGGCCCTGTCCCGGGCCCTCGAACCGACGGGGACGCAACTGCTGTGGCTGATCGACGTCTACCCGCTCGTCCTGGCGGGCCTGCTGGTGCCGATGGGCTCCCTCGGCGACCGCATCGGCCGGCGCCGGCTCCTCCTGGCCGGGGCCACCGGCTTCGGGGCCGTGTCCGCCGCCGCCGCGTTCGCGCCGGGGCCCGAGGCGCTCATCGCGGCCCGCGCCCTGCTCGGGGTGTTCGGCGCGGCGCTGATGCCGGCCACGCTCTCGCTGATCCGCAACATCTTCACGGACGCCGGCGAGCGCCGCCTGGCCATCGCGGTGTGGGCCGCGGGCTTCTCCGGCGGGGCGGCGCTCGGGCCGATCGTCGGCGGCTGGCTGCTGGAGCACTTCTGGTGGGGGTCGGTCTTCCTGCTGGCGGTGCCGGCCCTGCTCCCCCTGCTGGCGGCGGGCCCATTCCTGCTGCCCGAGTCCCGCGACCCGGAGCCGGGCCCCGTCGACCCGCCCGGGCTGTTGCTGGCCGTCGGCACCCTGGTGCCGGTCGTGTACGGGATCAAGGCGGCCGTCGCGGGCACCCCGGCCGCGGTGGCGTGGGTGGCCCTCGGACTGGCCTGCGGGGCCCTGTTCGTCCGCCGCCAGCTGCGCCGCCGCGTCCCGATGCTGGACGTGCGCCTGTTCGCCAACCCGGTGTTCACGGCGGCCCTGTCGGTGAACCTGCTCAGCGTGTTCTCCTTCGTCGGGTTCATCTACTTCCTGGCCCAGCACCTGCAGCTGGCCGCCGGACTGAGCCCGGTCGCCGCCGGCACGTCGATGCTGCCCGGGCTGGCACTGACGGTGGCGTTCGGGTTCGCCGCCGTCCCGCTCGTGCGCCGGGTGCGCCCCGCCGCGGTGATGGTGGCCGGCCTGCTGCTGGGGGCGGCCGCGTACGGGGTGGCCGCCGTCGCCGGCCCCGCGGGGTCGACGGCGGGGCTGCTCGCCGCGTTCGCGGTTCTGGGCGCCGGCGTCGGCCTCGCGGAGACCGTCTCCAACGACCTCGCCCTCGCCGCGGTGCCGGCCCGCAAGGCCGGCGCCGCCTCCGCGATCTCCGAAACCGCCTACGAACTGGGTTCCGTGCTCGGCACCGCGGTGCTCGGCAGCATCCTCAACGCCGCCTACCGCGCCGCCGTCGTCGTGCCCGCCGGAACGGACGCGGCCGCAGCGGACCGCGCCCGCGAAACCCTCGGCGGGGCGCACGAGGCCGCGGTCGGCCTGCCCGCGGCCCAGGGCGACGCGCTGCTGGAGTCCGCGGCGCGCGCCTTCGACGCGGGAGTCGGGACGACGGCGGCGATCGCCGCCGTCCTGGCCGTCGCGGCCGCGGGCCTGGTGCTGCGCCTGACCCGGGGCTACACGCTGAGCCGGTAGCCGCGCTTGATCACCGTCGCGACCAGGCGCGGCTCCGGAAGCGTCCGGCGCAGGCGGCTGACGGCCATGTCCAGCGCGTGGTCGCCGCCGCCCTCGGGAAGGTGCGCCGCCAGCGCCGCCCTCGGCACGACCGCGCCGCCGGCCCGGGCGAGGGCCCTGAACACGGCCAGGGGCGCGCCGGCCAGCGTCGCGTGGGAGCCCTGGAGCGAGACCGTGGTGCCCTGGAGCGTGCACTCGCCGAACCGCGTCCGCAGGCGCACTCCGCCCGCCGCCGACAGCCGGTCGGTCACGGCCCGGACCAGCGCACCGAGCCGGTGCCGGTCCGGGACGACGGGTTCGATCCCGAGCGCGCGCAACGGGGCGGCCGTCACGTCGCCCACGACCGCGGCGAGCAGGTCCGAGTGGAACTGGCCCAGGAGGGCCGCGTGGCCGCCGGCCCGGGCCGCGGCGGCGAACATCGCGTCGACGGCCGGGGCGGCCGTGAACGTGACCAGGTCGAGCCGGCCGGCGCAGGCGGCCTCGACCAGCCGGGCGGCCGCCGCACCGTCCTCCGGGGGCAGCCAGCGGTAGGGGGAGACCTCCACGACACGCGCCCCCGCCGCCCGCAGGCGCCCGAGCTGGGCGGCGTCGCCGAGCCCGTGCAGCTGGACGGCCACCGTCGTGCCCGCGACGCCGGCGGCCAGGGCCTCGTCGACCATGGTGGCCGTGAGCCCGTCGGCGGCGACCGAGGACTCCACGAGGCCCGCCGCGCGGGCCGCGCCGCAGGCCTTCGGCCCGCGGACCCGCACCGCCGCGCCCCCCAGCGCGGCGAGCAGGTCCTGCCCGAGGCCGTGCGCATCCGCCGCATCCAGCCAGCGGCGCAGCCCGTACCCGGTGGTGACGAGCACGGTCTCGGGGGCCGCGGCGATCACGGCCCGGGTGGCCTCGAGCAACTCCGCGTCCTCATCCAGGGGCGCCAGCCGGAGCAGCGGCGCGTGGAGGACGGCGGCGCCGCGCCGCTCGAGCGCGTGGACGAGCTCGGACGAGCGGCGGTCGCTGGTCACGCCGATCCGGAAGCCGGCCAGCGGCGGCGCGCTCACGCCGTCACCTTCCGGGACGGCGCGGACCCGTCCAGCCGCCCGGGCACGGCCCGGACGCCGTCGTCGCCCAGCACGGCCCGGACGCCGTCGTCGCCGAGCGCCGCGACGGCGCCGATCACCACCACCGCCGGGGCGGACACGCGCGCGGCGGACGCCGCGGCGGCGAGCCGCCCGAGCGGGGCCCGGGTGCAGCGCTGCGTGGGCGTGTAGCCGCGCTCGATGACGGCCGCCGGCGTCGTCGGGGCGAGCCCGTGGCGCAGCAGGCCGGCCGCCGTCTGCTGGAGGGTCCCGACCCCCATCAGCAGGACGATGGTGCCCCCGAGCCCGGCCAGGTGGGACAGCTCGGCCTCCGAGAACGGATCGTGTCCGCTGGCGACGGTGACGGCGTGGGCGGCCCCGCGGTGGGTGACGGGGATGCCCGCGGCGGCGGGCACGGAGACGGCGCTCGTGACGCCCGGGACGACCTCGACCTCGATCCCGGCCTCCCGGCAGGCGATCGCCTCCTCGCCGCCGCGGCCGAAGACGAACGGGTCGCCGCCCTTGAGCCGGACCACGGTCCTCCCGGCCAGCGCGGCGGCGACCACGAGCGCGTTGATGCGCTCCTGGGGGACCCGGTGGTGTCCCGGCGCCTTGCCGACGTCCACGAGTTCGGCCCCGGGGGCGAGCCCGGCGACGGAGGCGCCGGGGCCGAGCCGGTCGTGGAAGACGACGTCGGCGGCCCGGAGGGCGCGGACGGCCCGGAGCGTGAGCAGGTCCGCAGGCCCGGGGCCGCCCCCGACGAGCGTGACGCGGCCGGGCCGCCCGGCGGGGCTCACGCCCGGCCTCCGGCGGGGGCGCCCACGGGGATCGACGTGCCCAGGGGCACCGGTCCGGCCGGGACGCGCTGGCCGCGCTCCTCGGCGTAGGCGAGCGAGTCGTCGGGCGTCCGGGGCGCGTTGACGAAGGATCGGAACCGGCGGAGCCGGTCGGGGTCCCTCAGGGTGGCGGCCCACTCGTCCTCGTAGTCCTCGACGTGGCGGTCCATCGCGGCCTCGAGGTCGGCGCCCAGGCCGAGGGAGTCGTGGACGACCACGTCGCGCACGTGCCCGAGGCCGCCGTCGAGGTCGCGCATCCAGTGCGCGGTGCGCTGCAGCCGGTCCGCGGTGCGGATGTAGTACATGAGGTACCGGTCGACGTAGCGGATGAGCGTTGCCTCGTCGAGGTCCTGGGCCAGGAGTTCGGCGTGGGCCGGGGTCGCGCCCCCGTTGCCTCCCACGTACAGGTTCCACCCGTCCGCCGTGGCGATCACGCCGACGTCCTTGCCCCGGGCCTCCGCGCACTCGCGGGCGCACCCGGACACGCCCATCTTGAGCTTGTGCGGCGAGCGCAGGCCCCGGTAGCGCAGCTCCATGCGGATCGCCAGGTCCACCGAGTCCTGGACGCCGTAGCGGCACCACGTGGAACCGACGCAGCTCTTCACGTTGCGCAGCGCCTTGCCGTACGCGTGGCCGGACTCGAAGCCCGCCTCGACGAGTTCGCGCCAGATGTCGGGGAGCTGCTCCAGCCGGGCGCCGAACAGGTCGATCCGCAGCGCCCCCGTGATCTTCGTGTACAGGCCGTACCGCTCCGCGACGCCGGCGATGACGGCCAGCTTCGCGGGCGTGATCTCCCCGCCCGGGATCCGCGGGACCACGGAGTACGTCCCGTCCTTCTGCATGTTGGCCAGCGCCCGGTCGTTGGTGTCCTGGAGCGGGCCGAGGCCTCCGTCGAGCGGGTACGGGGAATGCTGCGAGGCGAGGATCGAGGCGATCGCGGGCTTGCACACGTCGCAGCCGAGGCCGTCCCCGAACCGCGCCATGACCGCCTCGTAGGAGGCGAGGCCGGCGAGCCGGACGGCCTCGAAGAGTTCGGCGCGGGAGAACGCGACGTGCTCGCACATGGCCCGGGACACCTCGACCCCGCTCTGGGCGAGCTCCCGCTCCAGGAGCTTCTTGAGCACCGGGACGCAGGACCCGCACTGGGTGCCGGCGCGGGTGCAGGCCTTCAGCCCCGCCAGCTCCCGGACGGGTTCCGCGCCCTCGCAGCCGCCGCGGCCGCCGACCGCGTCGCGGACGGCGCCCGCGGTGACGTTGTTGCAGGAACACAGGACCGCGTCGTGGGGCAGCTCCGCCTCCGGGGCCCCGCCGCCCGCGGCGGAGAGGTAGGCGCCGGGCTCGGCGGGCAGCTCGCGGCCCAGGAGTGCGCGCAGGCCCGCGTAGGGGGACGCGTCCCCGACGAAGATCCCGCCGAGCAGCGTCTTGGCGTCGTCGGTCACGACGACCTTCTGGTAGACGCCGCGGGCGGGGTCGGCGTAGACGACCTCGAGGGCGCCCGGGGCCTTGGCGAAGGCGTCGCCGAAGCTGGCGACGTCGACGCCGGAGAGCTTGAGCTTCGTGGCGGTGTCGAAGCCGGGGAACGTGGCCGCGCCCCCGCTGAGCCGGTCGGCGACGATCTCCGCCATGGTGTTCGTGGGGGCCACGAGCCCGACGCAGAGGCCCTCGAAGTTGGCGACCTCGCCGACCGCCCACACGTGCTCGACGTCGGTCGCGCACGCCGCGTCGACGACGACGCCGCCGCGGGCCCCCAGCCGGAACACCGGCGTGGACCCGCCGTCGGACAACTCGTCGGCGGGCCTGCCGGCGGCCGCGGCGGCCGCCGCCCGGTCGTTGACGGCCCGCGCCAGCTCGTCGCGGGGCCGGACGCCGATCGAGACCACGACCAGGTCCGCCGGGATGACGCGGCCGTCCGCCATCTCCACGCCGGTGACCCGGGTTTCGCCGTCGGCCTGCTCCGTGAGCACGGCCGCCGGGTAGACCCCGCCGTGCACCTCGAGGCCCTTCGCGGCGACGAGCCGGCCCATGGCCTGGCCGGCGCCCTCGTCCAGCTGCGTGCCCATGAGCCACGGCCCGCCGTCGACCACGACGGGGCGCGCGCCGAGCGACTGCAGCCCGGCGGCGGCCTCGAGCCCGAGCAGCCCGCCGCCGATCGTCACGGCGTTGACGGGTCGTCCGAGTCGCTCGGTGAGCCGGGTGACCTCGCGGTGGATGGCCCACACGTCCTCGAGGTACCGGTAGACGTGCGTGTGCTCGTTGCCGGGGATGGGCAGCCGGGCCGCGTTGGAGCCCGTGGCGAGGACCAGCTCGTCGTACGGGTGGCGGCCGCCGTCGGCGGTAACGACCTCGCGGGCCTCCAGGTCCAGGTCGACGGCGCGCGCCGCGGTGGCCAGCGTGATCCGCGGGTGGTCCCACAGCCCCGGCTCCCCCAGGGTGAGGTCCACGGCCGGCTCGATCAGGGCCCGCGAGAGCGCCACGCGGTCGTACGGCCTGTGCGGTTCCTCGGTGAGCACGGTGACGCGGACCCCGTCGAGCCCGCGGGCCGCCATGGCCTCCGTGAAGCGGTGCGCGGCGGGGCCCCCGCCGACCACCACGACCCTGCGCTCCGTGCCCGTCCGGGCGCCTGCCGTCGTCTTCTCCATGGTCGCTCCTCCTCCTGCCGGTTCGTCGCCGACTGGGACCGAGCCTAGGAAGCCCCGTTTGCCCGGCCGTTTCCCTCGCGTTGCGGTCTTGCTACGGCGTGTTTCCGGCATGCAACGGCGCCGGCCACCGGGTGGCCCGGTGCGCGTGAGCCGCGTTTTACCCCGCCGTCACGGCGCGCGGCGGCCTCCCGAAACACGCCGTTCCTAGGCTCGGTGCACGACCAGCCCCCGAGAGGAAGGCAGCACGATGACGACACTCACCGACCAGCCCCGCACCGCAGCCGCGGCCCCCGCAGCCGGAACGGCCGCGCCGGAGGCCCCCGGCACCCGCTGGCTCGAGGCCTGCCGGCTCGACGACCTGGAGTCCTGCTGGGGCGAGGCGGCCCGCCTGGGCGAGGTCCAGGTGGCGCTGTTCCGGCTGCCCGACGGGTCCGTGGCCGCCACGGGGCAGCACTGTCCGGCCACGGGGGCGGCTGTGATGGCCCGGGGCATCGTGGGCAGCCGCACGCTCGGCGGGCGCAGCGTGGCCACGGTCGCCAGCCCGCTCCACAAGGAGGTGTACCGGCTCGACACCGGCGAGTGCCTCAGCGGCGACGCATTCCGCCTCCCCGTGCACCGCGTCGACACCAGCGGCGGCGTGGTCCGCGTCCAGGTTGCGGCGTGAGCCCGGCTTCGCCGGGGCGGTGGCCGCCGCCCGGGCCGTTTCCGGGCCTGCGGGCCGTCCCGTGGGCCGGGTGGGAACGGACGCTCCCGGCCCGGCCGGTCGTGCTCGCCTCTCACGGCACCTCGGATCCCGGGGGCCGGGCGGCCGTTGCCGCCCTGGCGGCCGCCGTCGCCGCGGCCCGGCCCGACTGGGCGGTGCGGCAGGCCTTCGTGGACGTGGAGGAGCCGCGCGCTCCGGACGCCGTGGCGGACGCGCACGCAGCGGCGCGGGGACCCGGCGGGGCCGCCGCGGCCGGCCCGCCCGTGCGCATCGTGCCGCTCCTGCTCTCCCGGGGGCTCCACGCCGGCGCGGACCTGGTGCGGGCCGCGGACGCGGCCCCGGGCGCCACGGTCGCCCCGCCCCTGGGCCCGCACCCCCTGTTGGCGTCCGTGCTGGCCCGCCGGCTCCGCGAGGCCGGCCTGCGCCGCGGCGACAGGGTGCTCCTCGCCGCCGCCGGCTCCTCGGACCCCGCAGGGGCCGCGGCCGGGCGGGAGGCCGCCCGGCTGTTGGCGGCGGCCCTGGGCCGGCCCGTGGAGGCCGCCTTCGTCGTCCACGCCGCACCCGGGCTCGGCGCCGCCGTCCGAGCGGCCCGCTCGGGGCGCGCCCCGGACGGCGGAGGGAGCCCGCGGGGCCGTGCCGCGGCCGGCGGCCGCGTCGTCGTCGCCCCCTACCTGCTGGCTCCGGGGCACTTCGCGGACCGCGTGGCCGCCTGCGGGGCCGACGCCGTGGCCGCTCCCCTCCTCCGCCCGGACGCTCCCGTGCCGCCGGAGTTGGTGTGGCTGGTGGCGGCCCGCGCCGGGACCGCCCGTGCGGGGCCCGCCCGTCCGGGCTATGCGCGGGCCCCGCACTCGCGTAGTCTGGACGTGTAGTCGCAGTTTGTCTCGCAGGAAACTGGTGCCGCCCGCAAGGTGGCTCCTTTTATGACTGGCGGAAAATCGCGTAGCTGCAAGCGGCCGCCACCCCGGCGGCCGTCCACCCTACGTCCCATCCGGGACAGTCTTGAAAGGACACACCATGGCCACCGGTACCGTTAAGTGGTTCAACGCCGAAAAGGGCTTCGGCTTCATCGCCCCCGACGACCAGTCCGACGACGTGTTCGCGCACTACTCCGCGATCCAGTCCTCCGGCTTCCGCTCCCTCGAAGAGGGCCAGCGCGTCGAGTTCGAGATCACGCAGGGCCAGAAGGGCCTGCAGGCTGCGGACATCCGCCCGCTGTAACCAGCGGCCCCACGCCTTAAGCGCCTGAGGGCGGCGGCACCCGGTTCGGGAGCCGCCGCCCTTTTCGCATGCCCGGGCTAGCCGCGGGCCGCCGCGGCCTCGGGGACGGCGGCCGGGGCCCCCGGACGGAGCCTGGCCGCGGCCCACGCCGCCACGAGCATCACCGCGCCGACCCCGGCGTAGAGGGCCGCGGCGCTCCAGCCGGCGTCGAGCAGCGCACCCGTCGCGATCGGGGCCAGGATCGCCCCGACGCGCCCGACGCCGATGGCCCACCCCACCCCGGTCCCCCGGGAGCCGGCCGGGTACGACGCGGGGGCCAGGGTGTAGAGGCCCGCGATGCAGCCGTTGACGAGCATGCCCACGGCGATGCCGGCCGCGAAGGCCACGGCCAGCAGCGAGGCCGACGTGATGAACAGGAGCATGGCGCCCGCCGAGGCGACCGTGAACCCGACCAGCACCCGCTGCGACTCCCAACGCGTGGTCAGCGCGCCGTACAGGAGGGCGCCGAACGTGCCACCGAGGGTGAGCATGAGCCCGCCGACGACGCCCTGGCTTTCCGTCATGCCGGCCGTCACGAGCAGTTTCGGCGTCCAGCTGTTCACGAAGTAGAAGCCGAACATCGTCGCGAAGAACGCCGTCCAGACGAGGAGCGTGGTGCGGCGGTGCGTGCCCTCGAACAGCGAGGCCAACCGGCCGCCCGCCGCCTCCTGGGTGGCCGGGGCGGGGATCGCGTCGAAGGCGGGCTGGCCCGTCCGCCGGGCGATCGCGTTGAGGCGCTCGAGCGCGCGCGCAGGACGCCGCGTCACGAGGAAGTCGGCGGATTCGGGGACCACGAGCGCGGCCAGGAGCAGCGCCGCCGCGGTGCAGGCCCCGCCGAAGACGAACACGGCGCGCCACCCCGACTCGGCCTGGAGCCACACGGCCGCCGAACCGCCGAGCGTCGCGCCGACGCCGTAGCCTGCCGTGTAGATGCTGATGGCCATGCCGCGCCACCGCCGATTGGCGTACTCGCTGGCCAGGACGTTCGTGCAGGCGAGGATGCCGCCGACGCCGAGGCCGGTTAGCATCCGCCAGCCCGCGAGGGCCAGCGCATCCCCGGCGGTGGCGGAGGCGAACATCCCCGCGGCCGCGAGGGCCGTCGAGAGCAGGAGCATGCGGCGGCGGCCGATGGCGTCGGCGTACGGGGCCAGGAACAGCGAGCCGACGGCCATCCCGACCAGCCCGGCGCTAAGGAGCAGGCCCAGCTCGGTTCCGCCGAGGCCGAACTCCGTGGAGACGCGGTTCGCGGTGAAGGCCATGGCCAGCACGTCGAACCCGTCGAGGGCGTTGAGAAGGGTGCAGACGGCCACGACGGTCCACTGGGCTCGGGACATCGGCGACGCGTCCAGGCGTTCCCGGAAGGTCATGGTCGGCTCCTAGGCGAGTTCGATCGTGAGTGTGGGCCGGCCCGTCCGCGGGGCCGGGAGGGCCTGCGGCGCGGGGCCGCCCGCCGAGGAGACGCGCGAGACGCAGGCGCACAGGCGGTCCACGGATTCCTTCTGCCGCTCGCTGAAGAAGACGTCCCGGTGGTCGACGGCGCCCTCGACGCCGAGCACGCGGACCTGGCACAGCCCGCATTCGCCCTTCCGGCAGTCCGACAGCATCTCGACCCCGGCCCCCTCGAGCGCCTCGAGCAGCGAGCGGTCGCGGCCGACGGTGGCCTCCACCCCGAGTCCGGGCACGCGCACGGTGAACTCCTCCGGGTCGTACCACCCGGAGTTCCCGAAGGTCTCGAAGCGCAGGTTGGGGCCGGCCAGGCCCCGGTCCCGCCAGGCCCGCCGCACGGCGTCCATGAGCCGGATGGGACCGCACATGTAGAGCTCCGCGGCGGGATCGATGCCGCCGACGAGGCCCGGGACGTCCAGCGGGGTCCCTTCCTCGTCGACGTGGACGGCGAGCCGCTCGCCGTGTTCTTCGAGGAGGAGGTCCAGATAGGCCATCGCGCGGCGGGAACGCCCCACATAGACGATCCGGTAGTCGGCCCCGGAGCGGCGCAGGGCGCGGGCCATGCCGACGATGGCCGTGATGCCGATCCCGCCGGCCAGCAGCACGTACGACGGGGCGCCGTGGCGGAGGGGGAAGTTCTGCAGGGGCTGCGTCAGGTCGACGCGGTCGCCGACCCCCAGGGCGTGCATGTGCGCGGAGCCGCCCCGGGAGGCGGGGGCCAGCAGCACGCTCACGGCGATCCGGCGCCCCTCCCCGGCGGAATCGACGACGGAATAGGAGCGGACGCCGCCCGTGGGGCCGGCTGGGACGCGGACGTCGATGTGCGATCCCGGCGGCGCGGGCGCCGGCATCTCCGGCTCGATCACGAGGCGCCGGACGCGATCGGCGGCGTCGACGGCCTCAACGACCGTGCCGCGCTGCCAGACGGACTTCTGGTGGATGGCCATGGTGTTCTCCCTCTCCCGCCGGCGCCTAGGCCAGCTCCGCCAGGCGGCCCTCGGCCTCGAGCATGGCGTCGAGGATCCGCCGCACCCACATGCCGCCCGCGTCGATGTTCAGGCTGTAGAACTCGTGGTCCGGATTCGCGTCGATCGCGTCCTGCTGGGCCTTGAGCATGGCCTCGTCCTCGCCGAAGACCCCGTGGACCCCGTTGCGCAGCTGGGTGGTGATGGTCTGGCTCTCGAGCCGGTAGTTGCGCATGAACGCCCAGAAGTAGTGGGACGTGCGGTCGGTCTCGGGGGTGATCGTGTTCATCACGTACCCGTTGACCCCCTGGCTGCGGTCGCCCCGTTCCGCCCCGGTGCCGGCCTTGGCGACGCCGACGTCGATGCGGATCGTGGACGGGGCCTCGAAGTGGATGATCTGCCAGCGGTCGACCTTCCCGCTGAAGTCCGGGAACTTGTCGCGCATGTTCTTGAGCCAGAACGGGGGGGCGTCGATGTCGAACATCCACCGGGAGACGGTCACGCGGCGGCCGTCGCGCCGCGTTTCGAACTCGGACTCGCTCAGCTCGTCCTGGCCGATGGAGGAGGAGTGGACGAATTCCTCGTGGGTGAGGTCCATGAGGTTGTCGAGGATGAGCTGGTAGTTGCACTCGGCATGGATCGTCTCGCCGTCGCCGGCCCACTCGGGCGAGTCCATCTGCTCCATGTCCGGAATCAGGTCCGGATCCGCCAGGGCGGCGTCCCCCGGCCACACCCAGACGAACCGGTTGCGCTCGACCACGGGAAACGAGGGGACGGCCGCGCTCGGGTTGACGGTCTCCTGGGCCGGCATCTCGATGCATCGGCCGGCGGAGTTGTACACGAGGCCGTGGTAGGGGCACTGGATGCCGTCCCGGCCGACCGCCTTGCCCATCGACAGGGGCGCCAGGCGGTGCCAGCAGGCGTCCGCCAGCGCGGCGGCGCGGCCGTCCTCGGTGCGGAACAGCGCCATCGGCTTGTTCGCGACCTTCCGGGCGAGGGGCTTGCGCGTCACCTCGTGGTCCCAGGCGGCGACGTACCAGGCGTTCAGGGGGTGCCCGAAGACCTTGGCGGCGGCCTTCTGGGGCGCGGCGTCCCGCCGGGGATCCGGAAGGTGGCCGGCGGCGCGGTCGGCGGTCAGTGTCATGGCGGTTCTCCTTGGATTACCTATCTGCATAGTGAGTGGTCCGACTCACAGAGTATCTATCTACATAGGTAATGGACAAGCCTCCACCGGTCCGTTGCGCCGCCGGGCTACCGTGGAGGTCGGCCAACCCACACCCCGAGGAGCCCGATGAGCCTGCGCTACGCCCTGCTGGCACTGCTGAAAGTCGACCCGATGACCGGTTACGACCTCCACAAGCAGTTCGAGGCGTCGGTGGGCCACGTGTGGTACGCGCCGGACTCCCAGATCTACCCGGAGCTGCGCAAGATGGAACGGGAGGGCCTCCTCGAGGGCGAGGACGTCCCCTGGGGCAGGAACGGCACGAAGCGGCGCTACCACGTCACCCCGGCCGGGCTGGAGGACTTCGCGCGCTGGATGAACTCGCCGCTGCCGTACCAGCGGGAGCGCGACCCGGCCCACCTCCGGGCCGCCTACATGGAGACGGCGGCGCCGGAGTCGGTGCGGGCCCAGCTGCGCGCCCACATCGAGCACCACGGCGGGCAGCTCCGGCAGTGGGAGCAGCGGATCCACGAAATCGACAGCGGCGCCTCGGCGATGCTGAACCGGCGTCTGGAGAAGACCCCGCCCGAGGCGCACCGGGCGACGATCGCCTTCAAGCGGTTCGCCTACGAGGGGCTCATCGCCCGGGCCCAGGCCGAGATCTCGTGGGCCCGCCGCGGGCTGCGGCTCGCGGACGACCTCTACGGCCCCGGGGAATCCACCGGGGAATCCACCGCGGACGCCCACGGGTAGGGCGGGGCGGCGGCGCGGACCCGGGCAGCCGGGACCGGCGGGCCCCTACCGGGGCAGGAGCGCCTGGGCGGCCTGGGCGTCGCGGCGGGCCTCGGCGTGGCGGGACAGCAGGGAGGCGCGCACCGCCGTCGGGCCGGCGCACCCGCCCGCGGGGGCGGCCGCGCGGGCGGCGGCGCGGGCGGCGGCGGACGCCTCGCGGCGGCCGGCCCACTCCAGGAGGAAGGCCGCCAGGGCCGCGGCAGCGCGGGCGCGCCGGTCCGAGGGGCGGCCGGGCGCCGGGACGGCATAGGCCTGGGGTGCGGGGCAGATGGTGCTCACCGGGGGGCTCCTTCGGGTGGTTCGCCGGCCCGCGCGGACGGGTCGAGCAGCGGGAAGGCGTTGAAGTGGAGCTGCACCGGGCGGCCCGCCGGCGCGGGGTCGTCGCGGTACTCCTGGAGGAGGTCGTCGAGGAACGCGTGGACGCGCTCCGACACGTGGCGCAGCTGGTCTGGATCGAGCCGGACGTTCATGGTGCCCAGCGCCGCGGCGTCGATCCACTCCGGGGCGAGGTCGCGGTCCCCGAAGCGCACGAAGTCGGCCAGGGCCTGGGCGCGGTGCTGCTCGAAGCCGCGCTCGACGATCCGGGCGGCGGCCAACTCCGACTCGTCCGCCCGGACCCGGTCCGGGGAGACCTTGACGGCCCCCGGGACGCGCTCCCACCACCGCTCGCGGGCGGTGCCGCGGCCCTCCACCTCGCGGACGAGCCCGTGCCGGGCCAGCTGGCGCAGGTGGTAGCTGGTGGAGCCGCTCGACTCCCCCACCCGGACGGCCAGCCCACTGGCGGTCTGCGGCCCGAAGCCGGAGAGCAGCTCCAGCAGCTCCAGGCGCAACGGGTGGGACAGGGCCTTCAGCGCGGCCAGGTCGAGCTGCCGGACGTCGTGGCGTCCGGGCTCCGCGGCGCTTCCGGTTCCTTGGGCGGTGCTCACGGCACTGACGCTACTCTTGCAAAGAAACCTTTGCAAGGAGATCTTTGCAAAGAGTTCCTGGGGTTCCGGGCGTCCGCCCTCGCGGACGTGACCGGCCCGACGCGGAGTCCGGGAATGCCGGGCCGCCGGGGCCGGTTGGCACGGACGTGAGCATCCGACTGTCTGTCCTCGACCTGGCCACCATCCCCCCGACCGGCAACGCCGCCCAGACGTTCGCCGACTCCGTCGCCCTGGCGCAGGCCGCCGAGGAGACCGGCTACACGCGCGTCTGGTATGCGGAGCACCACAACATGCCGACCATCGCCTCCAGCGCCACGAGCGTGCTGATCGGGCACATCGCGCACCACACCTCCACCATCCGGCTCGGCGCCGGCGGCATCATGCTGCCCAACCACTCGCCGCTGGTCATCGCGGAGCAGTTCGGCACGCTGGAGACCCTCTTCCCGAGCCGCATCGACCTCGGCCTCGGCCGCGCCCCCGGCAGCGACCAGGCGACGTTCCGCGCCCTCCGGCGCGACCCCGCCGCCGCCGACGCGTTCCCGCACGACGTCCTCGAGCTGCAGGGCTACCTGCGGGACGCCACGCGGATCCGCGGCGTCAACGCCTACCCGGGCCGGCGCACGAACGTCCCGCTGTACATCCTCGGCTCGAGCCTGTTCGGGGCCCGGCTCGCGGCGCAGCTGGGCCTGCCCTACTCGTTCGCCTCGCACTTCGCGCCGGACCAGCTGGTCCAGGCCGTGCAGCTCTACCGGTCGGAGTTCACGCCCTCGGAGCAGCTGGCCGAGCCGTACGTCATCGCCGGCGTCGGCGTCGTCGCCGCGGAGGACAACGAGGAGGCGCAGCGGCAGTTCGAGGCGCTCAAGCGCGAGCGCGTGCGCCGCTTCCTGAACCGGAACCAGGACCGGGAGCTCACCGAGGACGAGGTGGACCTGCTCATGGACACCCCGGCCGCGGCCTCGATCCTGCGCATGCTCGCCTACACGGCCGTCGGGACGCCGGAGGCCGTCGGCGAGTACCTCGCGGAGTTCGCGCGGCACGCCAACGCGGACGAGTTGATCACGGCGCACAACGCCGTCGAGGCCCCCGAGCGCCTCGCGTCTCTGCGCCTGACGGCCCAGGCCGTCGGGCTGGCCCAGCCGGCCGCGCGCTAGGGCGGGCGCGGCCCGGCGTCCGGCGGAACCCCGACGGCGCCGCGTACGATGGGCCAGCAACCCTTCGCGTCGGGCATGGAAAGGACCAGCACGCCTCATGGTGAATCCGGTGCACCTGCGGACGCTCCTGGAGGTCGTCAAGCACGGTTCCTTCGCCGCGGCGGCGGCCCGGCTCGGCTACACCGCCTCCGCGGTCTCGCAGCAGATGTCCGCCCTGGAGCGCGACACGGGCGTGTCCCTGTTCCGCCGGTCGGCCCGGTCGATCGAGCCGACCGAGGCCGCGGCGACCATGGCCCGCCACGCGCGGCGCGTGCTGACCGACATCGACGCCCTGCTCGCGGCGAGCACGACGGCGGAGGCCGCCGACGGCGCGGCCGCGCACCAGCTCCGCCTGGGCATCTTCCCGTCCCTGGCGACCTTCGCGCTGCCCGGGCTCATGGCCGCGCCGGGCTGGACGAAACTCGCCGTCGCCCTGCGCGTGAGCGTCGGCGAGCCGCACGAGACGCTGCACGCCCTGACCAACGGCGAGCTGGACCTCGCGATCGTCTTCCAGGTGGGGCAGGCGGGACTGGCGTGGCCGGCCCCGTTGGAGCGCCAGTGGATCGGCGACGACCGCTTCCGCGTGGTGCTGCCGGCCTCCTGGGGCATAGCCGACGGCTCGGAGGTCGCGGCCGCCCAGCTGGCGCACATGCCGTGGATCATGCACCACCCCGGCGCCTCGGACGCCACGGTCATCGCCCGGCTCTTCGCGTCCGCGGACCTCAACCCCCGCGTCGTCGCCTACTCCGACGACTTCAACGCCTCCCTGTCCCTGGCCTCCGCCGGGCTCGGCGCGGCGCTGGTGCCGGAGCTGGCGATGCAGCACCGCCCCGCCGGCCTGGCCGTCGTCGACGTCCCGGAGATCCGGCTGGCCCGCTCCATCTTCGCCCTGCGCCCCGGGACCGCCGCCCCGGCCGGGGGCCGCGGCCGCGCGTCCGAGGCGGGGACCGCGCACGTGGACCTGTTCATGGACCACCTGGCGACGGAGCTGGCCCGGATCAGCATCGGCCCCGGCCGCTAACGCGGGCGCCGCCGTCGTCCTCCTAGCGCCGGGCGCGCAGCGCCTCGGCGACGCGCCCGGCCGCCGCCTGCAGCTCGGGCAGGACGACGGCGGCGGCCTCGTCCGGTGCCAGGCCGCTGTGCGGCGCTCCGGGGACGGTGCTCATCGAGACGTTCAGGGCGGCCGCGACCGTGCCGTCGGGCGCGAAGACGGGCACCGCGACGGAGCGCAGCCCGGGCTCCAGCTCCTGGTCCACGAGCGACCAGCCCTGGGCGCGGACGCGGTCCAGCTCGGCGCGGAGCTCGCCGGGGTCCGTGATGGTGCTGGGGGTCAGCGGCTCGGGCGGGCGCTGCGCCAGCAGGGCGTCGGCGTCGGCGGGCGCCAGGTGCGCGAGCAGGACCCGGCCCATCGACGTGGCGTGGGCCGGGAAGCGGGAGCCGACCGCGATGCCGACGCGCATGATCCGCCGGGTGTGGACGCGGGCGATGTAGACGACGTCGGGCCCGTCCAGGACCGATGCCGACGCCGACTCGTTCAGGGACGCCGACAGCTCCTCCAGCACCGGCTCCGTCAGCTGGACCAGCGTGTGGCCTGCCAGGAACGAGTAGCCCAGCTGCAGGACCTGGGCCGTGAGCTCGAAGTGCTTGCCGTCGGTGCGGACGTAGCCGAGCTCGGCGAGCGTGAGCAGGAAGCGGCGGGCCGTGGCCCGGCTGAGGCCCGTGCGCTTGGCGACGTCGGTGAGCGTCATCGACGCGTGATCGGCGTCGAAGCTGCGGATCACATCGAGGCCGCGGGCCAGGGACTGGACGAACTGGCCCGGCTCGGTCGCGGCGTCGTGCATGGGGCCTCCGGTCGTCGGTGCTGCGGTGCGGATGCCCGCCGCGGCGGGCATCCGCACCATCCTAGGCTGGCGCCGGCTAGGCGCGGGCCAGCGGGACGGGGACGCGCTCGGCGAGCTCGTCGAAGGAGATCCCGTGCGTGGAGCGGACCTTCACGCCGGAGCCGTCGATGAGGAACACGGCGGACTCCGTGTAGATGCGCGAGACGCAGCCCAGCCCGGTCACCGGGTAGGTCAGGGCCTCGACGAGCTTGGACTGGCCCTGCTTGGTGAACAGGCCCATCATCACCCACGTGGCCTTGGCGCCGATGGCCAGGTCCATGGCCCCGCCGACGGCGGGGATGGCCCCCTCCGCGCCGGTGTGCCAGTTCGCGAGGTCGCCCTCCCGGGACACCTGGAACGCGCCGAGCACGCACACGTCCAGGTGGCCGCCGCGCATCATGGCGAACGAGTCCGCGTGGTGGAAGTAGCTGGCCCCGGGCAGCTCCGTCACCGGGATCTTGCCGGCGTTGATCAGGTCCTGGTCCACCGCGTCGCCCTCGGCCACCGGGCCCATGCCGAGCATCCCGTTCTCCGTGTGGAGGGTGACGCCCTGCTCGGCGGTGAGGAAGTTGGACACGTTCGTCGGCTGGCCGATGCCCAGGTTCACGAACGCGCCGGACGGGATGTCGGCGGCCACGAGGCGGGCCATCTCGTCCCGGGTCAGCGCGGCGTCGGTGCTGGTGTACTCGCTCACTTGGTTCCTCCCGCGATCTGCACGAGCGTGTCGACGTAGATGCCCGGGGTGACGACCACCTCGGGGTCGATCTGGCCCACGGGCACGACCTCGTCGACCTGGGCAATGGTCTGGCTGGCGGCGGAGGCCATGATCGGGCCGAAGTTCCGGGCCGTCTTGCGGTAGACGAGGTTGCCGAACTCGTCCGCGCGCAGGGCCTTGATCAGGGCGACGTCGGCCTTGATCGGCGTCTCCAGCACGTAGCCGGTGCCGTCGATGACGCGGGTCTCCTTGCCCTCGGCGAGCATCGTGCCGTAGCCGGTCGGCGTGAAGAACCCGCCGATCCCGGCGCCGGCGGCGCGGATGCGCTCGGCCAGGTTGCCCTGCGGGACGAGCTCCAGCTCGATCTCCCCGGCGCGGTAGGCCTCGTCGAAGTGCCACGAGTCGGACTGGCGCGGGAACGAGCAGATGATCTTCTTGACGCGGCGCTCCTTGATGAGCAGCGCGAGGCCGGCGTCGGCCTGGCCCGCGTTGTTGTTGACGACCGTCAGGCCGGTCGCGCCGCACTCGAGCAGCGCGTCGATGAGTTCCATCGGCTGGCCGGCGTTGCCGAAGCCTCCGATGAGCACGGTCGCGCCGTCGCGGATGCCGGCGACGGCGTCCGCGGCGGAGCTGGCGATGCGTGGTGCCATGGGTGTTCCCCTGCTTCCTGGTGTGTGTGGCCTAGCGGGCGTTGGTGTTCTCGAGGACGACGGCGAGGCCCTGGCCCACGCCGATGCACAGGGAGGCGACGCCGTAGCGCTCGCCGGACTCCTGCAGGCGGCGGGCCAGCGTGCCGAGCACGCGCAGGCCGGAGGCCCCGAGCGGGTGGCCGATGGCGATCGCGCCGCCCCAGGCGTTGACGATGGACTCGTCGACGCCCCACTGCTTCAGGCAGGCGAGGGACTGGGCGGCGAACGCCTCGTTGAGTTCGACGGCGGCGACGTCGTCCCACGTGATCCCCGCGCGCTTGAGCGCCAGGTTCGCGGACTCGACGGGCGCCTCGCCGAAGAACTGCGGCTCGTTGGCGGCGGCCCCGCGGCCGGCGATGCGGGCGATCGGCTCGGTGCCCAGCAGGTTGGCGGCGCCCTCGGAGCCCACCCAGGCGGCGGACGCGCCGTCGTTCATGGGGGACGCGTTGCCGGCGGTGACCGTGGCGTTCCCGCCGGTGCGGAAGACGGTGCGCAGGCCGGCCAGCGTCTCGGCGGTGGAGTCGGCGCGGACGGTCTCGTCGCGGACGACCTCGGTGCCCCGCTTGGTGGCCGGCGGGACCGGGACGACGAGGTTGTCGTACTTGCCCTCGTCCCAGGCCTTGGCGGCCAGCTGGTGCGAGCGGGCCGAGAACTCGTCCTGGGCCTCGCGGGTGATGCCGTGCTTCTCGCGCAGCTGCTCGGTGGCCTCGCCGAGGGAGACGGTCCACTCGGCCGGCATGTTCGGGTTGACCAGGCGCCAGCCGAGCGTCGTGTTGGCCAGCTCGAGGTTGCTCATCGGGAACGGGCGCTCCGTCTTGGGCAGGACCCAGGGGGCGCGGGACATGGACTCGACGCCGCCGACGAGCACGAGGTCCGCCTCGCCGACCTCGACCTGGCGGGAGGCGGCCATCGCGGCGTCCAGGGACGAGCCGCACAGCCGGTTCACGGTGCTGCCGGGGATCGAGACCGGCAGGCCGGCCAGCAACGTGGCCATGCGGGCCACGTTGCGGTTCTCCTCGCCGGCGCCGTTGGCGTTGCCGAAGACGACCTCGTCGATCGCGGCCGGGTCCAGGCCGGGGGCGCGCTCGACGAGCGCCTTGACGACGTGGGCCGCGAGGTCGTCGGGGCGGTGCGACGCCAGCGCGCCGCCGATCTTGCCGAACGGCGTGCGCACCGCGTCGTACACAAAGGCCTGCTGCATGGGACGATCCTCCAAAAGTTCACTCAGCGAACACAAGTTCGTATGATGAACAATAGCAGCGGCGGCATGGCCCGGACAAGACCCCATCACCCCCGGGCGCCCCCACCCGCGGGGACGCCAGGGACACATCACCCCCGAGCACCGCACCCGCGGGGACGCCTGGGACACATCACGCGCGAGCACCGCACCCGCGGGGACGCCAGGGACACATCACGCGCTGGCACGGGGACATTCACGGCGCGTCACACCGGGACACGCCGGGGCGCGACGGGCGATGTGTCCCCGGCGTCCCGGGCCCCGCACAGTTGTGTCCCCAGCGTCCCCAGCCCGCGAGGGGAGGCGTCCCGCCCGTCCCCGACCGTCCTCGGCTGGGAGGCATCCGCCGGTTCGCGGTAGCGTCGGGTGAGCACCATCGCAGAAAGGCGCCGCCATGGGACACGTCCTCACCGAGACCGGCAGCGGGCTGGGCGTCATCACGCTCAACCGCCCCGAGAAGCTCAACGCCCTGACCCGGGAGATGGTCGCGGACGTCGGCGCGGCCCTGGAGGCCTGGCGGGAGGACCCGTCCGTCGGGATCGTCGTCCTGCGCGGCGCCGGCGAGCGCGGGTTCTGCGCGGGCGGCGATATCAAGTCCTTCTACGAGTCCATCCGCGACGACCGGCACCAGGACTTCCTGGACTTCCTCACCGAGGAGTTCACGGTCGACCACGCGGTCGCCACCTACCCCAAGCCCGTCGCGGCGTTCATGGACGGCCTGTGCATGGGCGGCGGGGTCGGGCTCGCCGGGCACGCGGCGATCCGGCTCGTCACGCCGCGCTCCGCCGTCGGGATGCCGGAGACCCGCATCGGCTACAGCCCGGACGTCGGCGGCACCCACCTGCTGGGCCAGGCCCCGGGCCGGCTGGGCGAGCACTACGCGCTGACCGCCGGGACGATGGGCGCGGGCGACGCGCTCGAGGCCGGATTCGCCGACGCGTGCGTCGCCGAGGACGCGTTCGACGACGTCCTCGCCACCCTCGTCGACCTCGTGGGCCTGCCCGCGCCGGACGTCGCCGCGGCCGTGGAGGTCCTGCACGGCACGGCCGCCCCGCCGTCGTCCGCCACGATCCGCGCCGACCGCGCGTGGATCGATGCCGCGTACGCCGGCGCCGACGTCCCCGCGATCCTCGCCGAGCTGGACCGGCTCGCCGCCGGCGGGCCGGCGGACTCCGGCCCGGCGCGCGCCGCGGAGGCGATCCGCGCCAACTCCCCGCTCGCGGCCGAGACCGCGCTGCGCGCCGTCCGCGCGGCACGGGGCGAGGCGGTCCTCGCGGAGGCGTTCGCCCGCGAACTGCGCCTCGCCGAGTTCCTCATGGACCACCCGGACCTGCCCGAGGGCATCCGCGCCCAGGTCATTGACAAGGACCGCAATCCGCGCTGGTCCCCCGCCGACGCGGCGGACGTGGACACGGCCGCGATCGACGCCGTCGTCGCGGCGGAGCCCGCGTAGGGCCGGACCGTGGCCAACTCGCCGACGGGCGACTCGATGGTCGAGCGCGTCGTGCGCATCCTCGACGCGTTCGATGCCGAGCACTCCACGCTGACGGTCGGCGCGCTGGCGCGGCGGGCCGGGCTGCCCCGCGCCACCACGTACCGGCTGGTCGACGCGCTCGTGGCCGAGGGCCTGCTGGCGCGGACGGACGACGGCGGCGTCGGGCTCGGCCTGCGCCTGTGGGAGATCACGAACCGCGCCTCGACGACGCGCGGGCTGCGCCAGGTCGCGTTGCCGTTCATGGAGGACGTGAACCAGCTGGTCCGGCAGAACACGCAGCTGGCCGTGCTGCACGAGGACGAGGTGCTGGTCCTGGAGCGGCTCTCCCGCCCGGGCGCGGCCGTGAACCAGGCCCACGTCGCCGGGCGCATGCCGGTGCACCTGACGAGCATGGGGATGGCGCTGCTCGCGTTCGCCCCGGCCCCCGTCCGGGAGGGCTACCTCGAGCGGAACGCCGCCGCCGTCGCGGAACGGCACGCGGACATCCGCCGGGAGCTCGCACACATCCGCCAGCGCGGGTACGCGACGTTCGACGGGTTCATCGACGCGGAGACCACGGGCGCGTCCGTGCCGATCCTGGACCGGCGCGGCCACGCGGTCGCGGTCCTCGCCGTCGTCGTCCCCGTCGGCTCACCGACGCTGCCGGGGGCCGTCATGGCGCTGCGCACGGCCGCGCGCGGCATCGCGCGCGAGCTCGGCGAGGCGCCGCGGTAGCGTCCGACGGCGGCGCCCGGAATCCGGGGAGGCCCGGATCACACAAATACCACAAACCGGGATACAATTCTCCTCGTCGCCACTCCGGCGGCCGCGGCACCGCTCCGGGGCCACGCATCATTCGTTTTGTTGGGGGACCCTTCCATGACTCTGCGCGCCCGCCTGCGCTCCGTGGCCGCCGTTGCCGCCGCCGCGCTCGCCCTCTCGCTCGCCCCGTCCGCCGCCACCGCCGCGACGACGAATCCGGTGGATGTCACCGGCTTCACGGTCAAGGACGTCGTGTTCGGCTCCAGCGGCTGCAAGTACGTCACCGGCTATGTGAAACGCACCGTGACCGGCTCCCCCGGGGAGTACTACATCGACACGGACATCACCCGGTACGGCAACATCGTCAGCTGGTTCGAGTTCGACAACGCCACGTACTCGAGCCGCGCCGTGGTGTGCGACTTCATGGGCCTCGGCGGCTACCGGGTTGGCCCGTCCAACATCTACGACTGGTAGGGGGCCTTCGACTACTACGACTCGACCTCCAAGGTCTTCTACGTCCGCGGCCAGGCCAAGCTCTCGACCGTCATCAGCCGCAGCGGCAGCTACGTCACCCTGACGGCCAACGCCCGCTACTACAGCCCGGCGGCCTACGGCTACCGCGCCTACAGCCCGCAGGACGTCCGCGTCCAGAAGTGGACCAGCACCGGCTGGAAGACCATCCGCACCGTGGACTTCCGCTCGGGCCGCGGCTACACGAAGTTCTACGCGCCGAAGTGGGGCAAGTACCGCATGGTCGCCAGCCAGACGACCACGACGACGGTCGCGACGAGCGCCGCCGTCGCCAAGTAGCGCGGGCGCCGGGTAGCGCGGGCGCCGGGTAGCGCTGGCGCCGAGTAGCGCTGGGGCCAAACAGCTCCGGCGCCAGGGAACCGGGACCGGCCCATCGGCCGACGCGCAGCCCACGCCGGCCCGGGTGTCCCGGTCGCAGCAGGAGGGGCGGGGTCCGCACGCGCGGGCCTCGCCCCTCCAGCCTGTCCACCACCAACCACGTGTCCCGGCCGGTCGGGCGCGCGTCGGCCCCGAAGCTTCGCCCGCCCCTCCCGCGGACCGGCCCGCGACGTCATGGTTCCGGCGCAATGTCATGGTTCCGGCGCGATATCACCCGTAATAGCCCATGACATCGCGGCCAAGGGGTGACGTCGCGGCGAAAGGGTGACGTCGCGACGACAGGGTGGCCGGGCCGGCGCGTGCGGGCCCGGCGGGAGCCCTACGCCGGCGCCCCGTGGGTCTTGCGCAGGTCGGCCTTGCGGATCTTGCCGCTGGCCGTGCGCGGGAAGTCGTCCACGAACTCGACGGTCTTCGGGATCTTGTACCGGGCGAGCCGCCCGTCCAGGTGGGCCAGCACCGCGGCCTCGTCCACGCGGGCACCCTCCACGGCGACGACCAGGGCCTTCGGGACCTCGCCCCACTTCTCGTCCGGGACCCCGATCACGGCGACGGCCGCCACGTCCGGCAGCTCCATGATCGCCTGCTCCACCTGGGCCGGGTAGATGTTTTCGCCGCCGGAGATGATCATGTCCTTGAGCCGGTCGGAGATGAACAGGAAGCCGTCGTCGTCGAGGTAGCCCATGTCCCCGGAGCGGAACCAGTCGCCGTCCGCGAAGGACGAGGCGGTCGCGTCCGGGCGGTTCCAGTACTCGCGGATAACGTTCGGGCCCTGGATCTGGATCTCCCCGACCTCCCCGGGCGGCAGCGCTCCCCCGAGCGGGTCGGCGATCCGCACGTCCGTGAAGAAGTGCGGCAGCCCGGCGGACCCCGCCTTCGGCCGCGAGTGCCGCGGCGAGAGCGACGTGGCCCCCGGAGCGGTCTCGGTCATGCCGTACCCGCCGGAGAAGGACAGGCCGCGCTCCTCGTACGCGTCGAGCACACGCGTCGGGACCGGCGAGCCGCCGCACGTGAGCATCCGCAGCGAGGACAGGTCCGTGCGCGCCCAGTCGGGGTGCTCGGCCAGCATCTGGAACGTCGTGGGCACCCCGGACAGGCTCGTGACGCCGTGCCGCTCGACGGCCGCGAGCACCGCGGCCGGCTCGAAGCGGGACTGCAGCACCAGGTGCCCGCCCTTGAGCAGCACGGGCAGCGCGCCCATGCCCAGGGACGCCACGTGGAACAGCGGCGCGATCATCAGGGCCACGGCGTCGGAGGTGACGTCGTAGTCCACGAGCACGTTCAGGCTGTTCCACGTCAGGTTCCCGTGGGTGAGCAGCGCGCCCTTCGGGTTCCCCGTGGTCCCGGACGTGTAGAGGATGACGGCCGGGTCCTCCGAGGCCACGGGCTCGTCGCGGGCCACCGGTGCGCCCGCGGCCAGCGCCTCCTCGTACGGTTCGACGACGGCGGCGCCGCCGTCGTCCCCTCCAGCGACCGCGGGGCCCGCCGCGTCCGCGGCGGGGGCGCGACCGGCCGCCTCGGGCGCGACGACGAGGCGGCGCGCGACGGCCGTGCCCCGGGACCCGGCGGCGGCCAGCGCCTCCAGCTCGGCCGCTCCGACGAGCAGCACGGAGCCGGAGTCGGCCAGCGCGAACGCGACCTCGGCGGGGGCCAGCCGCGTGTTCAGGGGGACGAAGACCGCGCCGAGCAGCCCGCACGCGAAGAGCGTCTCGAGGAACGCCGGGTGGTTGTTGCCCAGGTAGGCGACGCGGTCGCCGCGGCCGATCCCGCGGTCGGCCAGCGCGGAGGCCAGCCGGTCGATGCGCTCGGCGTACGCGTCGTACGTGTACTCCAGGCCCGCGCCGGTCACGGCCGGCAGGCCGGCGGACTTCACGCGGCGGCGGTGGACCCAGGGCCCGATGCCACGGTTCTTCACGGGGTGCTCCTTCGGTGCTGGGGCGCCGGGCGGCGCGGGCGGTGGGCTAGGCGTAGAAGCGGTACAGGCCGCGGGAGACGACGGCGGGCTTCTCCGAGCCCTCGACCTCCACGGTCTGGTCGACGGCGATCTGGTACCCGCCCTTGACCTCGGCGACCTCGGCGATGACGGCCTTCATGCGGATGTGCTTGCCCACGTGCACGGGGGCGGGGAAGCGGACCTTCTCGAGGCCGTAGTTGACCTTGGTCTTCACGCCCTCGACGTCGAACATCTCGGTCCAGAACGCGATCTGCAGGCTCAGGGTGAGGTAGCCGTGCGCGATCGGGCCCCCGAACGGGCCCTCCTTGGCCTTCTCGGGGTCGGTGTGGATCCACTGGTGGTCGTCGGCGGCGTCGGCGAACGTGTCCACCTGGTCCTGCGTGACGGTGCGCCAGGCGCTGTAGCCGAGGTCGGTGCCGGCGGCGTCGGCGAGCTGGTCGTAGGAGATGGTGGTGGCGGTGGTGGCCTGCGACATGGTGGTTCCTTTCGGTGGGTGGTGCGGGGTCAGCGGGTGAAGGCGGCCAGGCCGGTGACGGCGCGGCCGACGACGAGGGCGTTGATCTCGTCGGTGCCCTCGTAGGAGTAGACGGCCTCGGCGTCGGCGTGGAAGCGCGCGACGTCGGTGTCCAGGGTGATGCCGTTGCCGCCGGCGACCTCGCGGGCCAGGGCGGCGGTCTCGCGCAGCGCGCGGGCGGTGAACAGCTTGGCCAGGGCCGAGTTCTCGTCCCTGTACGTGCCCTCGGCCTGCTGTTGGGTGAGGCGGACGACGACGCCGAGGCTCGCCGTGACGTTGGCCAGCATGGTCGCGAGCTTCTCCTGGACGAGCTGGAACCCGGCGACGGGTCGGCCGAACTGCTCGCGCTGCTGCACGTAGCGCAGGGCGGCCTCGTAGGCCCCGGCGGACGCGCCGGCGGCGATCCAGGCCACGTCGGAGCGCATGTTGCGCAGGCACGCGGCGACGTCGGCGAAGGAGTCGATGTTCCGCAGCCGCGCCGACGCCGGCACGCGGACGCCGTCCAGGTCGATGTCCGCGTTCTGCATGATCCGCAGGCTGGTCTTGCGCCCGATCTTGGTCATCGACAGGCCGGGGGAATCCGTGGGGACGAGGAAGCACTTGACCTGCCCGTCCGCCTCGTCGCGGGCGAAGACGGCCAGGACGTCCACCTGCGTGGCGCCGCCGATCCACCGCTTGGCCCCGTCGATGACCCAGGCGCCGCCGTCGGGCCCCTCCTCGAACCGGGCCCGCGTCGCCAGGCCGCGCGCGATGTCCGAGCCGTGGTCCGGCTCGGTCAGCGCGAACACGCCGGTGAGCGCGAACGAGCGGACGAGCGGGTCCAGCTCCGCGGCCTGGGCCGCGTCGCCGCCGAGGTTGACGGTGGTGCGGAACAGGCCCGACTGCGCGTTGTACATGGTGGCGATGGAGGCGTCGCAGCGCGCGAGCTCGAAGTTGCGGAATCCGGCGTAGAGGGCGGAGGGCTCCGCGCCGCCCAGCTCCCGCGGCCGCATCAGGTCCAGCGCGACGAGCCGGTCCATGACGCCGTCGGGGAACTCGCCGCGCTCCCAGTGGTCGGCGAGCACGGGCCGCACGTGGTCGTCCAGGACGGCGCGCAGCCGGCCCAGGGCGGCGAGCTCGCCGTCGGGAAGGAGCGTCGAGAACCCGTACTGGTCCGACGGGTAGAACGCGGTCACCGGTCCCCCAGGCCGAGCAGCGCGACGGCGTTGTCCTTGAGGATGCGCGGGCGCACCTCGTCCTTCAGCGGCAGGTCCGCGAACGCGGCGAGCCACTTCTCCGGGGTGATCAGCGGGAAGTCCGTCCCGAAGAGGACCTTGCGGGAGAGCACGTTGTTGGACAGGCGGACCAGGGACTCCGGGAAGTACTTCGGGCTCCACCCGGACAGGTCGATGTAGACGTTGGCCTTGTGGGTGGCGATCGAATTGGCCTCCTCCTGCCACGGCACCGACGGGTGGGCCATGATGATCGGCAGCCCGGGGAAGTCGGCGGCGACGTCGTCCAGCAGCAGCGGGTTGGAGTAGCGCAGCTTGATGCCGCGCCCGCCCGGCAGGCCGGCCCCCATACCGTTCTGGCCCGTGTGGAACACGCACGGCAGGCCGAGCTCCTCGAGCAGCCCCCACAGCGGGTAGTGCGCGGCGTCCGAGGGGTCGAAGCCCTGCAGCGACGGGTGGAACTTGAACCCCCGCACGCCCAGCTCCTCGGCCTGCCGGCGGGCCTCCGCCAGGGCCGCGTCCCCCGTGCGCGGGTCCACACTGCCGAACGGGATCAGCGTGTCCCGGTTCCGCTGCGCCCCGGCCACGAGGTCGTCGATCGAGTTCGGCTCGTGGCCCAGGGCGGTGCGGGCGTCGACCGTGAACACGACGGCGGCCATGCCCGCGTCCCGGTACACCTCGGCGATCCGGTCCAGGGACGGGGTCCGCTCCTCGGCCTTGAAGTACTTCGCGGAGGCGTCGAACAGGTCCTGCGGCATGGCCTTGTGGCCGCAGTCGTCCACCTCGAGGTGGACGTGCATGTCGACCGCGGTCACGGCCGCGGGGTCGACGCCGCACTCGTAGCGCACGCTCATGCCGGCCGCCCTACTTCGCCGGCTCGGGCTGCAGCTCGGCGGGCAGCTCGGGGAAGCGCTCGCCAACGGACTGGAGCCGGTCCGCGAACGGGAACCCGGCGCGCAGGGTCTCGTAGTCCCACCCACCGTCGTGGAACGCCGACTCGATGGCCTCCGGGTGGCTCCACAGCTGCAGGCGGTCGCCGCCGGCGCCGATCGCCTGGCCGGTGATGCCGGCGGCCTCGTCCGAGGCGAGGAACGCGATGAGCCCCGCGACGTCGTCCGCGGTGCCGAAGCCGAGCTCCCGGCGGAAGAAGTCCGGCATGGCCTCGCCGCGGTCCTCGGCCTCGACGGCCTTCTGGAAGAACGGGATGGTCCTGGTCATGGCGGTGGCCGCGACGGGGATGACGACGTTGGCGGTGACGCCGGCCTTCTTCATCTCGATCGCCCAGGTCCGGACCATGCCGGCGATCCCGGCCTTGGCGGCGGCGTAGTTCGTCTGCCCGAAGTTGCCGCGCTGCCCGGTCGGGGAGCCGATGGCGACGATCCGGCCGGCCACGCCGTGCTCCTTGAAGTGCGCGTAGGCCTCGCGGACGCACGTGAACGTGCCGCGCAGGTGGACGTTGATGACCGCGTCGAAGTCGTCGTCCGTCATCTTCAGCAGCGACTTGTCCCGCAGCACGCCGGCGTTGGTGACGAGGATGTCCAGCCCGCCGAACGCGTCGACGGCGCCGGCCACGAGGGCCTTGGCGGCCTCCGTGGTGCCCACGGGGACGACGACGGCGGCGGCCCGGCCGCCGGCGGCCTCGATCGAGGCGACCGCCTCGGCGGCGACGGCCCCGTCGACGTCGTTGACGACGACGTTGGCGCCGCGGCGGGCCAGTTCCTGGGCGTAGGCCAGGCCGAGCCCGCGGCCGGAGCCGGTGACGATGGCGGTCTTTCCTGCAAGCGACATGGCTTGTTCCTTCCGTGCGGGCCGGCCGCTGCCGGCCCGGTGTGTCGTGGACCTCTTCCCGGACTCCATCTGAAACGATATTCTTGAGAAAGTCAACGATTGATTTTCCATTCGATCTCCACCGACCCGAGGGAGCGCCATGGCCCCGACCCCCAGCCCCGGCCCCGACCGACTGCGCGCCTCCGGGCTGGCCAGGGAGACCAACTTCCTCGTCGCCCGGCTGCGTTCGCGCGGCTCGGCGGACGCCAACGCGCGGCTCGAGCCGCTGGGCCTGAAGGTCCGCTCGTACTCGGTGCTGGCCCTGGCCTGCAGCGGGCTGGGGCCGACGCAGCGCGAGTTGGCGGAGTTCCTCTCCCTCGACCCGAGCCAGATCGTCGCGCTGGTCGACGGCCTGCAGAAGCGCGGCCTCGTCGACCGCGAGCCGGACCCGGCGGACCGCCGCTCCAAGCTCGTCGTCGCGACCGGGGACGGCCGCGCGCTCTACGACGAGGCCCGCGCGGCCACCGGCGACGCCGAGGAGGCGACGCTCGACGGGCTCGAGGCCGGCGAGCGCCGCACGCTGTTGGACCTGCTCGCCAAGGTCGCCTTCCGCGGTTAGCGCCACCTTGTCCCATTGATTGGGACTTGCTTGGCGGCCGGTGTGCTCCCCGGCACAGACTGGAGGGGATCCCGACGGCGCCGCCCCCGCGGCCGCGCCGCCCCTGCCCCGAAGGAGCCACCCAGCATGGCCGTTTCCACCACCGAGAAGACCCAGGTCGCCATCGTCGGCGGCGGCCCCGCCGGCCTGATGCTCTCGCACCTGCTGGCGCAGGCCGGCATCGAGAACATCGTGGTCGAGTCCCGCGACCACGACACGATCCACAACACGCACCGCGCGGGCATCCTCGAGGCGGGCTCCGTCAGGATGCTGACCGAGACCGGGGTCGACGGCCGCGTCCTGCCCCACGGCGACGAGCACGCGGGCATCGACCTGCGCTTCAACGGCGAGTCCCACCCCCTGGACTTCCGCGACCTCGTCGACGCCACCGTGACCCTGTACGCCCAGAACGAGGTCTTCCTCGACCTGGCCGCCGCCCGGCGCCGCGACGGCGGGGACGTCCGCTTCGAGTGCTCGGTGACCTGGATCGGCGACCTGGAGACGGATACCCCGAAGCTGCGCTACACCGACGCCGCGGGCGCGGAGCACGAGATCCACGCCGACCTGCTGGTGGGCGCCGACGGCTCCCGCAGCTTCTGCCGCCGCGCCGTCCCCGGCGAGCGGGACTACAAGACCGAGTACCCGTTCGCGTGGTTCGGCATCCTCACGGAGGCCCCCAAGAGCGCCCCCGAGCTCATCTACGCGAACTCCCCGCACGGCTTCGCGCTGATCTCCCAGCGCTCGGACACGGTCCAGCGCATGTACTTCCAGTGCGACCCGGGGGAGAACGTGGACGACTGGAGCGAGGACCGGATCTGGTCCGAGCTGCAGCGCCGCGTCGACGGCCCGGACGGCTTCGAGCTCAAGACCGGCCCGATCTTCGACAAGACGGTCCTGGCGTTCCGCTCGTTCGTCCGGGAGCCGCTCAGCCACGGCCGCCTGTATCTGGCCGGCGACGCCGGGCACACCGTCCCCCCGACGGGCGCGAAGGGGCTCAACCTGGCCTTCGCCGACGTCAAGGTCCTCTTCGAGGCCATCGACTCGTTCTACTCCACGAAGGACACGGCACTGCTGGACGGGTACTCCGACCTGGCCCTGAAGCGGGTCTGGAAGGCCCAGAACTTCTCCTACTGGATGACGTCGATGCTGCACACGCCCGTCGGCGCGGACCCGTTCTCCCTCAAGCGCGCCCTCGGCGAGCTCGAGACCGTCACCAGCTCCCGCTACGGCCAGCAGTACCTGGCCGAGTCCTACACCGGCTGGCCCCACGCCTAGCCCGGCCCACCCCGCCACCACCCACCGAAAGGAGCGCTTCGTGAGCACGGACACCACCACCGGCGAGGCCTTCGAGAACAGCCACGCGCTGGATCCCGCCGCCACGGCGGACTCCCAGCAGCGGATCTCCGCGGAGATCGCCTCCATCCACGAGGCGTACCGGGCCTCCGGGACGGAGGAGACGCAGCCGCGCGTGGACTTCGCGCCCTACCGCTCCTCGCTGCTGCGCCACCCCACCAAGAGCCTGCACCACGCCGACCCGGAGACCATCGAGCTGTTCAGCCCGGCCTTCGGCGAGCGCGACGTCCACCCCCTCGAGGCCGACCTGACCATCCAGCACCACGGCGAGCCGGTCGGCGAGCGCATCGTCGTCGCCGGCCGCGTCCTGGACGGCGACGGCCGCCCCGTGGCGGGCCAGCTGATCGAGGTGTGGCAGGCGAACGCCGCCGGGCGCTACGTGCACAAGCGCGACCAGCACCCGGCCCCGATCGACCCGAACTTCACGGGCGTCGGCCGCGCCATCACCGGCCCGAACGGCGAGTACCGCTTCACCACCATCAAGCCGGCCCCGTACCCGTGGAAGAACCACCACAACGCGTGGCGCCCGGCCCACATCCACTTCTCCCTGTTCGGCACGGACTTCACCCAGCGCATGATCACCCAGATGTACTTCCCGGGCGACCCGCTGTTCGCGCTGGACCCGATCTACCAGTCGATCACCGACCAGAAGGCCCGCGACCGCCTCGTCGCGGCCTACGACCACGACCTGACCAGCCACGAGTGGAACACCGGCTACCACTGGGACATCGTCCTGACCGGCAGCAACCGCACGTGGATGGAGAACGGCGAGGAGGAGCACTAGATGTCCGCCGCACCCGAGATGAAGCTCGTCCCCACGCCCGGGCAGACGATCGGCCCGTTCTACGGCTACGCGCTGCCGTTCGAGAGGGGCCACGAGCTGGTCCCCCAGGCCCACCCGAACGCCGTGCGCCTGCACGGCACGGTGTACGACGGCGACGGCTCCCCCGTCCCGGACTCGCTGCTGGAGATCTGGCAGGCCGACGAGCACGGCAACGTCGTCTCCCGGGACGGCTCCCTGGTCCGCGACGGGTACACGTTCACCGGCTGGGGGCGCGTGGCCGTGGACAACGTCGGCCACTACACGTTCACGACGGTCAACCCGGGCCCGACGGAGCAGGGCAAGGCGCCGTTCATCATGCTCGTCGTGTTCGCCCGCGGCCTGCTGAACCGCCTGTTCACCCGCATCTACCTGCCGGAGGACGCCGCGGCCCTGGCCGACGACCCGCTGCTGGCCTCCCTTCCGGAGGACCGGCGCCGTACGCTCGTCGCCACGCGCGAGGAGGACGGCGGCCTCCGCTTCGACGTCCACCTGCAGGGCGACGGGGAGACCGTGTTCCTCGACTACCCCCGCAGCGGCTCCTAGCCGCCGCGCCGCCGCCAGGGTGCGGCCCGTCCGCGGGCCGCACCCTGGCGCGCGCCGGGCGTCCTGCGGGCCCGGCGCGGACCGGGACGCCGCCGTCGTCCACCTCCCCCACTCCCGATAGGCTGACCCCATGACCACCACCGACGCCGGGCTGCTCTCCCCCGCCTGGGCCGGCACCCCCGTCGCCGCGGCCGCCTCCGACACCGCGTTCCTGCAGGCGATGCTGGACACCGAGGCCGCGTGGGTGGCCGTCCTGGCGGACGCCGGGCTCGCGTCGCAGGCCGACGCCGACGCCCTGGACGCCGCCGCCGACGCGGGCCTGTACGACCTGGCCTCCATCGCCGCCCGCGGACGCGACGGGGGCAACGCCCTGATCCCGCTGCTCGCGGACCTGCGCGCGGAGCTGCGCAAGGACGACGGCGGCGCGTCCGCCGCCGCGGCCGTCCACCGCGGCGCGACCAGCCAGGACATCATCGACACGGCGCTCGCGCTCGTCGCCGCCCGGGCCGGGGCGACGATCGCCGCCGACCTGCGCCGCGCCGCCGCCGGGCTGGACGCCCTGGCCGCCCGGCACACCGGCACCGTGTGCGTGGCCCGCTCCCTGACCCAGCACGCGCTGCCGACGGTCTTCGGGCTCCGCGCCGCGAACTGGCTCGCGGGCGCCGCCGCCGCGGGACGCCGCCTCGACGCCGCCCTGGCCGCCCTCCCGCTGCAGTGGGGCGGGGCCGCCGGAACGCAGGCCGCGCTGGAGGACTTCCTGGACCGACGCGCCGCGGACGCCGACGCGCCGGCCGGAGTGGACGCCGCCTGGACGGCGGCGGACCTGACCGCGGCCCTGGCGGGGCGGCTCGGCCTCGCCGACCCCGGCGCCCCCTGGCACACGGCCCGGCAGCCGTTCACCGGCCTGGGCGCGGCGCTCGCGGACGTCTGCGCCGCCGGGGGCAAGGTGGCCGCCGACGTGCTCGTGCTCTCGCGGCCGGAGCTGGGCGAGGTCGCCGAGCCGCAGGCCGAGGGGAAGGGCGGCTCCTCCGCGATGCCGCAGAAGCGCAACCCCGTCCTCTCCGTCCTGCTGCGCGACGCCGCCCTCGAGGCGCCGCGCCACGCGGCCCAGCTGTTCCTGGCCGCGGGCACCGCCGTCGACGAGCGGCCGGACGGCGCCTGGCACAGCGAATGGGCCGCGCTGCGCGAGCTGCTGCGCCTGGCCGGGGGCACCGCCCAGACCCTGGCCGAGCTCGCCGCGGGACTCACCGTGGACGCGGCCGCGATGGCCCGCAACGCCTCGCTCTCCGGCGACCTGCTGGTCAGCGAGCGCATCATGGCGGCCGCCGCCCCGCTGCTGGACGGCGGCAAGCCGGCCCTGCAGGCGCTGGTCCGCGAGTCGCTGGAGACCGGAACGCGCCTGCGGACGCTGCTGCGGCAGGCCGTGCCCGCGGACCGCCTGTCCGACGCCGACCTGGACGCGCTGCTCGACCCGGCGGGCTACCTCGGCCGGGCGCACGCCTTCATCGAGACCATCCGCGCCGACGCCGGCGCCTGGACCCAGACCGGGAGGACCCCATGACCCAGCTCCAGCTGATCCCCACCCTGCTCTCCGGCGCCGAGAGCGCCAACAAGCCGACCCTGGTCGTCGGCCCCTCGCTCGGCACGGGAGTGGCCGCCCTGTGGGGGCCCGCGGTGCCGTACCTGGACGACGCGTACCAGGTCATCGGGTGGGACCTGCCCGGGCACGGGGTCGGGACCCCGTCCACGGACGACTTCACGATGTCGGAGCTGGCCGACGGCGTCGCCGCCGTCGTCGCCCGCCTCAAGGCGGACGGCACCATCGACGCCGGCCAGCCCGTCTACTACGCGGGCGTGTCCATCGCGGGCGCGACGGCGCTGCAGCTCGGCGTGGACCACCCGGGCCTGTTCGACGCCCTGGCCGTGATCTGCTCGGCCGCGAAGATCGGCACCCCCGAGGCGTGGCGCGAGCGCGGCGAGCTGGTCGCCCAGGCCGGGACCCCGACCATGGTCGAGGGCTCGGCCCAACGCTGGTTCGCGCCCGGCTTCATCGAGTCCCACGCCCAGATCTCCACGAACCTGCTGCACACCCTCCAGGACGCGGACCGGTTCTCCTACGCGCACGCGTGCTCCGCCCTGGCCGGGTACGACGTGCGGGACCGGCTCTCCGGGATCACCGACCCGGTGCTGGCCATCGCCGGCGCCCACGACGTCGTCTGCCCGCCGGCGGACGCCGAGGCCGTCGCCGCGGCCGTGCCGAACGGCCGCGCCGCCGTCGTCGAGGACGCCGCGCACCTGGCCCCCGCCGAGGACCCGCGCGAGACCAGCCGCCTGCTGCTCGAGTTCTTCGGCGCCCTGGTCAAGTAGCCCCGGGCGGCCCGTCAGGGCCCGCCCCCAGCCCCCGCCCCGGCGGCGCGCCGCCACCACCTTCAGGAGCCCCACCATGCCCGACGCCCAGCGCCTGCCCGGCGACCCGTACGACGCCGGCCTCGCCGTCCGCCGCGAGGTCCTCTCCGACGCGCACGTGGAGCGCGCCACCGCGAACTCCACCGCGTTCACGCAGGAGTTCCAGGAGATGATCACCCGCTATGCGTGGGGCACGATCTGGACCCGGGAGGGGCTGCCGCGCACCACCCGCAGCGCCATCACGCTGACCGCCATGATCGCGGGCGGGTACTGGGAGGAGCTGGAGATGCACGTCCACGCGGCCCTGCGCAACGGCATGACCCCGGACGAGATCAAGGAGGTCTTCCTCCAGTCGGCGATCTACTGCTCGGTGCCCGCCGCGAACGTGGCGTTCAAGATCGGCCAGAAGGTCCTCGCCGAGTACGGGGACCTGGACGGCTAGCGACTGCGGTCCATGCCGCGCAGTGGCCCGGCCGCCGCGACCGTGACCGCGGCCAGCGCCGCCCCGAGCGCGACGAAGACCCCGCCCGCGCCGACGACGGCCGCGGTCAGGCCCACGCCCGCGGGCACGACCACCTGCCCCAGCCGCGTCCCGGTCAGCCGCAGGGCCATCCACGTCGCCCGCGTCCCGGGGGCGGCCGCCAGGGAGACCACGGTCATCGACAGCGGCTGCCCCACCCCCAGGGTCAGGCCGGCGGCGACCATCAGCCCGGCCACCACCGCGAGCGGGGCCGGCACCGCGAGCAGGGCCAGCAGGGCGGCGGACGCCGCCGTCGAACCCACGATCAGCGTCCCGCGCCCGGCCCACGCGACGAGCCGGTCGAGGAAAGCCCGGGAGGCGACCGTCGCGAGGGCGCGCAGGGCCAGCAGCACGCCGACGGCCGCGACCGGGATCCCGCGCTCGACGGCCAGGGCCGGCAGGTAGACCTGGAGCAGGTCGATCGCGCACAGCACCATCATGCTCAGCCCGATCGACGAGAGCAGGATCCCGCGGGTGCGGCGCGGAACGGCCAAGGCGCCGCGGAGGCTGCCCGGGGCCCCGCCCGCGGCGGCCCGGGCCGTGGCGAACGTCCCCGCGACGACCCACGCCGTCGTCCCCGCCACCGCCGCCGACGCCACCAGGTAGGCGACCAGCAGGACCGACGTGTCCGGCCGGACCGCGCCGCCGCCGAGCAGGCCCAGGAGCAGCGGGGCCGCGGCCTGCCCGAGCGCCGTGAGCATGGTGTAGACGCCGAACGTGCGGTCGAGCCGGTCGGCCCGCAGGGACGCGAGCCGGGACTGCTCGCCCAGCAGGCTCATCAGGTGCCCGATGCCCAGCAGGGCGTTCCACGCCAGCAGCGCCGGGAGCGACGGCGTGGCCCACAGCAGGCCCGCCCCGGCCACGAGCAGCAGCCCGGCCCCGGCCACGAGGACGTGGGGCTCCCGGCCCGCGTCGGAGAGCCGGCCCAGCCACACGGCCAGCAGCACGGGCAGGACGGAGAAGCTGGCGACGACCAGCCCGAGCAGCGCCGGGTCCGCGCCGAGGTCCAAGGCCATGTAGGAGGTGGTCGGGCGGACGACGTACACGCCGATCTGGAGGCAGACGGCGTGGGCGAGCAGGGCGGGGAAGCGGGGCGCGGGCGGGGTCATCGGACACCATTCTGCCCCGCGCGCCGGGAGCTACGACGCTCCGGGGCGGCCCTCCGGCCGGGTGACGGAGCCGGCCACGCGCGGCGTCTTGATGTGCGAGCCGTCCTTGGGCTCGATCCTGCTGGGCGTGGCGACCAGGTCGGGGCGGGTGCCGTCCTCGTCGCGGTAGGCCGACGGCGCCGGGCCGTGCTCCGGGACGGCGTGGGCCTCCATGTCGTGCGCCTCCATCCACGGGATGGGGGCGTGCTCGCCGAAGTGGTCCGCGTCGGCCTCCGCCCAGTCCAGCTTCCAGCCCCGCGGCGGCTCCTGCAGCAGCTCCCCGGGCCGCAGCCAGTTGTACAGGGCGGCGTAGCTGCGCGTGGTCAGGTGGTCCACGCGGCGGCGGAGCATCCGCGGGTTCAGCTCCTCGGGCCCGACGATGCCCATGGAGGCCATGATCTGCTCGGCCTCCTGCACGGTGAGCTTCTGGTAGTTGTGCACGCGGTTGCCCTTGTCGTCCACGTTCAGGGCGCGGATCCGCCGCGGGTCCTGGGTGGCCACGCCGACCGGGCACTCGTTGGTGTGGCACACCTGCGCCTGGATGCAGCCGGTGGCCATCATCATGCCCCGGGCGCTCATGGTGAAGTCGGCCCCCTGGATGAGCCGCTTGACGATGTCGCTTCCGGTGGCGATCTTGCCGGCGGCTCCGAGCTTGATCCGTTCCCGCAGCCCGCAGCCGGTCAGGGCGTTGTGCATCAGCATGAGCCCCTCGGTCAGCGGCGTGCCGACGTGGTCCTCGTACTCGAGCGGGGCGGCGCCGGTGCCGCCTTCGGAGCCATCGATGATGATGAAGTCGGGCGTGACCCCGGTGTCCAGCATGGCCTTGCACATGGCCAGGACGTCCGTGCGGGACCCGACGCAGAACTTGTAGCCCACCGGCTTGCCCCCGGACAGCTCGCGCAGGCGGGCGACGAAGCGCATCAGCTCCCGCGGCGTGCCGAACTCGGAGTGGGACGCCGGCGAGACGCAGTCGACCCCCATCGGGACCTCGCGCGCCTCGGCGATCTCCGCGGTGACCTTCGTGGCGGGCAGGACGCCGCCGAGGCCGGGCTTGGCGCCCTGGCTGAGCTTGATGGTGATGCCCTTGACGACCTCCAGGGCCGCCTTCTCGGCGAACCGCTCGGGGTTGAAGTGCCCGGTCTCGTCGCGGCAGCCGAAGTACCCCGAGCCGATCTCCCAGAACAGGTCCGCCCCGTACTCGAGGTGGTACTTGGTCAGGCCGCCCTCGCCGGTCTCGTGGACGAACCCGCCCAGGGCCGCGCCCTTGTTCATGGCCAGGACCGCGTTCTTGGACAGCGAGCCAAAGCTCATCGAGGACACGTTCAGCAGCGGCATGTCGTACGGCCGCGCGCAGTCCGGCCCGCCGACGCGCACCCGCAGCGGCTCCTCCGGGGGAGGGACGGGGGCCGTGGAGTGGAGCAGGAACTCGTAGCCGATCTGGTTGATGTCCCGCTCCGTGCCGAACGCCTTATGGCTGTCGACGCCCTTGGCCCGCGCGTAGATCAGGGAGCGGGTGTCGCGGTCGAACGGCCGGCCGTCGAAGTTCCGCTCCACGAAGTACTGCTGGATCTCCGGCCGGATCGACTCCAGCAGGTACCGCATGTGGCCCAGCACGGGGTAGTTGCGCAGGATCGAATGCTGCGTCTGGACCAGGTCGTAGATCCCGACGGCGAGCAGCGCGAGCAGCACCGCGGCGAGGGCCCACCAGCCGGCGGATCCGAGGCTGGCGGCCACGATCGTGGCGAACGCGAGCAGGGACAGGAGCGCGATGACGAGGAACCGGGCCATGCGGCCACCTTAGGCACGCGGGGGCCGCGGGGAAAGAAAGCGGGGGACGCCGGCGCCGGGGGCGCCGCGGGCGCCGGCGCGGAACGCCAGGGCGGTCCACCGGGGCGCGGTGCGCCGCTCGCCCGACGAGTGATTGACGAAAACCAATGGGTGCGGCCATACTAGACTTCCGGCGGGCTTTCCCCGGCCCGACCGCCGCCGCACCCGCGGCCACCCCCATCCGGAAGGCACCGCCATGGCTCCCCGCGCGCTCGCCCCCTTCGCGCACCGCGACTACCGCGTCCTCGTGGGCTCGATGGCGCTGAGCGTCTTCGCGCACGGCATGTGGACGGTCGCCATGTTCTACCAGGTCCTGCGCCTGGGCGGATCGAAGGTGGACGTCTCCGTCGTCGCGACCGCGACGAGCCTCGGCCTCGTCCTGTTCGTCCTCGCCGGCGGCATCGCCGCGGACCGCCTCTCGTGCCGGCGGATCATCCTCGGCGTCAAGGCCGGCTCCCTCGTGGCCATGGCCGCCGTCGCGCTCCTCGCCTGGGCGGGCGCCCTCGCCCTGTGGCACCTGGCCGCGGCCGGCTTCGTCGTCGGGCTCGGCGCCGCGTTCTTCTTCCCCGCCTACTCGGCCCTGCTGCCGCGGATCCTGCCCGCGGGACACCTGCTGGCCGCGAACGGGGTCGAGGGCACGCTGCGCCCGGTCCTGCAACAGGCCGCCGGACCCGCCGCCGCGGGCATCGTCGTCGCCTCGCTCAGCCCGGCCCACGCGATCATCGGCATCGCCGCGTGCCACCTGCTCGCCCTGGCGATCTTCGCCACGATCTCCCGGGACCCGAGCTACGACGCCCACCTGGCGCCGGGCGAGCACCGCCCCAGCGTCCTGGCCGACCTGCGCGAGGGCGTCGCCTACACCGTCCGAACGCCGTGGCTCCTGTGGACGCTGCTCTTCGCCATCGTCACCGTCCTCAGCATGATCGGCCCCCTGGAGGTCCTCCTGCCGTTCATCGTCGAGGACAACCTGGACCTCGGCCCGGAGTGGTTCGGCTTCCTGCTGGCCGCCCTCGGCATCGGCGCCGCCGTCGGGTCCGCGGTCACCGCCTCGCGCCCGCTGCCCCGCCGGTACCTGACCTGGATGCTCGCGCTCTGGGGGCTGGGCACGCTGCCGCTGGTCTGGGTCGGGTTCGCACCGGACTTCTGGTCGGTGGCCGCGGCCGTGTTCCTCGTCGGCGCGACGGGCGGCATCGGCCAGGTCATCTGGGGCACGCTGCTGCAGCGCCGAGTGCCCCGCCACCTGCTGGGGCGGATCTCCTCGCTGGACTTCTTCGTGTCGCTGGCGCTGATGCCGATCTCCGTGGCGCTCGCAGGCCCCATCGGAGAGGCCGTGCCCCTCTGGGCGGTGTTCATCGTCGCCGGCGTAGTGGGTCCCGCGGCGGCCGCCGTCGCGTGGGCCGCGGGGCGGATGTCCCGCGACGAGCTCGAGCACCCACTCGACGCGCCGGCCCAGGCCCGGGCCGCGTAGCGCGGGACGGCCCCGGTCCGGGCCGCGGAGCGGCCCCGCGGGCCGCGCCGGGGGGACGACAGCGGCGACGCCGTCGTCCGCCCCCGCCTACAGCGCCGTCTGCCCGTGCCCGTTGATGGCGTCCGCCGCCCGGATGAGCGCCAGGTGCGAGAACGCCTGCGGGAAGTTCCCGGCCATGCGCTCCCCGACGGTGTCGTACTCCTCGGCCATGAGGCCCAGGTCGTTGGCCGTCCCGACGAGGCGGTCCATGAGCGCGCGCGCGTCCTCGATCCGCCCCGAGCGCGCGTACTGCTCGACGAGCCAGAACGAGCACGCCAGGAACGGGTACTCCCCCGGCGGGAGCCCGTCCATGCCGGCCTGAGTGCGGTAGCGGTGCAGGAGCCCGGCCTCGTCCATGAGGTCCTGTTCGATCCGCGCGACGGTCCCCTTCATCTCCGGCGAGTCGTAGTCCACGAACCCGACCTGCGCCAGGACGAGCAGCGAGGCGTCCACCTCCGTGGACCCGTAGGTCTGGGTGAAGGAGTTGAGCTCGCGGTTGAAGCCGTGTTCCATGATCTCGTCACGCACCCGGTCGCGCATCGCGCGCCACGGCCCGGCGTCGCCGTCCAGCCCGTGGTCCACGATGGCGCGCACGCCGCGGTCGAACGCCGCCCACATCATGACCCGCGAGTGCGTGAAGTACTTCTTGTCCCCGCGCATCTCCCAGATGCCGTGGTCCTTGCGGTCGAAGTTCGCGGCCACGTAGTCGACGAGGGACTTCTGCAGCGGCCACGAGAAGTGGTCCTCGGCCTGGCCCATGTTGCGCAGCTTCTCCAGCGCCACCAGCACCTCGCCGACGACGTCGCCCTGGTACTGGGTCACGGCCCCGTTGCCCACGCGCACGGGCACGGATCCCTCGTAGCCGGGCAGGTCCAGGTCGCGCTCGGGCAGGCGCCGCTCGCCGGAGATGCCGTACATGATCTGCAGGTCCTCGGTGTTCCCGGCGACCGCCCGCAGGAGCCAGTCGCGCCACTTGAGGGCCTCCCGCTGGTAGCCGTGGGTCATCATCGACTCGAGGGTCAGGGCCGCGTCGCGCAGCCAGCAGTACCGGTAGTCCCAGTTCCGCTCGCCCCCGAAGGCCTCGGGGAGGGACGTGGTCGGGGCCGCGACGATCCCGCCGGTGGCCTCGTGGGTCAGGGCCCGCAGGACCAGGAGCGAGCGGCGCACGACCTTGTCGTAGGACTCCTGCTCGGGGATGTCCGCGGCCCAGCGCCGCCAGTAGGTCGACGTGTGCTGGAGTGCCTCGCCGACGTCGATCCGCTCCGGGACGCCGCGGTGGGAGGGGTACCAGCACAGCTCGAAGTCGACCGTCTCGCCCGCGGAGACCAGGAAGTCCCCGGCGTGGCTGTGGTCGGCGGCCCGCGGCAGGCGGTCGCCGTGGAGCACGATCGCGTCCGGCCCCGCGACCGCGACGATGGAGCGGCCGCCCCGCTGCGGCGACCCCGCGCGGCGGACCCACGGGATCACGGACCCGTACCCGAAGCGCAGCGTCAGTTCCTGGTGCATCCGCACCGAGCCGGAGAGCCCTTCCACCCGGCGGACCAGGGACGCCCGCCGGTCGCCCACGGGCATGAAGTCGGTGACGAGCACCTGCCCGGCGTCCGTGCGCCAGAGCGTGCGGAGCACGAACGTGTTGGCGATGTACGTGCGCTCGACGACCTCGGGCACGCCGTCGTCCGGTCCCGCGGCCGTCCCCGCCCCGACGGCGCCGGGCTCCGCGAGCGCCTTGCCGTGCCGGGGCGTCTCGGTCCCGCGGGGCTCGGTGCCGTCGGCCGCGGCGCCGTGGGCGTCGGGGCTGTCAGCCTCAACGCCGTCGGCATCGGGGCCATCGGCCCCGGTTCCGCGGGGCTCGGCGCCGGCCATCGACTCGTCCCGGTCGGCCGCGTTCCGGGCCGGGTCGGCCCCGGTGTCGGGGCGGGCCGCGCAATGGTCGGGGGCGCCGAGCGGGGCGAGCAGCCAGCGCCCGTGGTTCAGGTCGCCGAGCAGCGAGGCGAAGACGGAGGGCTTGTCGAAGTTCGGAAAGCAGAGCCAGTCGATGCTCCCGTTTTTCGACACCAGGGCACCGGTGCGCAGGTCGGACAGGAGGGCGTAGTCCTCGATCGGGGAAGCCATCCACCCAGCCAAGCGAACGCCGGGCCCCGACGCAACCGAACAACGGCGCGATTCCGGCCACGCCGCGCCAGTGCCACGACTCCGCGCCACCGCCTTCGCCCGGATCTGTGGTTTTATCTGGATTCTCCTTGACGAAGCCACATGAACGGGCATAAAGTCATGGAAACGCAGAAACGTGGCACACGTCACCCCCCTCTCCCGGAAGGACCCAGATGTTCGCGGAGGAACGCCACCGGCTGGTCGCCGGCCTGGTCACGGAGCACGGCAAGGTGTCCGTGGCCGAGCTCGCCGAGCGCTTCGGCATTGCCCGGGAGACGGTGCGCCGCGACCTGGACCTGCTGGAGCAGTCCGGCACGCTGCGCCGCGTGCACGGCGGCGCCGTGGCGGCCGGCACCGCCAGCACGGCGGAGGAGAGCCACAGCGCCCGCACCACGCGCCACCTCGACGCCAAGCGCCGCATCGCCCGCCGCGCCCTGTCCCTCCTCCCCGCCGGCGAGGCGTCCGTGGTCCTCGACGCGGGGACGACGACGGAGCTGCTCGCCGGCCTCATGGCCGAGGACCTGCCCGCCGCCCGCGCGGCCGAGCTCCTGGCCATCACCCACGCGCTGCCGATCGCCCACCGCCTCTCGGCCTCCCCGGCGTTCCAGCTCGAGCTCGTCGGCGGCCGCGTCCGCGGGCTGACCAGCGCGGCCATCGGCTCCCGCGCCGTGGAGCAGTACGCCTCCCTGCGCCCCGACATCGCGTTCGTCGGCGCCAATGGCCTGCACGCCGGCTTCGGCCTCAGCACCCCCGACGCGCTCGAGGCCGCCGTCAAGACCGCGATCGTGCGTAGCGCGCGCCGCGTCGTCGTCCTCGCCGACGCCAGCAAGTTCGGCCAGGAGGCGCTGGTCCGCTTCGCCGAGTGGGGCGACGTCGACGCCGTCGTCACCGACGCCGCGCCCGAGGCGGAGCTGGCCGACGCGCTCGAGCGCGCCGAGGTGGAGGTGCTCGCCGCATGATCGCGACCCTGACCGCCAACCCGAGCCTGGACCGCACCATCGAGCTGGCCGCCCCGTTGGCCCGCGGCGGCGTCCAGCGCGCCACCGCCACCCACACCCAGGCCGCCGGCAAGGGCGTCAACGTCGCCCGCGCCGTCGCCGCGGCCGGCGCCGCGACCGTCGCGGTCCTGCCCGGCGACGCCACCGACCCGCTCGTGTTGGCGCTCGCCGCCGACGGGCTCCCGCACCGGGCGCTGCCCGTGGGCGCGCCGCTGCGCAGCAACATCACGCTCACGGAGCCGGACGGCACCACGACTAAGGTCAACGAGCCCGGGCCGCACCTGGGCGCGTTCGCGCAGCGGGCCCTGCTGGACCTCCTGGCCGCCGCCGCGGAGGGGGCCGCCTGGGTGGTCCTGGCCGGATCGCTGCCCCCGGGGGTCGACGCGGCGTTCTACGCCCGCGCCACCGCGGGGCTGCGGGCCCGCCTCGGCGGGGCCTGCCCGCGCATCGCCGTCGACACGTCCGGCGCACCGCTCGAGGCCGTCTTCGCCTCCGGCCCCGCATCCGTGCCCGACCTCGTCAAGCCCAACGCCGAGGAGCTCGCCGAGCTCGTCGGCGGCACCACCGAGGCCGAGCTCGAGGCCGACCCGCTGCGCGCCGCCGCCGCGGCCCACCGCCTGGTGGCCGCCGGCGCCGGTGCCGTCCTGGCCACGCTCGGCGCCCGCGGCGCGGTCCTCGCGACCGCGGGCGGCGCCTGGCACGCCACGCACCCGCCCGTCGCCGCGCGCAGCACCGTCGGCGCCGGCGACTCGTCCCTGGCCGGCTACCTGCTGGCCGACCTCGCCGGGCAGGGCCCCACCGGGCGCCTCGCCCAGGCCGTCGCGCACGGCGCCGCCGCGGCGTCGCTGCCCGGCTCCACTATCCCGTCCCCGTCCCACACCACCCCCGACGCCGTCACCGTCGTCGACCTCACCCCGGCAAGGAACACGCCATGACCGAACTGATCACCGACTCGCTCGTCCTCCTCGACGCGGACCTCGGCGCGGACAGCACCGGCGTCACCGACCGGCTGGCCGGACTCGTCACCGAGAACGGCCGCGCCACGAGCGCCGGGGACCTCGCCGCCGACGCCGCGGCGCGGGAGGCCAAGACCGCCACCGGCGTGCCCGGCGGCATCGCGATCCCCCACTGCCGCTCCGCCGCCGTCACCGTGCCGACGCTGGCCATGGCCCGGCTGGACCCCGCCGTCGACTTCGGCGCCAAGGACGGCCCCGCCGACCTGGTGTTCTTCATCGCCGCCCCCGCGGGCGCCGACCAGGAGCACCTCAAGCTCCTTTCCAAGCTGGCCCGCGCGCTCGTGAAGAAGGACTTCACCGCGGCGCTGCGCGCCGCCGCCACGCCGGCCGACGTCGTCGCGCTCGTCGGCGAGGCCGTCGGAGCGCGGACGACGGCGGGGACCGCCGGCACGGAGGCCCCCGCCGCCGCCGCCGCGGCGGGCACCGCCGCGGGGAACGCCGCGGGCCCGTCCTCCGCCGGGACCACCGCCGGCGCGGGCGCCGCGGCGGCGCCGGCGCCCGGGCACGCCACCACGGCGACCGCCGTCCGCCCGAAGCTCGTCGCGGTCACCGCGTGCCCGACCGGCATCGCCCACACCTACATGGCCGCCGACTCGCTGGCGGCCGCGGCCGAAGCGGCCGGCGCCGATCTGGCCGTCGAGACGCAGGGATCCTCGGGCTCCACGCCGCTGGACGCGGAGACCATCGCGGCCGCCGACGCCGTGATCTTCGCCGTCGACGTCGACGTGCGCGAGCGGGACCGGTTCGCCGGCAAGCCGCTCGTCCAGTCGCCGGTCAAGCGCGGCATCGACGAGCCGGACCGCATGGTCGCCGAGGCGATCGCCGCGGCCTCCGACCCGAACGCGCGCCGCGTCCCGGCCGGCTCCGGCCAGGCCACCGGCGAGCGCGCCGCCGCCGGATCCCGCGAGGGCCACGGCGCCGCCCTGAAGCGCGCCCTGCTGACCGGCGTGAGCTACATGATCCCGTTCGTCGCCGGCGGCGGGCTGCTCATCGCGCTGGGCTTCCTGCTCGGCGGGTACGACATCACGGACGCCGCGGACACGATCCTGGCCGAGAACACCCTGCTCAACCTGCCCGAGGGCGGGCTGGCCGCCTACCTGGGTGCGGCCGCGTTCAAGATCGGCGCGCTGTCCATGGGCTTCCTCGTCCCGGCCCTCGCCGGGTACATCGCCTACGCATACGCCGACCGGCCGGGCATCGCCCCCGGGTTCACGGCCGGCGCGGTGGCCGGGTTCATGGGGGCCGGCTTCCTCGGCGGCATCGCCGGCGGCATCCTCGCCGGCCTGGCCGCCCGCTGGATGGGCACTTGGCGGGTGCCGCGCTGGATGCGCGGGCTGATGCCCGTGGTCCTCGTGCCGCTGCTGGCCTCGATCCTCGCCTCGGGCGCCATGTTCCTGTTCCTCGGCGGCCCGATCGCCGGGCTGACCAACGCCCTGAACGCGTGGCTGTCCGGCATGGGTGGTGCGGCGGCCGCAGCGCTGGGCCTGATCCTCGGCCTGATGATGGCGTTCGACCTCGGCGGGCCCGTCAACAAGGTGGCCTACTCCTTCGCCGTCGCCGGCCTCGGCGCGGGCGCCGCGGACAACCAGGCGCCCTGGGCGATCATGGCCGCCGTGATGGCCGCGGGCATGGTGCCGCCGCTGGCCATGGCCCTGGCCACCGTGCTGGACCGCAAGCGCTTCACCGCGGCCGAGCACGAGAACGGCAAGGCCGCCTGGCTGCTCGGCGCCGCGTTCATCTCCGAGGGCGCGATTCCGTTCGCCGCCGCCGACCCGCTGCGCGTCATCCCGGCCAGCATGCTCGGCGCGGGCCTGACCGGCGCGCTGTGCATGGCCACGGACGTCACCTCGCAGGCCCCGCACGGCGGGCTGTTCGTCTTCTTCGCGATCGGCAACCTCGCCATGTTCGTCGTCTCCATCCTCGCCGGCGTGGTCGTCTCGGCCCTCGCCGTGCTCGCCCTCAAGCGCTTCGCCACCCGGAAGGCCCAGGTCACGGCATGAACGCCCATCCCGCGCACACCCAGCCCGCCGCCCTCGCCGGGTTCGGCGTCAGCGCCGGCCGCGTGATCGGTCCGGTCCGCCGGATGCCGGAGCCGATCGCCCCGCCGGCCGACGGCGCCGCCCTCCCCGCGGGAACGACCGCGGAGGCGGAGACCGAGCGGCTGGCCGACGCCGCCCGCGCCGTGGCCGCGGGGCTGAAGGCCCGGGCCGCCGCCGCGACCGGCGACGCCGCGGCCGTGCTCAAAGCGACCGCGCTGATGGCCTCGGACCGCACGCTGCTCAAGGCCGCCTCGAAACTCATCGCGTCCGGGACGGGCGCCGAGTCCGCGATCTGGGAGGCCGCCGAGGCGGTGGCCCTGCACCTCGAGGCCCTCGGCGGGTACATGGCCGAGCGCGCCACCGACGTGCTGGACGTCCGGGCCCGGATCGTCGCCGAACTGCGCGGCGTCCCGGCGCCCGGGATCCCGGACTCCGACGAGCCGTTCGTGCTCTGCGCCGCCGACCTGGCCCCCGCGGACACCGCGACGCTGGACCCGGCCAAGGTGCTGGCCCTCGTCACCTCCGAGGGCGGGCCCCAGTCGCACACCGCGATCATCGCCCGCGCCCTCGGCCTGCCGGCCGTCGTCGCCGCGCCCGGGACCACGGTGCTGGTCGACGGCGACGTCGTCTTCGTGGACGGGACCAGCGGCGCTGTCGTCCCCTCCCCCGGCCCGGAGGAGGAGGCGGCCGCCGCGGCCTACGCGGCCCGCGTCCCCCTGCCGGCGTTCGACGGCGAGGGCCGGCTCGCCGACGGCCACCGGATCCCGCTGCTGGCCAACGTCGGCGGCGGCCAGGACGCCGTGGCCGCGGCGCAGGCCGGCGCGGAGGGCGTGGGCCTGCTCCGCACCGAGTTCTGCTTCCTCGGCCGGGACGCCGAGCCGTCGCACGAGGAGCAGGTCGCGGCGTACCGCGCCGTGTTCGACGCGTTCGCCGGCCGGAAGGTGGTCGTGCGCACGCTCGATGCCGGGGCCGACAAGCCGCTGCCGTTCCTCACGGACAGCACCGAACCCAACCCGGCCCTCGGCGTGCGCGGCTACCGCACCGACGCCTCGGTCCCGGGGGTGCTGGGTCGGCAGCTGGCCGCCATCGCGGAGGCCGCCTCCGGGTCCGGCGCCGACGTCTGGACGATGGCGCCGATGGTCTCGACGCCCGCGGAGGCCCGCGCCTTCGCGGACCTGTGCACGGCCGCGGGGCTGCGCACGCCCGGCGTCATGGTGGAGGTCCCCTCCGCCGCGGTGCTGGCCGGCGCGATCTGCCGCGAGGTCTCGTTCTGCTCGATCGGCACGAACGACCTCACGCAGTACGCGATGGCCGCGGACCGCCAGCTGGCCGCCCTCGCGGAGCTGAACGACCCGTGGCAGCCCGCCGTCCTGCACCTGGTCAAGGCGACCGCCGACGGCGGCGCCGCGGCCGGCGGGAAGCCCGTGGGCGTCTGCGGCGAGGCCGCGGCCGACCCCGCGCTGGCCGTCGTGCTGGCGGGCCTCGGCGTCGCGTCGCTGTCCATGAACCGCCGCGCCCTGCCCGCGGTCGCGGCCGTGCTCCGCACCGTCGGCCTGGACCGGGCCCGCGAGCTCGCCGCCCTGGCCCTCGCGGCCGGGTCGGCGGCCGAGGCCCGCGACGCCGTCCGCGCCGGCCTGCCCGATCTGGAGCGCTTCGGCCTCTAGGGTCGCGCCCGGCGTCCAGGGCCGCCCGGCCGGACCGTTCCGGGACCCCGCCGTCGTCCACTGCCACCCCACCACCAAACCACCCGACACCGGCCCCGCCCGCCTAGGCTGGGCGCCACCGAACCGACAAGGAGCACACCATGGCCGAACGCACCGCCACCATCGCCAGCCGCGTCGGGCTGCACGCCCGCCCCGCCGCCCTCTTCGCCGAGGCCGCCGCCGAGCAGCCCGTCGAGGTCACGATCGCCCTGGAGGGCGAGCCCGCGGAGGACGCCCTGGACGCGTCGAGCATCCTGGCCCTGATGGGGCTGGGCGCGGAGCACGGGGCGAAGGTCGTCCTGCGCACCGAGGGCGACGGCCCGGAGGCGGAGTCCGCGCTCGACGCCCTCGCCGCCGTCCTCGAGACGGACCACGACGCGGAGGACGCCCCGGCCTAGCCCGGCCCACCTCCCCACGAGACGACCCGTCCCGTCCGCCGGGCCAGGTCCACCTCCCCACGAGACGACCCGTCCCGTCCGAGATGCCCCACTATGCCGGGGCGCCTCGGACGGGGCGGGTCTTCTCGTAGGGGGCGGGTCTTCTCGTATGGGGCGGGTCTTCTCGTACGGGGCGGGTCTTCTCGCGCACGGCGGTCGGTTCGCGGGCCGGTGGGCCGCCGGTCCACACGCCCGCGACCGCCCATCCCGCGAGGTCGCCCTTCCCGCCGCCACATCGCCCCCAGCAGATCCTGACATCGCGGGAAGACCCCGACGTCGCGAGACGGACCGGGCCGCCAGCGTGCGGCGGTCCGCCCCACCGGGGCACCACGACGAGCAGCCCCCGCCCGGATCGGGCGGGGGCTGCTGTCGCTTCGGGCGGGGCGGCGCCGATGGCGCGGCCGGGTCCCTAGATGAGGTCGTCCGAGAGGTGGTTCGGCGTGCCGAAGCGGTGGGCCGTGATGGAGATGGCCTGCTCGCGCAGGAACGGCAGCAGCTCGACCCGGCCGGCGGAGACCACCGGGTTGGCGTAGATCGCGACGTCGGGCTTGCCGCCAGCGGCCTCCGCGGTGGCGGCCAGGTCCCCGCCGATCAGGCGGATCCGGGCTCCGGCGTCGGGGCCCTTCCGAGCGGCGAGCCGGCGCACGCGGGCCGCCCAGGCCTCCCCGTCCTCCTCAGCGACGATGACGCCTGCGGCCCGCAGGAACTCCTCGACGTTCGCCGGCAGCCGCTCGGCGGTGCTGAGCGTGATCGCGGACCCGGCCCGGGCGCCGTCCCCGTCGGCCGCGGACTCCCAGGCGCGCAGGCCGGCCCCGACCACGCGCAGCAGCTCGGCGACGCCGTGCCCGGACGTGCCGGACTCGTAGCGGACGGTCACCGGCACGGGCCGGTAGCGGAAGACGTTCCGCTCGGCGGCCAGGCCGGAGACGTCCTTGGCCACGCCGAACTCGCGGTTCCACGCGTCGGCGTCGGAGGCCAGGGCGGCGGCGAGCCACTCGGTGTCGGCTTCGGAGAGCGCCGCCGCGGCGGATTCGTCGGCGGCGGCCGGGCCGGCCTGCGGGGCCGAGCCCGCCCCGTTCAGCGCGGCGTCGCGGGCCGTGCCCAGCAGCTGCGCGGCGGCCCCGGTGACGGCCGCGGCCTCGGCCGGCGCGGCGTCGGTCCATGCGCCCATGCCGACCAGATAGTTCGGCCCGCCGGCCTTCGTCCCGGCCCCGACCGCGGACTTCTTCCAGCCGCCGAACGGCTGCCGGCGCACGATCGCGCCGGTGATGCCGCGGTTGACGTAGAGGTTGCCGGCCTCGACGTGCTCGAGCCAGTAGTCCAGCTCGGCCGGGTCCAGCGAGTGCAGGCCGGACGTGAGGCCGTACTCGATCTCGTTGACCATCGCGACGGCCTCCTCGAGGCTCTTCGCGGTCATGACCCCGAGGATCGGTCCGAAGTACTCGGTCAGGTGGTACTCGCTGCCGCGGGCGACGCCGGAGCGCACGCCCGGGCTCCACAGCCGGCCCGTGTCGTCCAGCCGGCGCGGCTCGAGCACCCAGCGCTCCCCCTCGCCCAGCGTCGTGAGGCCGCGCAGGAGCTTGCCGGACGGCTCGGCGATAACCGGGCCCATCTGGCTGCGCGGGTCCTCCGGGTGGCCGACGTGCAGCGAGTTCACGGCGTCGACGAGTTGGTTGCGGAACCGCTTGCTCGTCGCGACGGACCCGACGAGGATCACCAGCGAGGACGCGGAGCACTTCTGCCCGGCGTGCCCGAAGGCGGACGCCGCGACGTCGCGCGCGGCGAGGTCCAGGTCGGCGGAGGGCGTGACGATGATGGCGTTCTTGCCGCTGGTCTCCGCGAGCAGCGGCAGGTCCGGCCGGAAGGAGCGGAACAGCTCCGCCGTCTCGTACCCGCCCGTGAGGATGAGCCGGTCCACGTCCGGGTGCGCGACGAGGTCGCGGCCCAGGTCCCGCTCGGAGACCTGCACGTACTGCAGCACGTCGCGGCCGATGCCGGCCTCGTCGAGGGCCTCCCAGATCGCCTCCACCATCACGGCGCCCGTGCGGGCGGCCTGCGCCGCCGGCTTGATGACGACGGCGGAGCCCGCGGCGAGCGCGGACAGCGTGGAGCCGGCCGGGATCGCGGTGGGGAAGTTCCACGGCGGGGTGACGACGGTCAGGCGCGACGGCGTGAACCGGGCCCCGTCGACGGCGTCGAGCTTGCGCCCCAGCTCCGCGTAGAAGTGGGCGAAGTCGATCGCCTCGGAGACCTCCGGGTCGCCCTGGTCCAGCGTCTTGCCGCACTCGGAGGCCATGACCTCGAGCAGCTCGGCCCGGCGGGCGGCGAGCCGGACGCCGGCGCGGTGGAGGACGTCGGCGCGCTGGGACCCCGTGAGGGCGCCCCACCGCTCGCCGGCCGCGGTGGCGCGGGAGACCGTCTCCTCGAGCGCCTCGCGCGTGGTGAGCGTGTGGCTGGACACCAGTTCCTTCCCGAGCTCCGAGCCGGGGACCCGCGCCAGGATGGCCCGCCCCCACTCGCGGTTCGCGGGCAGGTCCGGGTCCGTGTCCGGGGTGTTCGCGAAGGAGGCGACGGGGCTGCCGTAGCCGGCCGGGACGCCCTCCCGTTCGGGGACGCCCGCGTGGGCCTCGGCCGCGGCGTCCTGCGGGTCGAAGTGGGCGCGGTCCTGCCGCCGGTTCGGGGCGGGCACGCCCTCGAGGGCGTCGAGGTCCCGCAGCGAGGCCAGGAAGCGCTCCCGCTCGCGGGCGAACAGCTCCTCGTTCTCGGACAGTTCGAAGACGGCGGACATGAAGTTCTCGTGGCTGGCGCCCTCCTCGAGCCGCCGCACCAGGTAGGCGATGGCGACGTCGAACTCGCCCGGGTGGACGACCGGCGTGTAGAGGAGCAGGGAGCCGACGTCGCGCTTGACGACCTCGGCCTGCGCCGTCGCCATGCCGAGCAGCATCTCGTAGTCGACGCCGGCGGTGACACCGCGGGCCTCCGCGAGCAGGTGGGCCAGGGCGATGTCGAAGAGGTTGTGTCCGGCGACGCCGAGCCGCACGTTGCCGATCCGCTCGGGGTGCAGCGCGTAGTCCAGGACCGCCTTGTAGGAGGTGTCGGTGGCCTGCTTGCTGCCCCAGACCGCGGACGGCCATCCGTGCAGGTCGGCGTCCATGGTCTCCATCGGCAGGTTCGCGCCCTTGACGAGGCGCACCTTGACCGGGGCGCCGCCGTCGGCCCGCCGCGCCGCGGCCCATTCCTGCAGCCGCACCATGGCACCGAGCGCGTCGGGCAGGTAGGCCTGCAGGACGATCCCGGCCTCGGTGCCGCGGAACTCCTCCCGGTCCAGCAGCCGGGTGAAGACGGCGATGGTCATCTCGAGGTCCTTGTACTCCTCCATGTCCAGGTTGATGAACTTGGGCTGGGCGGAGTCCCGGGCGAGCCGGTAGAGGGGCGCGAGCTGCTCGACGACGTGGCCGACGGCCTCGTCGAACGACCAGTGGTTGTGCGGGGCGACGGTCGAGGAGACCTTGATGGAGACGTAGTCGACGTCGCCGCGGGCCAGCAGCGAGCGCGTGCCCGCGAGGCGGCGGTCGGCCTCGCGCTGGCCGAGGATGGCCTCGCCGAGCAGGTTGATGTTGAGGCGGACGTCGTCCTTGCGGACCGCGGCGATGGCCCGGCCCAGCCGGGCGTCGGACGCGTCGACGATCAGGTGGCCCACCATCTCGCGCAGCACGCGGCGGGCGATGGGGATGACGACGCCGGGGGCCACGGGGGCGGCCGCCCCGCCGAGCGCGACGGCGGACTTCATGTACCACGGCAGGAAGGACGGGACCTTCGGCGCGAGGGCCCGCAGGTTGCGGGCCGCCACCGAGACGTCCTCGGGCCGGACGACGCGGTCGACGAACCCGACCGTGAAGTCGAGCCCGTTCGGGTCCTGCAGCACGCCGGCCAGCTGGGCGGCGGCGGGATCCACCGGGATCCTGGCGGAATCCTCCAGCCAGCGGCGCACCAGCGCGACGGCGTCGTCGGCAAGGTCTGCTGGCCGCACCGGACCGCCGGGGCGGGTGGTCGGGGCTGGGTCGGTGAGGGGAGTGGTCAACGCGTGCTCCTGGTGAAACTGCCGGCGCGGGGCCGGCGGCGTGCGCCCTCGGCACTCCCGGGGCGCGGGCGGACGGGCCGCCACCCCCAGTATCGACCGTCACATGGTTCGGTGAAAGCGACGTTCTCCGAACGATATTGTTAAGGAGAACCGAACGATTCCCGGCGCCCCCGGCGCCCTTCCGACGGGAGGATGCGCATGCTCGACGTCAGGCGCCTGCGCCTGCTCCGGGAGCTGTCCGTACGCGGCACGGTGGCCGAGGTGGCCGCGGCCCTGAACTACAGCCCGTCCTCGGTGTCGCAGCAGCTGACCCTGCTCGAACGCGAGGCGGGCGTCCCGCTGCTGCGGCGCGCGGGGCGCCGGCTGCAGCTCACTCCCCAGGCCCAGGTCCTCGTGGCCCACACCGGGGAGCTGCTGGACTCCCTCGAGCGGGCGGAGGCGGCGCTGGCGGCGAGCCGGCCCGAGGTCGCGGGCACCGTCCGGCTGGCGATGTTCCAGACCGCGGCGCTGGCCCTGCTCCCTGCGACGCTGCGCCACCTCCGCGAGGGCCACCCGGGCGTGCGCGTCGAGATGGTCCAGCACGAGCCGGAGACCGCGCTGCACGAGACGTGGGTCCGGGACTTCGACCTCGTCGTCGCGGAGCAGTACCCCGGCCATGCCGCGCCGCACCACCCGGGACTGGACCGGGACCCCCTGGTGCGGGACCCCGTGCGGCTGGCCCTCCCGGCCTCCGGCCCTCCCGCCTGGGAGCTCGTGGACACGCTCCCGGACGCGGCCCGCCTCCCCTGGGTCATGGAGCCGCACGGGGCCGCGTCCCGGCACTGGGCGGAACAGGCCTGCCGCGGCGCGGGCTTCGAGCCGGACGTGCGGTTCGAGACCGCGGACCTGCAGGCGCACGTGGCGCTGGTCGAATCGGGCCTCGCCGTCGCACTCATGCCCGACCTCGTCTGGGTGGGCCGCCGGCCCGCCGTGCGCCTGGTGGACCTGCCCGGCGCGCCCCGGCGCACGGTGTTCACGTCGATGCGGGAGGCGAGCACCCACCACCCCGCGATCTCCGCCGTGCGCCGCGCCCTCCACGCCGAGGCGGCGCGGCTCGGCGGCAACCACCCGGACTTGGTCACGGGAAGGTAACGGCGCCGTGACCCCCATCACACAGCCGGCCGATTCGGGGTCATACTCGGAGGACCACCCGCCGCCGCGCGTAGCCTCTCAGGGAACCGCACCCCCGGCCCGCGCCGCCACCGCACGGCCCACAACCCACGAGGAACCCTTGCCATGACGGAGACCACGTACCAACTCATAGCCATCGGCATCTACCTACTGGTCATGCTTGCCATCGGCTACTTCGCCTTCCGGCGCACGTCCGACCTCGACGACTACATGCTCGCGGGCCGAGGCCTGCGCCCGGGCGTCGCGGCGCTGTCCGCCGGCGCGTCCGACATGTCCGGCTGGCTCCTCATGGGCCTGCCGGGCGCGATCTACGTGTCCGGCCTCATCGAGGCCTGGATCGCGATCGGCCTGACCATCGGCGCGTGGTTGAACTGGAAGTTCGTCGCGCCGCGCCTGCGCGCCTACACGGAGGTGTCGCAGAACGCGATCACCATCCCGAGCTTCTTCGAGAAGCGGCTCAAGGACCGGTCGCACTTCCTGCGGATCGCGGCGAGCCTGATCATCCTCGTGTTCTTCACGTTCTACGTCTCCTCGGGCATGGTCGCGGCCGGCAAGTTCTTCGAGTCCTCGTTCGGCTGGTCCTACCTGTCCGGGCTGCTGATCGTCGCCGGCATCACGCTGCTCTACACGCTGTTCGGCGGCTTCCTCGGGGCCACGCTCACCGACGTCGCCCAGGGGCTGCTGATGTTCGCCGCGCTGCTCGCGGTGCCGATCGTCGCCGTCATCCGCGCCGGGGGCATCGGCGAGGTCACCCAGCGCATGACCGAGGCCAACCCGGACGCCCTGAACCTGTTCGCCGGGGCCACCGACGGCAACGCGCTGCTGTGGACCGTCGGCATCATCTCCACGGCGGCCTGGGGCCTCGGCTACTTCGGCCAGCCGCACATCATCGTCCGCTTCATGGCGCTGCGCAGCCCGGCCGACGCCAAGGCCGGCCGCCGGATCGGCATCGGCTGGATGATCCTCACGAGCGTCGGCGCCGTCACCACCGCCCTGATCGGCATCGGCTACTTCTCCAACGACCCGGCCCGCCCGCTGGGCGATCCGGAGACCGTGTTCCTGGTGCTGAGCCAGATCTTCTTCCACCCGCTGATCGCCGGGCTCGTGCTGGCCGCCGTCCTGGCCGCGATCATGTCCACGATGTCCTCGCAGCTCGTCGTGTGCTCCTCGGCCCTGGTCGAGGACCTCTACAACATCGTGGGCCGGCGCTCGACCCCGAAGAAGGAGGTCATGCTCGGCCGCGCCGGCGTCCTGGTGGTCGCCCTGGTCGGGTTCCTGCTGGCCCTGAACCCGAACTCGTCGATCCTCGCCCTGGTGGCGTTCGCGTGGGCCGGCTTCGGCGGCGCGTTCGGCCCGATCGTCCTGCTGAGCCTGTACTGGCGCAAGCTGACCGCCCCCGGCGCCCTGGCGGGCATGATCACGGGCGCCGTCGTCGTCTTCGTCTGGGGCAACATCCCGGCGCTGACCGGCGCGATGTACGAGATCGTCCCGGGCTTCCTGGCCAACCTCGTCGTCACCGTGCTGGTCTCCCGGGCGACCGCCCGCCCGAACCCGGAGGTCGACGCCGAGTTCACCGCGATGGAGGGCCGCCTGGCCGCCGAGCAGCCCACGCCGGTCCCCAACTGATCGCCATCCGTCCGCAGGTCGGACGGCGATTGACAGACTCCCCCGGCTCCTCTTGCGCTCGGTTCGCAGATTGGTAATCTGGCGCTCGTGAGACCCGGCGCCCACCGGCGCCGGAAACACGGACCGCCATGCGGCGGAGAAGTAGGGAGGCAAGACCATGGGAATCATCGGTTGGATTGTCCTTGGACTCATTGCCGGGGCCATCGCCAAGCTCATCCTGCCCGGTAAGCAGGGAGGCGGCTGGATCGCCACCCTCGTCCTGGGCGTGATCGGCGCCCTCCTGGGCGGCTGGGTCGGTTCCGCGATCTTCGGTGTCGGCATCGAGGAGTTCTGGTCCATCCAGACCTGGCTCGTCGCGATCGTGGGCGCCCTCGTGGTGCTCGTGATTTGGGGCTTCATCACCAAGCGCAGCTCCCGGGTCTGACCCCCACAGACCCCCCGCCGCGCCCCGCGCGGAGGGACCGTCGTCCGGCGGCCGTTCACAGGAACGGCCGCCGGCGTCGTTTAACAAGTTTTTGACCGAAAGCATTGACGCGGCCTTTCCGCGACGGCAGACTGTGTGACACAGGTCACGGGGGGATCTGCCAGAACGAAGGGGAGCGGCACGAAGGGCGCCCAGGGGGCCGCGGCAGCGGTGGGCGTTCGGAGGCCAGCCGGTAGGGGTCCGGGGGGAACCCACGCTCATGGGGGGAGCGGACACCGGCGGGGCGGCCGCTCCCCTCCGTCATGTCCGCGACGCGTTCCCAGCCTCCGGCGATACCCTGATCCCATGTCCTGGTCCCGCACGCGCAGCCACCGTCTGGCCCTGCCGCCCGACGCGGTCTGGGCCGTGCTCTCGCGGCCCTCGCTCGCCCCCCTGTGGCACCCCGCCATCCAGTCCCTCGAGCCCCGTGCGGGCCTGGCCGAGGGCGCCGAGCTCGACTACCGGCCGTCGTCGCGCATCGTGGGGCCGATCCACGCGCGCACCGCCCCCCCCGCGCGCCTCGTGCGTTTCGAGTCCGGCCGGCGGTTCGCGTGGCGGCAGCCGCAGCCGGGCGGCGGGATGCTGGTGCAGTGGGACGTGGAGCCCGACGGCGGCGGCTCGCGCGTGACACAACGCGTCGTCGTCGACGGCCCCGCCGCCACCGTCTTCGCCCGCTCCGCCGGCGCACCCCTCGCCGCGGACTTCGCGGGGGCGTGCGCCCGCCTCTTCAGCCTGGCCGGGGGGACGCCGACGGCGGAGCTCAAGGTCGTCATCGCGGGCGCACCGGGTCCCTGCACGGGCCTGCTCGCGGCGGACCTGTACTGCGCGGGCCACGACGTCGCCGTCCTCACGCAGTACCCCACCGGCGACACCCCGTACCGGGAGGTGCCGTGGGCCGCGACGCCCGGCCCGTGGGAGCAGGAGCTGGACGGGACGCACGGACCCGTCGGGGTGGTCCATCTGGCCCACGACCCGGCCTCCCCCGAGCCGCCGGAGGCGTCCGGCTCCGCGTGGGACGCCTCCGCGTGGGACGCCCTGGCCCGGGCCACCGTCCGGCGCCCCGTCGCCCGCTGGGTCGACATCACGGGCGCGGGCGGCGGCGACGCCGGCGCGGGCGCACACGCCGCCCGGCGCCTCGTCCTGCGCTCCGGGCTGGTCCTGCGGGACGACCCGAGGCTGCTGGCCCGCATGGCCCGCTCCGTCCGGGCCACGCCCGGCGGCGACGGCGGGTGGCTGCTGTGGATCCACGCCCAGGACTGGCTGCGCGTCGTGCGCGCCGCGCTCGGGCTCGACCCGGAGGTGCCGCTGCCCGACGGCGCGCTGCTGGCCGCGGCCCCGGAGCCCGTGCGGCCGTCGGAGCTTCCCGGGCTCCTGCAGCCGCACCCGTCGGCGGCTCCCCTGCGGGCGGCCCGCACGCACCTGCCCGGAGGGTTCCGGGCCGGGGCCGCGGAGTCCCGGCCGCAGGCCCCGGCGCCCACCGAGCTGCAGGACGCCGGGTTCGGGTTCCTCCACCCCCAATTGGCTGAGGCGCTGGCCGCCATCCGGGCCTAGAATGGTGGGCATGGACACGGACACCGTTGCCGTCGTCTTCCATCACCGCCACGCGGCCACCCTCCGTGCGGCCCAGATGCTGTGCGACCGCTTGCACGCCGGCGGGCTGACTCCCCGCCCGGTCTGGGTGACCCGCGCGGTCGCCCACGACGTCGCCTACTGTTCCGGCGTCGCCCTGCTCTCCCCCCTGGTCCTCGGCCGGTTGCACGGCCGCTCCCTGGCGCGCGACGTCGCGCCGGTGCGGCCGACGGCGGTTGCCGCGGTCGGCGGCGAGGATCTGCCCTGGTCCCTCCCGCGGCTGTTCCCGGCGGCCGAGCGGTACAGGTTCGGGTTCTTCGCCGTCGGGGTCGTCGACGCCGAGCCGCTGCGCGCGGACATCGCGCGGATCGCGGAGTGGCTCGAGGAGCGGCTGCTGCCGGCCCAGGCGGCCTGAGCCGGACAAGCGAAACGCCCCGGTCCGAAGACCGGGGCGTTTCTGAGATGCCGTGCATCCCGCGAGTGGAGGTAAGGGGATTCGAACCCCTGACCTTCTGCATGCCATGCAGACGCGCTACCAACTGCGCCATACCCCCGCGGAGGTGGTCCGTCGTCCGCCTTCCGGCGGCCTCCGGGCCGGTTCACAACTCTACAACAGGTGGGCCCCACTGCGCCAATCGACGCCCGACCAGCGCTTTCCGGCCCGGGCTCCTAGACTGGGCGGCAGGCAGAGGGGAGCCCCATGGACCACAACCCGCAGCACGCAACCGCCGTGCGACCGGCGCTGCCGCGCTTCGTCCTCGTGGCGCTGGGCGTCGCCGGGCTCGCGATCACCCTGCAGTTCGCGCGCGAGCTCAAGGACATCCTCGCGCCCGTCTTCCTCGGGCTGAACCTCGTGATCGTCGCCTACCCGCTCCAGCGGTGGCTGGCCCGCAAGACGCAGCGGCACCTGGCCGCCACGGTCGCGCTGATCCTGGTGCTCCTCGTGGTCACCGTGTTCTTCCTGTCCACCGGCTGGGCGATCGCGGAGCTACTGCGCGAGCTGCCGAAGTACAACCGCCAGTTCAGCGAACTGTGGACGCAGACGACCGCGCTCCTGCAGGGCTGGGGCATCGGGCAGGACCAGCTGCGCCAGCAGTTCCAGGGCATCAACGCCGGCAACATCATCGGCCTGCTCACCCCCGTGGTCGCGAACGTGTCCCAGGTCCTGGCCCTGCTGGCCACCCTGGTGGTCGCCGTGTTCTTCCTGGCGATGGACTCCGTGTCGATCGAGAAGCGCCTGGCCATGGTCATCGACCGCCGCCCGGCCGTGACGACCGCGCTCGCCTCCTTCAGCCTCGGCGTCCGCCGCTACTGGGTGGTCGCGACCCTCTTCGGCCTCGTCGTCGCGCTCCTGGACGTCGTCGTCCTGGCCGTCATCGGCGTCCCCCTGATCTGGGTGTGGGGCGTGTTGGCGTTCCTGACCAACTACATCCCCAACATCGGGTTCGTCATCGGCCTGGTCCCGCCGGCGCTGCTCGCCCTGCTGGACGGCGGCCCCGGCCCGGCGATCGCCGTCGTCGCCGCCTACTGCGTCATCAACTTCACGGTCCAGGCGATCATCCAGCCGAAGATCGCCGGGGAGTCCGTCGGCGTCACGCCGACCATGTCGTTCCTGTCCCTGCTGTTCTGGTACTGGGTGCTCGGCTGGCTCGGCGCGCTGCTGGCGCTGCCGGCGACGCTTCTGGTCAAGGCGTTCCTCGTCGACGCCGACCCCAACGCCCGTTGGGCGAACGCGCTCATCGCGTCCTCGCCGCACCACGGTCTCGAGGCGGTCCACCGCTCGACGGCGTTCGGCTCCCGCGCGGGCGGCACCCACGGGGACGACGACGCCGGTGACCAGGACGCCCAGGACCCGGCCTCGGACCCCGGCGAAATCGGCGCCCCCAAGCACGAGGAAGCCTCGTTCGACGGGCGGGAACACCCCGGGAGGAACCCGTGAGCGAAACCCTGGACGCGGTGCTGGCCGAGCTGGCCGCGCTCGAGGACCCCAGGATGCGCGCGGCCAACGAGAAGCGCGGCGACGACCACGGCGTGAACCTGTCGAAGCTGCGCGCGCTCGCGAAGCGGCTGAAGACCCGGCAGGACCTCGCCGTCGGGCTCTGGGCCACGGGCGACACCGCCGCGCGCCTGCTCGCCCTGCTGGTGTGCCGGCCCAAGGCGTTCGGGCGCGACGACCTGGACGCGATGCTGCGCGGGGCCCGCCCGCCGAAGGTCCACGACTGGCTGGTGAACTACGTCGTGAAGAAGAGCCAGCACGCCGAGGAGCTGCGGGTGGCCTGGACGGCGGACGCCGACCCCGTCGTCGCGAGCGCCGGTTGGGCCCTGACCACGGAACGGGTCGCCAGGAAGCCCCAGGGGCTGGACCTCGACGGGCTGCTGGACACCATCGAGGCCGGGATGAAGGACGCCCCGGACCGGCTGCAGTGGGCCATGAACCACACGTTGGCCCAGATCGGGATCGAGCACGCGGAGCACCGGGGGCGGGCGATCGCGATCGGGGAGCGGCTCGGCGTCCTCAAGGACTACCCCACTCCCCCGAACTGCACGTCGCCGTACGCGCCGGCCTGGATCGACGAGATGGTCCGCCGGCGCGGCTGAGGCCGGGGCCGGCGCCTCACGACGCGGCGGCGCCGTAGCGCGCCGCGGAGCGGGCCCGCGCCCTCGCGGCCTCCTCCTCGCGGTTCTTGGGCCGCGCGGTCGTCACGAGGTCCGCGAGCAGGTGCTCGGTGGCGTGGGCGATGTCGGCCACCGCCCGCTCGAACGCCTCCGCGTTCGCGGCCGAGGGCTTGTTCATCCCGCTGACCTTGCGCACGTACTGCAGTGCGGCGTCGTGCACCTCCGCGGAGGTGGCGTGCGGCTCGAAGTTGTACAGGGGGCGGATGTTCCGGCACATGCCACCAGCGTCGCACCGCGGCGGGCCCGGGGCCAGCCCCCGGGCTGGGCGCCGGGTCAGCCCCGAACGGGGTCCTTCCGGCGGACCACCAGGAACGTCAGGCCCCCGAGCACCAGGCCGAGCAGCGCCAGCCCGGCCCCGATGAACGACGGGGCCTGGTAGCCGAGCCCGGCCCGCAGCGCCTCCGCGGCGAGCGCCGCGCCCAGGGCGTTGGCCACGTTGAGGGCCGAGTGGTTCAGCGACGCGGCCAGCGACTGGGCCCGCGGTGCCGAGTCCATGAGCAGTGCCTGCAGGCTGGGCACCAGCATCGAGCCGAGGCCGCCGAGCACGAACACCAGCGCCAGCGCCGGGACGGGGTACGGGGACAGGAACCCGAACGCGGCCATGACCACCACCATGAGGGTCGTGGAGATGGCGATGCTGCCGTGGACCGACCAGTCGGACATGCGCCCGCCGGCCAGGTTCCCGATGACCATGCCGGTCCCGTAGAGCGCGAGCACCGCGGGGACGGCGGTGATCGGCAGGCCCGTGACCTCGGTGAGCGTGGGGCTGATGAACGAGTAGACGGCGAAGAACCCGCCGAAGCCGACGATGCCCGTGGCCATGGCCAACCAGACGGCGCCCCTGCGCAGGGCGCCGAGCTCGCGCCGGATGCTGGCCTCGGCGTGGGCTGGGCTGAACGGGACGAACGCCTTGATCCCGGCCCACGTGAGCGCGCCGATGAGGGCGACGGCGGCGAACATCCACCGCCAGCCCAGCTCCTGGCCGAGCCACGTCACGGCGGGCACGCCCGCGACGTTGGCGACGGACAGGCCGAGCATGACCCAGGCGATGGCCCGGCCGCGCATGCTGGCGGGCACGAGCGTCCCGGCCAGGATCGCCGCGATGCCGAAGTACGCCCCGTGCGGCAGTCCGGACAGGAACCGCGTGACGAGCATGCTCCCGTAGTCGGGCGCGAACATCGAGGACGCGTTGGCGAGGGCGAAGAACGCCATGAGCAGCAGCACCATGGTCTTGTGGGGGACGCGCGCGCCCAGCGCGGTGAGCACCGGGGCGCCGACGACGACGCCGAGCGCATACGCGGAGATCAACAGCCCCATGTCCCCGTGCGCCACGCCCAGGTCCGCGGCCCCCTCCTGGAGCAGGCCCATGATGGCGAACTCCGTGGTGCCGATGCCGAACCCGCCCAGGGCGAGAGCGACGACGGCGAGCAGCAGGGCCCGCCCGGTCAGGTGGGTGGTGCGGGGCGCGGTGTCGGTGGTGGACATGGAAACCGTTCGTCGGGGTGCGTCGGGGACGCGACGGCGCTGGCGCTCCATCCAGTCTAGGGCGACGGGCGCGCGCTTCCGGCCCCGGGGTCGCGGGCCTCACACCGCCCCGACCGGCACCGCCGCCGCCGCGCCGGAGGGGTCCCCGCGCGGCACCCGCCGTCGCGCAGCGGCCCCCGCGGCACCCGCCGCCGCGCTAGAGGTCCTCGAGCGGCACCCCGCCGTCGCGCAGCCGCCCCGGCTCCACCTGCCGCCCCACGACCCCGCGCAGGGTGTCGTTGACGTCCCAGATGTTGACGTTCATCGCCGCCGTCACCGTCCCGGACTCGAGCCAGAACACGATGAACTCCCCCGAGGACCGGTCCCCGCGGACCACGACGTCGGCGGCCCCGGCGTCCGCCCGCCCGACGTACTCCATGCCCAGGTCGAACTGGTCGGTGAAGAAGTAGGGCAGCCAGTCGTAGGAGGCGCCGCGGCCCAGGATGGTCTTCGCCGCGAGCCGTCCCTGCCGGATCGCGTTGTCCCAGTGCTCGACGCGCAGCCGCCCCAGCCGCGTGTTCCGCGCCGCCGCGAGGTCCCCGACCGCGAGGATGGCCGGGTCGGAGGTGCGCAGCGCCTCGTCGGTGACGACGCCGCCGTCGACCTCCAACCCCGCCTCCTCGGCGAGGCCCGTGTTCGGGGCGGCGCCCACGGCGAGCAGCACCAGGTCGGCCGGCACGTCCCCGGCGTCCGTGGCCAGGCCGGCCGCCCGGCCGTCGCGCTCCAGGACGGCCGTCCCGCGGGTACCCATCCGCAGGTCCACGCCCCGGGCGCGGTGGAGCTCGGCGAAGTGCCCGCCGATCTCCCGGCCCATGGTCTTCTGCAGCGGAACCCCGTCCGGGGCGACGACCGTGACGTCGAGCCCGGCCTGCCGCGCCGAGGCGGCGACCTCGAGCCCGATCCACCCGGCGCCGAGCACGGCGAGGCTCTTCGCCTGTCCGAAGGCGCGGCGCAGCGCGTCCGAGTCCTCGATCCGGCGCAGCAGGTGGACGCCGGGCAGGTCGGCGCCGGGCAGGTCCGGCCGGCGCGGGGACGCGCCGGTGGCCAGGACCAGGGTGGTGTAGGGGAGCTCGCCGCCGGAGCCGAGGAGGACGCGGCCGCCGTCCCGGTCGATCCGGTCTGCGGTCTCCCCGAGCAGCAGCGTCACGTCGTGCTCGGCGTACCACTGCTCGTCGTGGACGAACACCGCGGCCCGTTCCTGCTTGCCCTGCAGGTAGTCCTTGGACAGCGGCGGGCGCTCGTACGGGGCCGACGGCTCGTCCCCCACCAGCGTGATGCTCCCGTCGAACCCCTCGTCCAGCAGGGTCTCGACGGTCTTGGCGGCGGCGAGCCCGCCCCCCACGATGACGACGGCTTGCTGCTTGGCCATGTTCCGCTCCTTCCACGGCGCGGCCGCAGGTGCGGCCCTCCCCACGGCCAAGCTAGGGAGGGGTTCGGGAGGGGTCAAGGGACGGGGCGCGACGGCGGGGCGCCCGACGGCCGCCCTTGGCGGACCGTCCTCGCGGTGCGACGCTGGTCCCGCCGGCGCCCCCTTGCGCCGGCGGAGGGAGGACCGGTGATCCGCTCGGAGACGATTGGCAGCTACCTGGACCGGCTGGCGTCGGGCAGGCCCACCCCCGGGGGCGGGGCGACCGGGGCGCTGCAGGCGGCCCAGTCCGCCGCGCTGCTGGCCATGTCGGCGCGGTTCAGTGGCGACGACGAGCCGGCCGACGACGGCGGCGCCGGCGACGGCGTGGCCGCGCGCGCGGAGCGGCTGGTCACCACGGCCCTCGGCCTGGCGGACGCCGACGAGAGCGGGTTCGCGTCCGTCGCCGTGGCGTATGCGATGCCCGACGGCGGCGCCGCCGCGGCCGAGCGCTCCCGGGCCATCCAGGACGCCGTGCGCCGGGCGGCCGAACCGCCCCGGGCGATCCTGACCGTGGTGGAGGACGTCCTGCGGCTGGCCGAGTCCCTGCTGCCCGGGTGCAACCCGAACGTCCTGAGCGACCTGGCGGCCTCCTCCGAGGCGGCGCGGGCCGCGGCCGTGGCCGGGATCGTGACGCTGGAGACGAATATCGCCAGCCTCAAGGACGATGCCGCGCGGGAGCCGCTGCTCGAGGACGTGGCCCGCGGCGAGGCGCTTGTGGACCGGTCCGGACGCCTAACGTCCGCGGTGCGCGCGGCGTTGGCGGAGAAGCGGTAGGCCCCGGGGAGCGGCGCTGCGCTAGTTGCCGAACGCGGGCGGGGCCACCTCGTCGGGCCTCGCCTCCTCCTCGCGCGGCGGGCGCTTGGAGGGGACCGTGAGGATGATCGACGCGATGGCGACGACGACCATGAACACGTTGAACAGCAATCCGATCGCGCCGCCGAAGCGCAGTGCGACGTTGTCCTGCCGGCCGATGAACAGTCCCCAGGACTGGATCAGGTCGGGGTCCACGGCCTGCGCCGCCACGTACAGGGCCGCGGACACGGCGACGCCGATGGCGTTGCCCAGGGACGAGGCCATCTTGTAGATGCCGGACGCCGCCCCGACCTGCGCGTCGGGGACGTTGGAGAGGGCCGCGTCGGTCGACGGCGTGGCGTAGAAGCCGAGCCCCACGCCGAAGAGCGTGAACCCGATGACGGTCAGCACGATGTACTGCTCGATGAGCAGGAACGTCGCGGAGCACATCAGGATCCCGATGCCGGTGATCGCGCTGCCCCAGACCATCGGCTTCTTCGGGCCGAAGCGCTGCAGCAGCTTCTCGCCCACCCGGATGGTCGCCAGGATCGCGGCCAGGTAGCCCAGCGTCAGCAGGCCCGACTGCAGGGAACTCATGCCGGCGGCGATCTGGACCAGGCCCAGGGCGACGATCAGCGTCCCGGCCGCGCCGTTGAGGAGGAAGTTCGAGAGCGTGGCCCCCGTGAACGTGCCGTTGCGGAACAGCTTGAGGTCGACGAAGGCGTGGTTGCGGCTCGTTTCGATCTGCAGGAACAGCAGGCCGAAGGCCACGAACGCGACGAGCAGCGCGATGCCCGGCCAGCTGAGCCAGCCGATGTTCGGGCCCTGCGAGATGTACACGTTGATGGCGACCAGCGTGACGATGAAGCAGGCCAGGCCGCCCCAGTCGAAGCGGCGGGCGCCGGCGGCCTCCGGGGCGCGGGATTCGGGGGTGCCGCGCAGCAGGAACAGGGCCAGGACGGACAGGGCGATGGAGATCCAGAAGATGGACCGCCACCCGAAGACCGACGTCGCCATCAGGCCCCCGAAGAGGGCGGTGAAGCCGGACCCGCCCCACGAGCCGATCGACCAGAACGAGAGCGCCCGCTGGCGGCCCTTGCCCTCGTAGTAGCTCTTGATCAGGGCCATCGACGACGGCATGACGCACGCGGCGGACAGGCCCTGGATCGCCCGCCCGCCCAGCAGCAGCGAGGACGTCAGCCCGCCGAGGTCCTCCGGGGTCAGGGCGATCATGAGCGAACCGAGGATGCTCAGGTAGATGCCGATGTTCAGGATCCTGACGCGGCCGAGCCGGTCGGCGAGCCCGCCGGCGACGACGATGAAGATGCCCGAGAACAGGGACGTGATGGACACGGCGAGGTTCGCGAGGGTCCGCTCGATGCCCAACTGCCCCTGGATGCCGGGGATGACGTTGAGCAGCGTCTGGGCGAAGAGCCAGAAGTTAATGACCGCCAGGACGATGCCGAACAGCCACTTGTCGGTGGGCTTCCAGGCGGTCCTCGCCGGGGCCGTCGTCTCACTCATGGGCGCCACCTGCCTGGTCCAGGTACGCGAGCGCCGCCACGGCCTGGGTCTGGGTCGCGACCGAAAGCGTGGGGTCGATCGCGGGCGCGAAGAAGGGCGAGTGGTTCGCGGGGATGTCCTCGGCCACGGTTCCGTTCGCAGCCGCCTTGCGGTAGGTGTCGGCCGGGACGGAGCCCACCATCCAGTACGTGTACGGGACGCCGAACGCCTCGGGGATCCGGCTGAAGTCCTCGGACGCCGTGGCGGGCTTGGCCGGGTAGACCTGGTCGGCCCCGAAGTGGGCCGCGAACGCGGCCGTGACCCGCTCGGTGGCGTCGGCGTCGTTGTGCGTGAGCGGGAACTGGTCGTAGAACTCGACGTCGGGCTCCCGCGGGGACCCGGCGGCGGCGCACTCACCGCGGACGATGCGCTCGATCCCCGCGATGACGCGTTCCCGGATCGCCGGGTCGTAGGTGCGCAGGTTGAGCAGCAGCTCCGCCTTGTCCGGGATGATGTTGGACTTCGTGCCGGCGTTGGAGGCGCCCACGGTGACGACGGCGAACTCCCCCGGCGGGACCTCACGCGAGACGACCGTCTGCAGGCGCAGGACGATCGCGGCCGCCAGCACCACGGGGTCGACGGAATTGTGCGGCATCGAGCCGTGGGCGCCGCGCCCGTGCACGGTGATCCTCAGCGAATCCCCGGCGGAGAGGACCGGCCCCGCCGTCGTCCCGATCTTTCCGGCTTCGGCGGGCATGACGTGCTGCGACAGCGCGACGTCGGGGCGCGGCACCTGGGCCACCAGCCCGTCCTCGACCATGGCCTGCGCTCCCTCGGCGGTCTCCTCGCCAGGCTGGAAGAGCGCCACGTAGGTGCCGCTCCACGCGTCCCGGTGGTCCGCCAGGAGCTTCGCGGCGCCCAGGAGGGACGCCACGTGCATGTCGTGTCCGCAGGCGTGCATCACCCCCGTGGTCCCGCCGCCCGGCATCTCCACCGAGACCTGGGAGGCGTAGTCGAGCCCGGTCGCCTCCGCCACGGGAAGGGCGTCAGTGTCCGCCCGGGCGAGGACCGTGGCCCCGGGCCCGTTCTCGAGGATGCCGACGACGCCGGTGCCGCCGAGGCGCCGCACGTCGTAGCCGAAGCCGGAGAGCTTCTCCTCGACGATCCCGGCCGTCCGGTGTTCCTGCATGCTCAACTCGGGGTTGCGGTGCAGGTCCTTGTACAGCTCCCGCTGCCAGGGCAGCTCCCGTTCCAAACCCGCAAGGAGGTCCTTCCGCCCGGTCACGGTTGTCCCTTCCCGTCGAAGTCTGCGGCGTCGTCGTCCGGGTCGAGGTCTTCCTCGGCGGCCTCCGCGGGAGCGAGGTCGGCCCCGTCGGGGTCGAGGTCGCTCTCCTTGTGCGGGTCCGGCGTGTCCTCGGCGGGGGTGTCCATGGCGTCGTCCTCTCTGGCGGTGCGGGCATCATGCCCAGCGTCCTGCCATTCCGTCCGCGGGTAAAGGGTCCAGTCCTCCCGCGCACTGTACCGCCGGAGTGGGGGCGGCGGGCGCACGGGTTCCTGTGAGGCTCGCGACAGGCTACCGTCCGTTGACATGCGGGTTCTTGTCGCCGGCGCCACCGGCACCCTGGGCGGACCGCTGGTCCGTCGTCTGGTTCGCGCGGGCCACGACGTGGCCGGAATCGCCCGGAACGCGCGGGGCGCCGACCGCGTCGCCGAGCTGGGCGGACGGCCGCTCGCCGTCGACGTCATGGACCGGGACGGGCTCCTGCGGGCGGTCGAGCACGAGCGGTTCGACGGCGTCGTCCACGAGCTGACCGCGCTCAGGAAGGCCCCGGCCCGCCACGCCGACCTGGCCGCGACCAATGCGCTGCGCATCCGGGGCAGCGCCCACCTGGTGGAGGCCGCCCTCGCCACGGGTGCCCGCCGGTTCGTGACCCAGTCGATCGTCTTCGGCTACGGCTACCGGGACCACGGAACCGACCCGCTCACGGAGGGCTCCCCCTTCGGGGCGCCCCAAGGCGATGCCTTCGACCCCCACCTCGAGGCCATGGTCTCTGCCGAGCGGCAGGCCACGCAGACCGAGGGGATCGACGGCGTCGCCCTCCGCTACGGGCTCTTCTACGGAGCCGACCTCGACCGAGTGGCGGCGCTGCTCCGCCGCCGCTCGCTGCCGGTCGTCCGCCACGGCGGCGAGATCCCCTTCATCCACCACGACGACGCGGCGGCCGCCACGGTGGCCGCCCTGGAGCGGGGGCGCCCCGGTGCCGCGTACAACGTCGTCGACGACACCCCCGCCACGTTCGCCGACCTCGTCCGCGCCACCGCGGAGGCCTACGGCGCGCCGCGGCCGCCCGTCGTGCCGGCGTGGCTCCTACGGGTGGCGGCGCCCTACGGGGCCGCGCTGTTCGGCGGCATGTCCCTGCGCGTGGCGAATGGCCTGGCGAAGCGGGATCTGGGCTGGCGCCCCGCCTACCCTTCCATCCACGACGGGATCGCCGCCGCCCGGGAGGCGTAGGCGGCGGGCCGGAGCCGGCGGCGGACGGCGAACCGCCGGGCGGGGTGGGCGGCAGACCCGGTCGGAGACGCAAACAGGGGACCCTTCCGGGTCCCCTGAATGATGTTGTGGAGCTTAGGGGAATCGAACCCCTGACCTTTTCATTGCGAACGAAACGCTCTACCAACTGAGCTAAAGCCCCGTGCCATCGCCTCGCGAGAAGCGCGACGATCCAACATTACCCGGTCGGGCCGCCGCATGCCAAAACGGGGCGGCTCCCCGCGCCTACAGCGAGGTGCCGGCGTCCTGGCCCTCGTCGACGCCCTTGGCGGCCTCCCGCGAGGCGTCGTACATGCGTTGGATGTAGGCCTCGAACTCCGTGCGCTCGACCCGCCAGACGCCGCGGCCGCCGATCTTGATGGCCGGCAGTTCGCCGCTGCGCACCAGGGAGCGGACCTGAGGCATGTTGACGTTCAACTCCTCGGCCACGTCCTCCAGGCGCATGAATCTCATACAAAGAAACTAGCGCCTCCGCCGGGTCCGAACCACCCGGACCCACCCCTTTGTGGAAAACTTGTCTAATGGCCGCGCCGGGCATGGCTGCGCCCCGACTGCCCGTTGGGGGCCGCCGGGGCGCCGCGTTGCGTGCCGCTGGTCCGGGTCCGGCCCACTCCGGCCCCTCCGCCGGGATGGGGCGGAGGAACGGGCGACTGTCGGCGTCTCGCTCGTGGCATCGGCCGGCAACTAGGAACAACTGAAGCAACAGTCGGTCATATCGCGCAAGGAGCTTGGGTTTGAGTAGTCAGAATGACTAGTCTTACCTTGCCCGACTCAGCGTTTTTGGGCACTTTGACACCATCCACGTTCCACTGCGCCGCCAGGAGACGCGATGACCCCCGAACGGCACCAGCTCGACGACACCGACCGCCGGATCATGCTGGAGCTCGACACCGACCCGCGCATGCCGATCATGATGCTCGCCCAGCGGCTCGGCCTGGCCCGCGGCACGGTCCAGTCCCGGCTGGAGAAGCTCGCGGCGTCGGACTCGCTGCGCCCGAACAGCAGCCGCATCAAGCCCGAGGCCCTGGGCCGCGGCGTCGCCGCGTCCGTGAGCGCGGAGGTGGAGCAGTCCCGCATCAACGAGGCGGTCGAGGGGCTGCGGCGGATCCCCGAGATCCTCGAGTGCTTCGCCCCGGCCGGCGACACCGACCTGCTGATCCGCGTGGCCGCGGAGGACCCGGACGACCTCTACCGCGTCAGCGAGGAGATCCGGTTCTGCCCGGGCATCACGCGCACCTCCACGACCATGTTCCTGCGCGAGGTCATCCCGTACCGGACGACGGGCCTGCTCGGGAGGTAGCGGCGCCTCCCCGGGGCGCCGCGGGCAAGGCAACGGCCCCGCCGCATCCGCAACGGGGCCGTGGGAGTCGGTGGGCTAGTAGGCGCCCATCATCGTGGCCAGGGTGTTCGGGTCGGCAACCACCTCGGCGGCCATCCACACCAGTCCGCCGGTGACCGCCACCGTCACGGCGCCCCACACGACGGTGAACCAGCCCATGGCCTTCAGCTCGGCGCGGGCGATCGGCAGCTCGTCCTTGGCGTAGGCCTCGCGGACGCCCATCAGGCGGCCGAACGGGGTCCCGGCCGCGGCGAGCGCGGGCTCCTTCACGTGGATGATCGAATTCGGCGCGTGGTCCGTGGTGCCGTCCTCGAGGAGGGCGACCGTACGGTCGTTGCGGCGGTCGTGGCGCAGCTTCACGATGCGGTCCCCGTGGCGGGCCAGGAGGATGTCCGCACCCACACGGCCGGTCTTCGTCGCAACTGCCAAGGCACACACTCCGTTCTACGTCTCGCGCCGGTCCCCGGGTCCTGCCGGGCGGCGGACGGCCCAGAGCGGGCCGGTGTCTCCAGACTAGGTCCCCGAAGGCGCCCGGATCCCCGGAATCACGCGGATTATCGGCCAACTCACGCGTGGGTGTGACGAAGCAATCCCCGCGCCCGTGGTGTCCGTCTCAGGGGTGCGTGACGGGCGCCGCCGCGGGCGGCCCTCCGGCGGAGATGGCGCCCGCCCGCCGCGGCGTGCAGACTCTGGAGGGACCAGCATGACGACGCCCAGGGAGCAGACCATGGACCAGCCGACCGGACTGAACCGCGAGCGCCTCGCGACCTACCTCGACCTGCACCTGACCGGCGCGGACGGCGGGCTCGACGCCTTCAAGGCCGCCGCCGACACCTGGCGCGGCACGCCGCAGGAGCCGGCCCTCGAGTCACTCGTCGAACAGGTGCGCGCCGACCACCACGACCTCGAGGACCTCCTCGGCCGGCTCGGGCACCACCGCAACGCCGCCCGCCGCGTTCTGGGGGCGGGCGCCCGCGCCGTCGGCCGCGTCAATCCCGCGAACGCCCTGCGGGCCCGGGACGGCGGCGCCTCGCAGGTCGAGCTCGACCTGCTCACCGGCGCGGTCAACGCCAAGCTGTCCATGTGGGAGCTCCTCCTGCTGATGGAGGACCTGGACCCCGCGCTCGACCGGGCGCTCCTCGAGGACCTCCGCCGGCGCGCCGAAAGCCAGATCGCGCAGCTGAAGGGCATCCGCGACGCCACGTGGGCGGAGCGCTTCGCCTCCGACCGCGGCGGAGCCGCGGCCGGGGACGCCGTCGGGGGCGGGGCGTGAGCGCAAGCGTCGCCGTCGTCGGGGCCGGCCCGAACGGGCTGACCGCCGCCGCGCGGTTGGCCGCCGCGGGCTGCTCCGTCGACGTCTACGAACAGGCGAACGCCCCGGGCGGGGCCTCCCGCTCGGGTCCGGTCCTCGGCGAGGGCACCATCGTCGACCTCGGCGCCGCGAGCCACCCCTTCGGGGCGGAGAGCCCCGCGTTCCGCGGGCTCGGGCTGGAGCGCCACGGCCTCGAGTGGGTGCGCGCCCGCTACCCGCTGGCCCACCCCCTCGACGGCGGCCGCGCCGTCGTCCTCCACCGCGACCTCGCCGACATGGCGGCGGAGCTGGGGGACGACGGCGGCGCCTGGCGGCGCGTCCACGCCGGGTTCGCCGGGGCGCCCCGGCCGAACATGGAGAACATCCTCGGCCCGCTGCTGCGCGTTCCGCCGCACCCGCTGCACCTGGCGCGGTTCGCCCCGCTCGCCCCCTGGCCGGCCTCCCTGCTCGCCAGGGCGGCCTTCCGCGGGGCGGACGCGAGGGCCCTGTTCGCCGGGTCGTCCACGCACTCGGTGCTGCCGCCGTCCCACCCGCTCACCGCCGCATTCGGCGTCGTCTTCGGGGCGCTGGGCCACGCGAACGGCTGGCCGGCCGCCCGCGGCGGATCGCAGGCGGTCGTGGACGCCCTCGTCGGCGCGCTGACCGCGCACGACGGGCGGATCCACACCGGAACCCCGGTCGCGGACCTCCGCGACCTGCCGCGGACCGACGCGGTGCTGCTGGACCTCACGCCCCGCCAGGTGCTGCGCCTGCGCGGGACCGGGCTCGGCGCCCGCTACCGGGCCTCCCTGGGGCGCTGGCGCTACGGGACGGCCGTCCACAAGGTCGACTACCTGCTCGACGGGCCCGTCCCCTGGGCGGATCCGCGCGCCGCGGAGGCGGGCACGGTGCACGTCGGCGGGACGCTGGAGGAGATCACCGTCGCCGAGCGGGAGGCCGCCCGCGGGCGGCTGCCGGAGCGGCCGTTCGTCCTCGCGTGCCAGCAGGACGCGGCGGACCCGGGCCGCGCGGCCGGCGGCCGGCGGATCCTGTGGGCCTACGCGCACGTCCCGCACGGCGGGGCGCCGGGGGCGGGCGCCCTCGTGGATGCGCAGATCGAGCGGTTCGCGCCGGGCTTCCGGGACCGCATCCTGCACCGGGTCGAGACCCCGCCGGCCGCGCTCGAGGCGTGGAACCCGAACCTGGTCGGCGGCTCCATCGGCGGCGGGTCCCTGGACGGGCTCCAACAAGTCTTCCGCCCGGCCCCGCGCCTCGACCCGTACCGGACGGACGCGCCCGGGCTGTTCCTCTGCTCGTCCTCCACGCCGCCGGGCGGCGGCGTGCACGGCATGGCCGGCTGGAACGCGGCCGCGGCGGTGCTCGAGCGGCTCCGCGGGTAGCCGCCGGCGTTCCCGGGCCGGCGCCGCCGTCGTCGGCTACCGCGTCGAGAAGTGCCAGAAGACGCCGAGCGTCCACACGGACGCCGCGAGGGCGGCGCAGCCGAACTCGACCAGGATGCCCACGCCCGTGGCCTTGAGCGCCGAACCGGACGCGTGCACGGCCGCGCGGAGGTCGCGGCGGCGGGCGAACTCGGAGACCAGCAGGCCGCCGGCGAAGCCCACGAACAGCCCCACGATCGGGATGAGGAACATGCCGACGACGGCGCACACCAGCGCAACGAGGATCGACCCGCGCGGAATGCGCTGGCGCTTGAGGCTGCGGCCGGTCAGGACCGCGGACGCGGACCAGCCGATGGCGGCGATGACGATGCCGACCGCCGCCGTCGTCCACGACGCCGCGCTGCCGAGGATCCACCCCCACCCCAGGAGCGCGCCGATGGCCAGCGCACTGCCAGGGAGGATCGGGTAGACGGTGCCGACGGCGGCGACCGCGAGCAGGATTCCGGCCACGATGCTGGTGATGATCTGGGCGTCCACGCGCCCAGTCTGCCACCGTGGCCGCCGCCCGCCGCGTGACGCCGGAAGACACGGAACCACACAAAACTATTGACGCTTCAACTTATCGACCCGTACGCTGGTCCAAAGATCAACCAACGGAAGGCCCGCCATGACCGACCTCCCCCAGGCCATCCCCGCCACCGTCCGCACCCGCGTCACGGTCCCGCTGCGGTTCCCCGACGGCTACTCCACCAGCGCCGACGTCCTGACGTTCCACGGGCTCGTCGACGGGCAGGAGCACCTGCTGCTCGGCCTCGGCGACTGGGAGGGCGCCCTCGAGCGCTCCGCGGCCGGGGGCCCGGCCCCGCTCGCCCGCCCGCACAGCGAGTGCCTCACGGGCGACGTGTTCGGCTCCGAGCGGTGCGACTGCGGCCCGCAGCTGCGCGAGGCGGTCGAGCGCATCGCCGCCACGGGCGGGTTCCTCGTCTACCTGCGCCAGGAGGGGCGCGGCATCGGCCTGTACGCGAAGCTGGACGCCTACGCCCTCCAGGACGCCGGGCTGGACACCTACGAGGCGAACGTCGCCCTGGGCCGCGGCGAGGACGAGCGCGACTACCGCGCCGCCGCGCAGATCCTCCACGCCGTGGGCGCCCGCCGCATCCGCCTGCTGAGCAACAACCCGGACAAGGCCGGACAGCTGGCCGCGCACGGCGTCGCCGTGGACGAGCGGGTCACCACCGGGGTCCACCTCTCCCCCGCCAACGCCCGCTACCTCAGCGCCAAGCGCGACCACACGCACCACCTGCTGGACCTGCCCGTCGCCATCTGATTCGCTCGGGGTGGGAACGCGTGGCGCCGCCCGGGAGTTGTAGGGGCAACGGGCGCCGGCGGCGCCCGGAACGACCCCGAAACCCAGGAGGAATCCGACGTGGGCATGTTCGACAAGCTGGTGCACAAGGGCAAGCGGATGGCGGCCGACTACCTCAAGGAGGAGATGCGCAAGCGCGGCTCCGGGGGGCGGCCCGGGCGCGACGGCGGCGCGTACGGCGACCAGCGGGGGTACGACGGCGGCGCCCGCGGCTACGGCGACCAGCGCGGGCACGACGCCCCGGCGCACGAGTCGCGCCACTACGGCGGCATGACGGGCCACCGCGGCCGCGGGGACGACGACCTGCGGCGCACGGCCCCCGCGTCCGGCGGCCCCGCGGCCGGCGCGTCCGCCGAGGACCGCGCGGCCATCGCGAAGTACAAGTACATGCTGCGCACCGCGCCGCCGGAGGACATGGAGCGCGCCCACCGGGAGGCCTTCGCCCGGCTGACCCCGCAGCAGCGCGAGCTGGTGCGCTCGGGCCTCGCCGAGGAGCTCCCCGCCGCTGAGGCCCCGCGCAGCGACCGACCCGAGGACCTGGCCCGCTCCGCGACCCGCGCCGAGATGTCCCGGCCCGGCTTCATGGAGCAGTTCCTGGGCAGGCGCGGCGGCCGCGCGTCGATGGCGGGCGGCCTGGCGGCCGGCGCCGCCGGCGGACTCGGCGCGGGCCTGCTGGCCGGCGTGGCCGGGGCGTTCATCGGCACGGCGATCGCCGGGCCCCTGCTCGACGGCTTCGACGGCGTGGCCGAGGGTCTGGGCGACGGCGTGGCCGGGGCCGCGGAGGGCCTCGGCGAGGGCGTGAACGGCGCGGCCGAGGGCCTCGGCGACCAGGCTACGCAGGCGACGGAGGGTCTCGGCGAGGGCTTCGGCGGCCTGTTCGGCGGCGAGGGCGGCGGCTTCCTCGGCGACGGTGGCGGGGGCGGGTTCGGCGACTTCGAGATCTAGGGGGCGCCACCGGGGGCCGGAGTGTGCGCGCCCCGGTCCCGGTTCGGCGTGGGCCAGCCGCCGGCCCGGCCGTTCACCGCGGACAGCCCACAGGCACCGCACCAACAGCACCCGTCGCCTTGCCCGAGCCTCGCGTCGACCCGGCCAGGCCCGCGACGCGCATCATCCAGGACACGCCGGGGTCCTGCCCCGCCGGCGGCCGGGCCCGAACCTCGTCCCTAGCCCCTAGCCCAGCGGCCCGAACCTCGTCCCGCCCCTGCCCCCGAGCGGGCCGGACCTCACCCCTCGGCGGTTCCCGGGCGGACCGCTCCCCGAATCGTTCGCAGTTGAGGCCCGGCGAGAGCGGATCGTTCTCAGTTAAACGATGAATTCCGGAATCGTTCGAAGCTCATCGCGCCCCGGGGCCCGATCTGGGCAAAGAGCTGCGAACGATTCCGGAATTTCGCGATTAACTGCCATCGATTCCACCGCAACGCCGTGCCGCCAACCAGCAGGTCGTCCTGCAGGGCGGCAAGGGGTTCTGCCCCGCCGGCGGCAGGCCCGCGGCGCGCATCCTTCAGGCCACGAGTCCTACCCCCGGTCGCAGCTCCTCCTCCAGAGCGGCAGGGGGTCCTGCCCACCGGGGGTATCCCACGGCGCATCCGCCAGGACGCCCCTCGCGGATTGTTGAACAATCCGGCTCGATGGTGCATCCTTGAAGAAACGCCAATCGAGATGGGGATCACACCATGGGCAGCACCATCGACCTGAACAGCGACGTCGGAGAGTCCTTCGGCCAGTGGACCATGGGCGACGACGCGGCCATGGTCCACTCCGTGTCCAGCGCCAACGTCGCGTGCGGCTTCCACGCCGGGGACCCCTCGACCATGCTCGCGACCTGCCGGGCCGCGGCGGAGGCCGGGGTCGCCGTCGGCGCCCACGTCGCGTACCGCGACCTGGCCGGGTTCGGCCGCCGCTTCCTCGACTGCTCGCCCCGGGAGCTGGCCGACGACGTCCTCTACCAGCTCGGCGCGCTCGACGCGGTCGCCCGCGCCGCCGGCACGGCGGTCCGCTACGTCAAGCCGCACGGCGCCCTCTACAACACGATCGTCCACCACGAGGCGCACGCCCAGGCGGTCGTCGACGCGGTGAAGGCGTTCGGCCGCGACCTGCCGCTGCTGCTCCTGCCCGGCTCCGTCGCCCTCGCCAAGGCCCAGGCGGCCGGCCTGCGCGGCGTCGCCGAGGCCTTCGCCGACCGGAACTACACGCCCGAGGGGACCCTCGTCTCCCGCCGCGAGCCGAACGCCGTCCTCCACGACCCCGACCGGGTCACGGCGAACATGGTGCGCCTGGCGACCGAGGGGACGGTCACCGCCGTCGACGGCTCCGAGCTGCGCCTGGACGCCGAGAGCATCTGCGTGCACGGCGACACCGCCGGCGCCGTGGCCATGGCCGCCGCCGTCCGCGCCGGGCTCGAGGAGGCCGGCGTCCGGATCGGGTCCTTCGTATGAGCGCCCCCGACATCCGCCCGGCCGGGCCCCGCGCCCTGTTGCTCGAGCTGGGCGACCTGGACGCCGTCCTGGCGCTGCACGGCCGCCTCGTGGCCGATCCCCTCCCCGGACAGGCCGAGGTCCTGGCGGCCGCCCGCACCGTCCTGGTCACCTTCGACTCCCCCGCCGACGCACGGAACGCGCGCGCGGCCCTGCGGGAGCCCGCCGCCGCGGCCGGACCGGCGGAGCGCGGCGGCCGGACCGTGGAGATCGCCGTCGCGTACGACGGCGAGGACCTCGACGAGGTCGCCCGCCTGACCGGCCTGAGCCCCGACGCCGTCGTCGCCGCCCACTCCGGGACGCCCTGGACCGCCGCGTTCGGCGGGTTCGCGCCCGGGTTCATGTACCTCACGGGCGGGGACCCGCGGCTGCAGGTGCCCCGCCGCTCGAGCCCGCGCACGTCGGTGCCCGCCGGCTCCGTCGCCCTGGCCGGGGAATACTCGGCCGTCTACCCGCGCAGCTCCCCCGGCGGCTGGCAGCTGATCGGCCGCACCGGCGAGCGCCTGTGGGACCTCGGCCGCGACCGGCCGGCCCTGCTCGCCCCGGGGGACACCGTCCGCTTCGTCCCGGTGCGGGAGAGCGCGACGGCGGCGCCCGGCGCCGGCGGGACCGCCGCGGCCGGGCCCTCCTCGGCGCCCGCGGCCGAGCCGTCCCCGGCGCCCGCGGCGGGGATGCCGGCGGGCCCCGACGCGGCCGGTGCCCTCGTCGTCGAGTCGGCCGGTCTGCAGTGCCTCGTCCAGGACCTGGGCCGGCGCGGGATGGGCGACCTCGGCGTCGCCGCCTCCGGCGCCGCCGACGCGTCCGCGGCCCGGCAGGCGAACCGGCTCGTCGGCAACGGCCCCGGCGCCGCCGTGCTCGAGTGCCTCGTCGGCAACCAGCGCCTGCGCGCCCGCGGCGACCAGGTCCTGGCCGTCACCGGCGCGCGCACCGCCCTGCGCGTCTCCCCCGCCGCGGCGGACGCGGAGGACCCCGCGGACGACGACGCCGCGGCGCCCGCCGAGCGCCGGCCGGGCCAGGACGCCCCGTTCGTGCTGCTCGACGGCGAGACGCTGGAGCTGGAGCCCGCCACCGCGGGCCTGCGCGCCTACGTCGCGGTCCGCGGCGGGCTCGGCGGCGAGCCGGTGCTGGGCAGCCGCGCGACGGACTCGCTTTCGGGACTCGGCCCCGCTCCCCTGGCTGCCGGGGACGCCGTGCCGGTCCTGGCCGCGCCGCCGAACCAGGTGGTGGGCAACCCGGAGCCGCCCGTCCGGCTGCCGGTCCCCGGGGAGCCGGTCGTGCTGCGCGCCGTCCCCGGGCCCCGTGACGACTGGTTCGGCCCGGAGGGCCTGGCCCGCCTGGCCTCCACCGAGTGGCGGGCGAGCAGCGAGTCCAACCGGATCGGCGTGCGCCTCGAACTCGTCGCCGGGCGGGAGCCGCTCGCCCGGGTCCGGGACGGGGAGCTCGCCAGCGAGGGCGTGGCGCTGGGGTCCCTGCAGGTCCCGCCGTCCGGCCTGCCGGTGCTCTTCCTTGCCGACCACCCGGTGACGGGCGGCTACCCGGTCATCGCGGTTGTCGTCCCCGAGGACATCGCCCTCGCCGCCCAGCTGCCGCCCGGCACCCCGATCCGCTTCGAACTTCTCGACCCCGACCACGACCCACGGCGCGCCCCCGCCGCCCAGACCCCCACCCCCGAAGGAACCCCCGCATGAAGAAGGTCCTGATCGCCAACCGCGGCGAGATCGCCGTCCGCATCGCCCGCGCCTGCGCCGACGAGGGCCTGGTGTCCGTGGCCGTCTACGCGGACCAGGACGCCGACTCGCTCCACGTCCGCCGCGCCGACGAGGCCTACGCCCTGCGGGGCACCACGTCCGCGGAGACGTACCTGGACATCGACGCCCTGATCGCCGTCGCCCGCCGCTCCGGCGCCGACGCCGTCCACCCCGGCTACGGGTTCCTGTCCGAGAACGCGGACTTCGCGCAGTCCGTCATCGACGCCGGGCTCGCCTGGGTCGGCCCCTCCCCCGAGGCCATCCGCGCGCTCGGCAACAAGGTCACGGCGCGCGACATCGCCGTCCGGGCCGGGGCCCCGCTCGTCCCGGGCACGGACGGCCCGGTCTCCGGCGCCGACGAGGCGATCGCGTTCGCCCGCCAGCACGGCGTCCCGATCGCGATCAAGGCCGCGTTCGGCGGCGGCGGCCGCGGGCTGAAGATCGCCCGCGCCATGGAGGACATCCCCGACGCCTACGAGTCCGCGGTCCGCGAGGCCACGGCCGCCTTCGGCCGCGGGGAGTGCTTCGTCGAGCGGTTCCTGGACCGCCCGCGCCACGTCGAGGCCCAGGTCCTGGCGGACTCGCACGGCAACGTCGTCGTCGTCGGCACCCGCGACTGCTCACTGCAGCGCCGCCACCAGAAGCTCGTCGAGGAGGCCCCGGCGCCGTTCCTGACGGACGAGCAGCGCGGGCGCATCCACGCCTCCGCCAAGGCGATCTGCCGGGAGGCCGGCTACCTCGGCGCGGGCACGGTCGAGTACCTCGTCGCGGACGACGGGACGATCTCCTTCCTCGAGGTCAACACGCGGCTCCAGGTGGAGCACCCGGTCACCGAGGAGTCCACGGGCATCGACCTGGTCCGCGAGCAGCTGCGCATCGCCCGCGGCGAACCCCTCCCGTTCACCGAGGACCCGGCCCCCACCGGGCACGCGTTCGAGTTCCGGATCAACGCCGAGGACCCGGCCCGAGGCTTCCTGCCCGGCCCCGGCGCCATCACGGCGTTCGCGGCCCCCACCGGTCCGGGCCTGCGCGTCGACTCCGGGGTCGTCACCGGGTCCGTGGTCTCCGGCAGCTTCGACTCGCTCGTCGCCAAGCTCGTCGTCCGCGGCGAGACCCGCGCCCAGGCCCTGCGCCGGGCCCGCACGGCGCTGGACGAGATGGTCGTCGACGGCATCCCCACCGTCCTGCCGTTCCACCGGGCCGTCGTGCGCGACCCCGCGTTCACGGCCGAGGACGGGTTCGGCGTCTACACGACGTGGATCGAGATCGAGTTCGCCGAGACCCTCGCCGCGTCCCCGGAGGTCGCCCGCGCGGAGCCCGGCGCCGAGCGCAGCGACCTCACCGTCGACATCGACGGCCGCGCCGTGACCGTCGGCCTGCCGGCGCACCTGCTGCGGGCGCTGCTGTCCGGTGGCGGCCCCGCCGGCGCCGTGGCGGCCTTCGCGGGGGACGACGGCGGGGCCCCCTCGGACGCCGACCTCCTGGCGCCGATGGACGGCACGGTCGTGAAGTGGGTCGCCGAGGACGGGGCGGAGGTCCGCGCCGGCGACCCCGTCGTCGTCATCGAGGCCATGAAGATGGAGACCCCCGTCCCCGCCCACCGCGACGGGGTCCTGCGCCGCGCCGCCGTCGAGCCGGGCACCGGCGTCGGCCGCGGCGCCGCCCTGGCCACGATCGCCTGATGCGCCGCGCCCGGTCCGCGGCCGCCGCGCCGGTCGGTAGATTGGTGGGCATGCAAGCCACCGCCTCACCGGACCGGGCCGCCCACGCGCACTCCGCAGCGTGGGCGGCGGGCATCCTGCGCCAGCGGATCGCCGACGGCGAGCTCACGCCGGGGACGAAGCTCTCCGAGCAGGCCCTGTCCGAGTCGCTCGGGCTCTCCCGCAATACGCTGCGCGAGGCGTTCACCGTCCTCGCGGGCGAATCGGTCGTCTCCCGGATCCCGAACCGCGGCGTGTTCGTCGCCTCGCCGGGCCCGGAGGACGTCCGCGAGATCTATCGGGTCCGGCGCATGGTCGAGCCGGCGGCGGTCCTGTGGGGCGAGCTCACGCCGGAGGCCCTGGACGAGATGGACGCCATCGTCGCCCGGGCCCGCGGCGCGCGCGAGGCCGGCGGGATCGCGGAGATGGCGGGCGCGAACCAGGCGCTGCACGAGGCCGTGGTGGGCCTGAGCGGCTCCTCGTCCCTGGGCGTGCTCATGGGCCGGGTCCTGGCCCAGATGCGCCTCGTGTTCCACGCGATGGCCTCCGCGCCGGACTTCCACAGCCACTACGTGGACCGCAATGGGGAACTGGTGGCGCTCCTGCGGGCCGGGCGGCGCGCGGAGGCCGCCGAACGGCTGCGCGCCTACCTCGACGCCGCGGAGGCCGAGCTGCTGGAGCACCTCGGCGCCTGAGGCGAAAACGCTGGAGGCGAAACGACGGGGGTGGGGCCGGCACTTGGGTCCTGCCCCCGCCTCCGTTTCCCGTCCGGGGCGCCGCCGCTACGGGACGAGGTAGCGGCTGTCCGGCGCGTCCGTGATGAGCATGTGCCCGGGCGCGTGGCCGATCGCCAGCGCCGGCCGGGACTCCATGACCGCGGCCTGCGGCGTCACCCCGCACGCCCAGAAGACGGGCAGGTGGCCCTCCGGGACCGCGACGGGGTCCCCGAAGTCGGGCCGGCCCAGGTCCGCGATGCCGAGCTCGGCCGGGTTGCCCACGTGGACGGGGGCGCCGTGCACGGCGGGGTACCGGGAGGTGATGCGCACGGCGTCCGGCACGAGGTGGGCGGGGACCGGGCGCATGGAGACGACCAGCGGGCCGCCGATCGCCCCGGCGGGCTCGCAGCGGCGGTTCGTGCGGTACATCGGCACGTTCACGCCCTGCTCGATGTGGGCCACCGGGACCCCGCCGGCCAGCAGCGCCGACTCGAAGGTGAAGGAGCAGCCGACGATGAACGTCACCAGGTCGTCGCGCCAGTACTCCGTGACGTCGGTGGGCTCGTCGACCTTCACGCCGTCCCGGTACACCGTGTACCGGGGCACGTCGGTGCGGACGTCGCCGCCGGCCAGCAGCGGGCCGCCGGTCTCGCCCGCGTCGAGCACGCCCAACAGCGGACAGGACTTCGGGTTCCGCTGCGCGAAGAGCAGGACGTCGAACGCGATCTCCCGCGGCACGATCATCAGGTTCGCCTGCGCGTAGCCCCGCGACCAGCCGGCCGTCGGGACCGACAGCCCCGTGCGGAACAGCGCCCGCGCCTCCGCGGGCGCCAGTGCGCCGGGATCCGCCGGAAAGGAGGCGGACGCCGGCGCACCGGTGGGCGTGGATTCCCGCATCAGGCCCACAGCTTCGCCAGGCCCGCGAGCGAGCTCCAGCCCAGGTAGACGGTGAGCAGCCACGTCGCCACGCCGATCCCCAGCAGCCACTTCGGGTACGCGTAGCCCTGCAGGAGGTCGCGGCGGCGCCACGCGACCCACAGGATGACGGCGAAGCCGATCGGCAGGATCAGGCCGTTGAACGCTCCGGCGAAGATCAGCAGCGTCTGCGGCGCCTGGCCGAGGAGGAGGTAGACGACGGCGCAGAACGCGATGAACGCGACCGTGATGAGGTTGCGCCGGCGCTCGGGGGCGTCGTGGCGCGTCACGAAGGAGACCGACGTGTAGGCGGCGCCGATCACGGAGGTCAGGGCGGCGGACCAGAGGACGACGCCGAAGACGCGCATGCCGATCTCCCCGGCGGCGTGGCCGAAGGCCTCGGCGGCCTGGTTGTCGCTGGTCAGCGCGACGCCCCCGGCGACGACGCCGAAGATCGCGAGGAACAGCAGCACCCGCATCACGCCGGTGACGATGATGCCGAGGACGGAGCTGCGGGTGATGTCCTTGACGGCCTCGACGCCGGTCGCGCCGGAGTCCAGCAGGCGGTGGGCGCCGGCGTACGTGATGTAGCCGCCCACGGTGCCGCCGATCAGGGTGGTGATGACCAGGAAGTCGATCTCCTCCGGCAGGACGGTGTTCTTGAGCGCCTCGCCGACCGGCGGGGCGGCGACGATCGCCACGTAGAGCATGAGCAGGATCATCACGGCGCCGAGGAGCACGACGATGCGGTCCAGGGCCATGCCGGCGCGCTTGGAGAGGAAGATCAGGATCGCGATGGCGGCGGAGACGGCCCCGCCGACCTTCGGGTCGAGCCCGAGCATCGCGTTGACGCCGAGGCCGGTGCCGGCGATGTTGCCGATGTTGAAGACGACGCCGCCGAGGAAGACCAGCGCGGCGAGCACCCAGCCGGCGCCGGGCAGGACGCTGTTGGCCAGCTCCTGGGCGCGCAGGCCCGAGACGCCGACGACGCGCCAGACGTTCAGCTGCACGGCGATGTCCACGAGAATCGAGACGAGGATCGCGAACGCGAAGGCGGCGCCCAGCTGGACGGTGAAGACGGTGGTCTGGGTGATGAAGCCCGGCCCGATGGCGCTGGTGGCCATCAGGAACATGGCGCCGAGCAGCGCGGTCCGCCGCGCGGCCGGCGTCATCTTCGGGGTGGTTCCGGTGTTGTGCATGGTTCGATCCATCCGGGGGTGGGTGATGGGGGTCACAGGGAATGCGTGCATTGAAGCCTACAGGTTGTTCAACAATCCGCGCAAGGCTTTGTTCAACAATCGTTCGCGGCGCGGCCCCGGTTGCCCACGCGAACCCGCGGGCGCGCGAACGCCCCCGCCCCGGGGAACCAACCGGGGTGGGGGCGTCGGCGGGCTAGACGGCGTGCTTGTAGGTCAGGCAGTCGGCGTTGTCGGCCCCGGGCCCGACGTGGACCTCGGACGCCGTGCACATCAGGTGGTCGTTGTGGACGCACTCGCCGCGCTGGCAGGCCCCGACGGAGGCCAGGACCTTGGGCAGGCCCCCGTGCTGGCCGGTGTCCACGAACGTGGCGCACTCGGCGTGCTCGTCCGCCCCGCCGATCGTGATGCCGGCGGCGCCGCAGTGCCGGTGGTCGTTGAAGGAACAGTTCTCGACGGTGCAGTCCGCGACCGGTACGGTGACGGTCATGGCGTTCGTTCCCCTCGTCTGGGCCCGCGGGATGCGGGCCTTTGACCCACCGTACGCCCGCTTCCCCCGCAAAAATTAGTGCCGGTTTCCTCGCCTAATTCGCCCGCCGCCGCCGCTCCCCTGCCCCCGGCACCCGCCCGTGGCTAGGCTGGCCGGGTGAAGTTCCTCAACGACATGGCCCCGCAGCACGACCTCACCTACAACGACGTCTTCATGGTCCCGAACCGCTCCGGCGTCGCGTCCCGGATGGACGTGGACCTGGCGACGCCGGACGGCATCGGCACCACCGTCCCGCTCGTCGTCGCCAACATGACCGCCGTCGCCGGCCAGCGCATGGCCGAGACCGTCGCGCGTCGCGGCGGCGTCGCGATCCTGCCCCAGGACATCGCCCCGCAGGCGGTCCGGGACATGGTGGGCCGCGTCAAGGGCGCCGACACCGTCCTCGAAACCCCCATCACGGTGGGCCCGGACGACGCCGTGACGACGGCGCTGTCCCTGCTGGGCAAGCGGGCGCACGGCGCCGCCGTCGTCCTCGACGCGGGCCGCCCGGTCGGCATCGTCACCGAGAAGGACTGCCAGGGCGTGGACCGCTTCGCGCGCATCTCCGAGGTCATGACCACGGACATCGTCACGGCCGCCCGCGGGGAGGACCTGCGGCGCGTCTTCGACACCCTCTCCGCCCGGCACCTGGACTTCATGCCCGTCCTCGACGGCGACGCCCTGGCCGGGGTGCTCACCCGCAAGGGCGTCCTGCGTTCGGCCATCTACACCCCGGCCACCGACCCGGACGGCAGGCTCATGGTCGGCGGCGCCGTCGGCATCAACGGCGACGTGCGCGCCAAGACGGCCGAGCTGCTCGAGGCCGGGCTCGACGTGCTCGTCGTCGACACCGCGCACGGGCACCAGGAGAAGATGCTCGAGGCGCTCCCCGCGGCCGCGGCCGCGCGGGACGACTTCGCCCAGCGGACGGGCCGCCGGATCCCGATCGCGGCCGGCAATGTGGTCTCGGCCGCCGGCGTCGCGGACCTCGTCGCGGGCGGCGCGGACATCCTCAAGGTCGGCGTGGGGCCCGGCGCCATGTGCACGACGCGCATGATGACCGGCGTCGGGCGGCCGCAGTTCTCGGCCGTGCTCGAGTGCGCGGCGGAGGCCGCGCAGCAGGGCGCCGAGGTGTGGGCCGACGGCGGCGTCAAGTACCCGCGCGACGTCGCCCTGGCCCTGGCCGCCGGCGCCGGCTCCGTCATGGTCGGCTCCTGGTTCGCCGGGACGTTCGAGTCCGCGGGCGACCTGGTCCGCGACTCCGACGGGCGCCTCTACAAGGAGAGCTTCGGGATGGCCTCGGCCCGCGCGGTGCGGCACCGCACCAAGGGCCAGTCGGCGTTCGACCGCGCCCGTTCCGCCCTCTTCGAGGAGGGCATCTCCCACTCGCGGATGTACCTGGACCCGGAACGCCCCGGCGTCGAGGACCTCATGGACGGCATCGTCTCCGGCGTCCGCTCGTCGTTCACGTACGCCGGCGCCGGCACCATCCGGGAGTTCCGGGAGCGCGCCGTCGTGGGCATCCAGTCGGCGGCCGGCTACGAAGAGGGCCGCGCCCGGGACACCTCCTGGTAGGGCGACGATGCGCGGCGCGACGGGCGGAAACGGCGGCGGCGCTTCTGTGCGCTTCTGGGGCCGGACCGTCCGGCGCGGCCGCGCCACCGTGCTCGCGGGGCTGGACCTGGACGTCCCGCGCGGCGCCGTCGTCGGGCTCCTCGGGCCCAGCGGGTGCGGCAAGACGACCCTGATGCGGGCCCTCGTCGGCTCGCAGATCGTCCGGGGCGGGGAGGTCGAGGTCCTGGGCCGGCCGGCGGGATCCGCGGACCTGCGCCGCCGGGTCGGCTACATGGCCCAGGTCCCGGCGGTGTACGACGACCTGACCGTCCGCCAGAACCTCGAGTACTTCCGCCGCGTCGCGGGCGCCCCCGCCGGGGACGCCGACCGCGTCATCGAACGGACGGGACTGTCCGGGAACGCGGGCTCCCTGGCGGCGGACCTCTCCGGAGGCCAGCGAAGCCGGGTGTCGCTGGCCGCCGCGCTGCTCGGCCGGCCCGAACTGCTGGTCCTCGACGAGCCGACCGTGGGCCTCGACCCCGTCCTGCGCGTCGAGTTGTGGGGCCTGTTCAAGGCGCTGGCCGGGGAGGGCACGACGCTGCTCGTCTCCAGCCACGTCATGGACGAGGCAACCCGCTGCGACCGCCTGCTCCTGATGCGCGAGGGCCGCATCATCGCCGACGACACCCCCGGCGGCCTGCTCGAGGCCACCGGCACCCGCACGGCCGAGGACGCGTTCCTGCACCTGATCCGGCACGCCGCGGGAGGCCCCCGGTGAGCCCGGCCCGCACCCTGGCCACCGCGGGAAGGGTCCTGTCCCAGGTCCGCCACGACCACCGGACGGTGGCGCTGCTGCTCGTGGTCCCGTCCCTGCTCATCGGGCTCGTCGCCTGGATCTTCGACGAGACGGACGTGTTCCAGGACATCGGCCCGGCCATGATCGCCCTCTTCCCGTTCGTCGTCATGTTCCTCGTGACCAGCATCGCGACCCTGCGCGAGCGCCGCGGCGGGACCCTCGAGCGCCTGCTGGCGATGCCCCTGGGCAAGGCCGACTTCATCCTCGGCTACGCCCTGGCGTTCGGCCTGCTCTCCATCGTGCAGACCGGCATCGCCGTGTCCTGGGCCGTGTGGGTGTGCGGCCTGGAGATCGCCGGCAACCCCTGGCTGCTCTTCGTCGTCGCGGTCCTGGACGCCCTGCTGGGCACGGCCCTCGGGCTGCTGGCCAGCGCGTTCGCCCGCTCGGAGTTCCAGGTCGTCCAGTTCATGCCGGCGTTCGTGTTCCCGCAGATCCTGCTGGGCGGGATCTTCCTTCCCCGGGCGCAGCTGCCGGCGGTCCTCGAGGCGGTCAGCGACTGGCTGCCGCTCTCGCACGCGATCGACGCCCTGGGCGACGTCGCCGCCGGCACGGAGGACGCCACGACCGGCTGGCTGCTGGCCGCGATCGGCGCGTGGATCGTCGGGGCGATCGCCCTGGGCAGCGCCACGCTCCGGCGCCGGACACCGTAGCCGAACGCACCCCGCGCGGGGGCGCCCGCGGTGCGGCCTAGGCTGCCGGATGCCGGTTCGCGGCCGGACGGCCGCGGGGCGCGACCGGCACGCCGCGCAGGCCAGCCGCCCGGGCGACCGGCTTCGGCGCGGCGACGTCGGGGGAGCCCGCACCGGCGATCGCGGGCCCCTCGTCCCGGGCCGGCGCGGGGGCTGCGGAAACGTCGGGCGAGACCGCGCCCTGGGCCGCGGGGGCGGCGGGAGGCGCAGCGGGAGGCGCGTCGCCGGCGCGACGCGGGCGCACCCAGGAGAACCGCAGGAGCTCCTCGAACGGGCCGTTCGCGAACCGGCGCAGCCAGAGCGTCGCGAACAGCAGGCAGCCGGCGGACAGGCCCAGCGTGACGGCGACGCCCTCGACGACCGTGGTCGGCTCCGGGCGCACCCACGCCGCAAGCACGAGCAGGTGCACCACGTAGCTCGTCAGGGCCAGGCGGCCCAGGTCGACGACGGCGCGCATCCGGCGCCGGACCCAGCGCTCCAGCAGCAGGAACAGGCCGATGCAGGCGGCCGCGCTGCCGCCGCCGGAGAGCAGCCACAGGGGCATCTGGGAGTGGTCGACGGCGGAGATCAGCATCAGCGGGGACGTCGGGCCGGACGGTTCCCCGGCCAGCGCGAGCAGGAGCCGGTAGACCCCGAACCCGGCCACCATCGCGGCGAGTCCCCACACCAGCAGCCGGCGGCGCAGTGCGTGGTCCGCCAAGTCGAGGCGGCCCAGCCACAGCCCGAAGACGAACGGGACCACCCACACCAGGACGGGGTACGGCCCGGACAGCACCACCGAGTGCAGGATCTGCAGCGGCGGGTCCCCGAAGGCCGCGGGCTCGAACTCGTATTCGCGGCCCTCGACCCACTGGGCCGCCAGCCACAGGACGGGCGCCGCGACGGCGCCCACCCCGGCGGTCCAGGCCAGGGCGCGCGCAGGAACGCGCAGCAGCGGCAGCGCCAGGAGGAACAGCAGCGCGTACTGCGGCAGGATCACGCGGACGTCGTGCTCGAGGCCCTGGAGGGCCAGCCCCCCGAACAGGAGCAGGGCCGCCCGCCACAGCAGCAGCCGCCAGGGCAGCGTCCCGCCGGGTTGGCGCGAACGCCGGGTCATCAGCGACAGGCCGACCCCGGCCAAAACGACGAACAGGAGGGAAGCCCGGCCCAGCGGCAGCCCGTACAGGAACGCCAGGGCGCCTTCGCCGTCGCGGGGACCCACGTTCACGGCGAACATGCCCACGATCGCGGCGGCGCGCGCCGCGTCGATCCCGACGAGGCGCATCGCTCCACCCCGGGGGCGCGGCGACACGCCGTGCCCGCCGTGGACGCGGTTCTCCCTGGGAGCGTCGCGGATGGGTCTCTCCTCGGTTTCGTGGACTCTGGACGTTCCCCCCGCTTCCACGATACGGGCTGCGGCGCGCCCTGTGTTCCATTTCGGTAACGACCGGCGAGGCAGGTGGCCTAGGATCGGTCCGGACCCCCTTCGTCGACGAGAGGCCCCCATGGTCGCCCGGCTCCCCCGCCTCGCCGCCCTCGCCCTGTCCCCGCTGCTCCTGTTCACGGCCGCCTGCACCGGTTCCCCGGAGCCGGCCCCCACGAGCCCCGGCACCTCCTCGGCGCCCCCGTCGTCGTCCGCGTCGCCCTCCCCGTCCACGAGCGCGGCCCCGTCGTCGTCCGCCAGCGCCTCCAAGGCCGACGCGCTGCTCAAGCAGCACGGCGTGAGCGCCGCGCACCCGGCCGCCGTCGACGCCGGCATGCGGATCCTTGACCAAGGAGGCAACGCCGTCGACGCGGCGGTGGCCACGGCCTTCGCCATCGCCGTCGTCGAGCCCCACGCCTCCGGGATCGGCGGTGGCGGGTCCGCGATCATCGCCGGAGGCGGGACGGAACCGGTCACCTACGACTACCGCGAGGTCGTCCCCAACGACGGCAGCATCCCCGAGTCCGGGACGGGGATCCCCGGGTTCGTGGCCGGCATGGAGCGCCTGCACGCCGACCACGGCGAACTCGAGTGGTCGCGGCTCCTGCAGCCGGCGATCGACCTGGCGGAGAACGGGTTCCCCGTCTCCAAGTTCCTGGCGGTGCGCCTCGACAGCGACTTCGGGCCCCGGGCGACCGACGGGCTCGACCACTTCCACCAGGGTCTGGGCTTCCCGCTCGGCGCGGGCGACCGGCTGGTCCAGAAGGAGCTGGCCGCGACCATGCGCACTTTGGCCACGGAGGGCGCCGACGCGTTCTACACCGGTTCGCTCGTGCCCGCCCTGGACCGGGCCGCGGGGATCGACCGCGCGTCCCTGGCCGACTACGAGGTCGAGAAGACCACTCCGGTCTCCGGGAAGGTGGGGGACCTCGAGGTGCTCTCCGCCGCGCCGCCGCTGCCCGGCGCCGCGCTGATCCAGATGCTGCAGGCCGCCGAGGGCGCGGGGATCGCCGACGTTCCGGCCGGTTCCGCCGAGTACACGGGGATCCTGGCCGACGCGTGGACCCTCGCCGACGGCACCGTGACCCGCGAGCTCGGCGACCCCGACTTCGTCGACGTGCCCGTGGAGCGGATCACCGACCCCCAGCGCAACGCCCAGTTGATGTCGCGCGGCCCGAGCGCCGCCGGCGCCGGGCCGGACGCGGGGTCCGGCGGGGCGGGCGCCGCGGCGGGTGCCGGCGGGGCCGCTGCCGCCGTCGGCGCACCGGCGGCGCGCGCGACGGCGGGGCCCGACGGCGGGGCGGCCGCGGACGGCGCCTCCCCCATCAAGGCCGGCAACACGACGCACATCTCCGTGGTGGATTCGGACGGCGTGGCCGTGTCGATGACCAACACGATCACCAACTTCTGGGGCGGCGGCGCCGGGTACGTCGGCGGGTTCTTCCTCAACAACCAGCTCTCGCGCTTCGAGTCGCTCGACACCCCGAAGAACCAGCCGGAGGCGGGGCGCCAGTCGGTGAGCTGGTCGGCGCCGTCCATGGTCCTCGACGGACGCGGCCGGCCGGAGCTGGTCATCGGGACCCCCGGCGGGCACCAGATCCCAAACATCCTCTCCTCGGTCATCATCCGGTGGGGCCTGAAGGGCCAGCCGCTGCAGGAGGCCGTCACGGCCCCGCGCTCGCATCTGCAGGAGGGGACCATCGCCCTCGAGGAGGAACCGGACGCGCAGCTGTCCGCCCTGCTCGAGCGCCGCGGTTGGCAGCCGGACGTGGTCACGCTCGAGGAGGCCGTGTTCGGCTCCGTGCAGGCACTCGAGATCGACTACTCGAAGGGCACGCTGGTCGGCGCCGACGACCACCGCCGGGAGGGCGCGCACGGGATCGCCGCCCCGTAGCGCGAGCAGGCCCGCGCGGCGGGTCCCTCCGCACGGCCGTGGGCCCGCCCGTGCAGGCGGGACACGACGTCGGACCGTCCGCCCCTAATGGGGGTGTACCGGTCCCTCTGAATTGGTGAGACTTGGTATCCGAGCCGCTGGCGGCTGAGCACTCTGCGTCCCCGGGTCTTTTGAGCCCTAGGTCTAGATCGTGCCGCTGTCGGCCGGTGAGGAAGGCTGGCCAGAGCTCTGGTGGGATGTCGTGCCCTGTGGGAGCACTGATCCATTAGGTCGTGCGGGTTTGCCTTTCTCCCCGAGGAGGCCCGGAGCGGAGGCCCAAGGACAGGGGAGGAATCGGCGATGTTGTTCGTTGGAGACGATTGGGCAGCGAACCACCACGACGTGGCGGTTCTCGATGCCGCGGGACAGGTGGTGGCGCACAAGCGCCTGACGGAAGGCGTGGCCGGGATCGCCGGTTTCCACGCCCTGGTCGCGGAGCACCTGCCCGAGGACGCGGATCCCGCAGAGGTGGTGGTCGGCATCGAGACCGACCGCGGACCCTGGGTGCAGGCCCTGCTGGCCGCCGGCTACCACGTGTACGCGATCAACCCGGCGCAATCGGCGCGGTACCGCCAACGGTACGGGACTGCCGGGGCGAAGTCGGACAAGGGCGACGCCCAGGTCCTGGCCCGGATCGTGGCCGTGGACCGCAGCGAGCACCGCCCCGTGGTCCCGGACAGCGACGTGGCCGAACAGGCCAAGGTGCTCGCCCGGGCCCACCAGTCGCTGGTGTGGGCGCGCACCCGGCAGGCGAACGTGCTGCGCTCGGGATTGCGCGAGTACTACCCTGCCGCCTTGGCCGCGTTCGGACAGGACCTGCACGGCGCGGACGCGTTGGCCGTCCTTGCCGCCGCTCCCGGCCCACAGGCGGGGGCCCGGCTGAGCGTGTCCCGGGTCAAGGCCCTGCTCGTGCGCGGCGGGCGGCAGCGCAACCTGCAGTCCAAGGCCGAGGCCATCGTCCAGGCCCTGCGTTCGGAGCAGCTCACCGCCCGGCCCGGCATCCAGGAGGCCCACGCGGCCGCCACTGCGGCGCTGGTGGCCGTGCTCGGGGCCCTGAACACGCAGATCGAGCAGCTCCAGGGGCAGGTGGAGCGGTGTTTTGGCCGGCACCCGGACGCGGGGATCTACCTCAGCCAACCGGGCCTGGGGCCGGTCCTGGCGGCCCGGGTACTTGCTGAGTTCGGGGACGCCCCCGACCGGTACGCCGATGCCCGCGCCCGGAAGAACTACTCCGGGATGAGCCCGATCACCCGGGCCTCCGGCCAGAAACGGGCCGTGCTGGCCCGCCACGCCCGCAACCGCAGACTCGCCGACGCCCTCTATCTGCAGGCCTTCTCGGCCCTGACACACTCGCCCGGGGCCCGGAAGTACTACGACCGGCAACGGGCCAAGGGATCCACCCACAACCAGGCCCTGCGCGCCCTGTCGAACCGGCTCGTGGGCATCCTCCACGGCTGCCTACGCCACCACACCACCTATGACGAAGCCACAGCCTGGCACACCGCAGAGGACACTCCCACACTCCAAGCAGCCGCTTGACAAGTTACGTCCGTGGGATATCTAGA